>CAMVJE010000034.1 GCA_947167745.1 uncultured Treponema sp.
AAATCGTTGATTATTCAAACTACACTCCTACTGAGGAAGATGTCAAAAAAGACGATGTAGATGAAGATGACGACGACGAAATCGACGAATCAAAAATCAAATAATTGGAGTTAAAAATGGCAATTACTGCTAGCGATGTAAAAGCATTGCGCGAAAAAACAGGCGCAGGCATGATGGAGTGTAAGAAAGCACTCACAGAAGCTAACGGAGACGCTGCTGAGGCAGAGAAAATCCTCAAAGAAAAGGGATTGGCTGCAGTAGCAAAACGAGCTGAGCGCGCTACTTCAGAAGGACGCATTTTCATCCGCCAGAACGGAAATAAAATTGCTGTCGCTGAAGTTACATGCGAAACAGACTTCGTTGCAAAAAATGCAGACTTTATCGCCCTTGGCGAAAAAATCCTTGATCTTGTATTCTCAAAAGGATATACAAAAGTCGAGAAAGAGCTTGAGGACTTGGTTCTTGAGCTTGCTACAAAAATCCGTGAGAACATGTCTCTCCGCCGCCTCGAAGTTATCGATGTTCCGGCTGGTTCTGCAAGCGCAACTTATGTTCACTCAGAC
The DNA here is from genome assembly GCA_947167745.1 of uncultured Treponema sp. Next base: position 564 of record CAMVJE010000034.1, read on the forward strand.
TTCAAGACAGGTGCTGTTGTAGTTGTTGAAGGCTCAGATGCAGAATCTGTAAAAGTTTTTGCAAAAGACTGCTGCTTGCACTTGGCTGCATTCACACCTGCTTACACAACAAAAGAAGAAGTTCCTCAGAGCTACATCGATGAGCAGAAAGAAATCTTCCAGGCTCAGATGGCTCAGGACGAAAAAATGGCTTCAAAACCAGAGAATGTTAAAGCTGGTATTCTTCAGGGCAAAATCAACAAGCATCTTGCTGAAATCTGCTTTGTTGACCAGATGTTCGTAAAAGACGACAAGGTTTCTGTTGCTAAGAAACTTGAACAGGTTTCAAAAGAAGCAGGAGCTAAACTTTCATTCAAAAAAGTCGCTCTTTACATTCTCGGAAAATAAAATTTCCGGAAAACAAAAGCGGTTTGGCTAAAACCAGCCGCTTTTTTTCTTGAATAAATATTAATGCGCACCGCTATGGAGCGGCACCGAAGGTGTTGCCTTTTGGCAATGAGCGTATAGCGAACTGCGGAACAGCGGCAGTTAAAATAAATGGCGCATAAAAACGGAGGAATTAGTATGGCATTTGACGCAAAATCTAAGATGGATAAAACGATTGAGGGGCTCAAAAATGAGATGAATACAATTCGAACTGGCCGAGCATCTGCCTCACTTTTTGACAAAGTTCGTGTTGATTATTATGGAAATAAGTCTCCTCTCAATCAGGTTGCACAGATTTCTATTCCTGAGGCACGCACAGTAGTTATTTCTCCGTTTGACAAATCTTTGATTACAGAGATTGAAAAAGCAATTCTTCTTGCTGATTTGGGTTTGAACCCTTCAAATGATGGAAAAGTGATTCGAATCGCTATCCCTGCCCTCACCGCAGACCGACGCAAGGAATTGGCAAAACAGGCTAAATCGGTAGGTGAAAATTACAAAACAACAATCCGAAATATTCGCCGTGATGGAAACGACGACCTTAAAAAGCAGCAGAAAGCTGGTGAGATTACCGAAGATCAGCTCAAAAAAGAGACTGATGACCTTCAAAAACTCACTGATAAATATATTGCAGACATTCAGGCTGTCTGTGACGCCAAAGAAAAGGAAATCATGGCTTAATTCATGAATTATGAAGAAATAATTGCCCGTGGCCTTCCGGAACATATTGCAATCATTATGGATGGTAACGGTCGCTGGGCAAAAAAACGAGGCTTGCCGCGGACTGCTGGTCACAAGGAAGGTTTGTCAAGCGCAAAAAAAATTGTGGCTGCTGCGGCAAAACTCGGAATTAAATATGTCACTCTCTACACTTTCTCAACCGAAAATTGGAAGCGCGCTCAGGAAGAAGTCGGTTATTTGATGTCCCTTATTAAAGGTCACTTGCGCGCCGAATTTGAATTTTACAAAAAAAATGGAATCAAAGTCGATCATATTGGTGATTTGAGCGGTTTACCTGCCGATGTTCAGACAGAAATTCTTAACGCAAAAAAAGATACAGAGCATTTTACTGGTACTACCTGCGTACTTGCAATTAATTATGGTAGCCGGGATGAAATTGTTCGGGGAATCAAAAAAATTGTCGAAAACGGCGTAACTGCCGAAAATATAAATGAAGAGGTGGTTTCAAAATCACTAGATATTCCTTCACTTCCCCCTGTGGATCTTATGATTCGAACGGGTGGCGAAGAGCGTCTGAGTAATTTCTTGCTCTGGCAATGTGCTTATGCAGAATTTATCTTTACAGATACGCTCTGGCCGGATTATAATGAAAATGAGTTCTTTGCTGATATTGAAAAATTCCAGCAGAGAAACAGACGGTTCGGTGCAGTTCCGAATTCGTAATGGTGGAGATTATGAATAAAGTTGTGCAAAGGCTGCTCGTCTTTTTTATTGGACTGCCTTTAGTTATTTGTCTTGTTTGGTTTAATCAGTTTCATCATATTGCACTTCATGTGCTGATTTTTCTTGCTTCACTCTTTGGGGCTGCTGAACTTTACCATCTCATTTCAAATAAATTTTCGCTTCAGAATCGCCCGCTTGTAATAGTTTCTTCGGTTATTCTTGTCTTTCTTTCTGCTGTTTGTGCTTTCTTTGAATTTGATGTTTCTTTTGTAAATTATGCTTTTGTTTTTGTCATTCTTATATGCATGGCTTTTGAGGTCTTAACCGCAGAATCTTTTGAGAATTCAGTTTCTCATTTACTTACATCCACTTTTATAATTTTTTATACCGGATATTTGCCGAGTTTTGTATCCCGTATGACGATTCATCCGCATTCCCGGGAATTTATTGCCTTCTTCTTTCTCATGGTCTGCATGTGTGACTCTATAGCCTGGCTGTTTGGGAATCTTTTTGGTAAGAACAATAAAGGTTTTATTAAAGCAAGTCCTAACAAGTCTATCGCTGGTTTTATCGGCGGTTTTGCCGGTACCCTTTTGACAGGCTTTATTGCATGGAAGTTTTTCCATAATGTTTTCACCGGTTCACTCTGCAAAGTTCTTGTTTTTAGTTTTTTTGTTGCTTTTGTTTCAATCATCGGGGATTTGGCTGAATCAGTAATAAAACGCTCAGTTGAAATTAAAGATTCTGGTACTATAATTCCTGGTCGCGGTGGAGTTCTTGATTCTATTGACAGTATTGTTTTTGTCGCTCCTGTTTACTATTTTGGAATCAATTTCTTGTTCTAGGCTATGAAAAAAATTCTTGTTCTCGGCGCTACCGGTTCAATCGGTGGCAGTACCCTTGATATTCTGCGTAATCAACGCGATCGTTTTGTCTGTTGCGGTTTAACGGCAAATTCAAAAAAGGCTGAGCTTGAAGCCCTTTCTAAAGAATTCTCCTGCCCTTCTTCACTTACGAAAACTGATGGAATCGACGGAATCAAGCGGCTTCTTGACGAGACAAAGCCTGACATCGTTGTAAACGGAATCGCAGGGAGCGCGGGTCTTCTTCCCAGCATGACGGTTCTTGAGGCAGGACTTGATTTAGCCCTGGCCAACAAAGAGACTGTGGTTATGGCAGGCCCCCTGATGTTTGAGGCGGCAAAAAAAAGCGGCTCCCGGATTCTTCCCGTGGACTCTGAGCATTCGGCGATTTTTACCCTTATCCACCAGTGCAAAAAAGAAAATATTGATAAAATCATAATTACGGCGAGCGGCGGCCCCTTCCGTACTTTCCCCAGGGAAAAACTCGCTTCGGTCACAGTCGCTGACGCCCTCAAGCATCCTACATGGGATATGGGCGTAAAAATTACGATTGATTCGGCCACTCTCGGCAACAAGGGACTTGAAGTGATTGAGGCTGTCCGTCTTTTTGATGTAAAAGCCAGCCAGGTTCAGGTCGTAGTTCATCCACAAAGCGTGATTCACTCCCTGGTGCGCACAAAGGACGGAATCGTGTACGGACAGTTTTCTGAGCCAGACATGAAGCATCCTATTTTGCAGGCTTTGGACTGGCCGGAAGTAAAAAGCGATTTTATGAAGCCATTTGACTTAACCGACACCGCCGACGGAAAACGCACCCTCACTTTTGAAAAGCCCCGTATGGATGATTTTCCCATGCTGGCCCTTGCCTTTGAGTCTGCTGAAAAAGGCGGCTCTTATCCCATTGTTTTCAATGCGACAAATGAAATTGCGGTTCAGGCCTTTATCGACGGCAAAATCGGCTTCTTGCAAATCGGCGAAATGGTGGCAAATGTTCTCCACGGCTCGGACTGGAGTAAAATCCCGCGGGATTTAAGCGATGTCTTTGAGGCAGACAGGCTGGCTCGGGAAATGGCAAAGAAGTTTTGACGCAGATGAAGGCCGATGAACGCGGATTTTTTTATCTGCGTCTATCCGCGTGTATCAGCGTCTAATTAAATCTTATGACAATCATTATCGGAATTATTTTTCTTGGTTTTCTCGTTTTTATTCATGAGCTGGGGCATTTTACGGCTTCCCGTCTCTCCGGGGTAAAAGTTGAGGCTTTTTCAATCGGCATGGGGCCGGTTCTCCTTCATAAAGAATGGCATGGCACTGACTGGCGTATTTCCCTTCTCCCCTTCGGCGGTTACTGTGCCATGAAGGGTGAGCAGGATTTTGAAGAATTTTACAATGAAAATACTGCCGTGGAGCGGGATTCATTCTACGGGGTGAAGGCAATTTTACGCGCTTTTATCGGTTTTGCCGGGCCTTTTTTTAATTTTCTTTTTTCAGTTTTTGCCTTTTTTGTGATTGCGATTACAGGATATACGGAAATTTACCTCGGAAATACTGTAAGACTCGCAACTGAAGAGTATCCGGAACTTCATTCTCCTGCAAAAGATGCAGGAATATTGAGCGGAGATAAAATAATCCGGATAAATCAATGCGAAATTAATATTTTTGACGATTTGGTTGAAGAAGTTTCTGCTCATGCGGACGAAGATATTCAGGTAATTGTTGACAGAAATGGAACAGAACTGGAGTTTACTGTTCATACTGATATGGATGAAAAATCAGGTGCTGGAAAAATCGGTATTATGAGTGTTTCGGATGAAGATACATTAGTCAGAAAAGAAGCAAAAAAATATTCGTTTTTTCCGGCTCTTGCTCGTGGTTTTTTTGAGACTTTTAAGGTAATAAAGCTTTCATTTAAGGGAATTGCAATGCTTTTTAAGGGGGAAGTAAAGGCTTCTGAATCAGTTCGCGGTCCGGCCGGAATAACTTCAATGCTCGGAAACGTTGCAAAATCAGGCTTTCATGAGAGTTTCAGAAACGGAATTGTATCTGTTTTGAATTTCATGGCTTTAATAAGTGTATCGCTTTTTATCATGAATCTTCTTCCGATTCCGATTCTTGACGGATTCCTTGTGCTTACATCTCTTATTGAGGCGATTTTTGGTCTTAAGGTTTCCCCAAAAGTGAGAAATGTTGTACAATATGCAGGAATTGCCCTTATAGCTGGTCTTTTTATGCTGGCTCTTAGCGGGGATTTTCATTATTTTTCGGAGCTGTTAAATGCAAAATAATGTGTTTGTAAAAAAGTTTTCACAAATCTTTAATTTTTTTCTTTGGAAAAATCACATTGCGTCCTTTATATTTTCATTTCTAATTTTTAATTCTTCATTCCTGATTTTCTCTCAATCGCATATCTCAAATCAATCTCATTCAGGTGCGGTTTCAAATGTGGCTTACCTTGAGAATTCTGACGGCTCTGTTTTTTCAGCAGGAAATGACGGATTTTTGATCAAATGGACTGAAGACGGTATGGGAGAGCATTATCAGATTTCTGACCTGCCTATTAAAATGATTGCCCGAAGTCCAAATGGAAATGAAATTGCGGTTTACGAAAGTGACGGAGCTTCATTAAATCGGGTTTCTGTCTGGAACTGGAAGACTTTCACCCGCAAATTTGCTTTTAGATTTTCGGACTCGCTTACAAGTCTTTCTTATTCTGCAAAAGGTACATACATTATTTGTGGCACGGCGAGCGTGAGCGGAGCTTTTTTTCTTAATTCAAGTAGTGGAGCTGTAATCCGTAATAAAATCAAAGAAAATACTGGAGTTGTGAACTATGTTCAGACTTCTGACACAGAAAAGACTGTTATTACTTATTCTCCTAGAGGCAGCCTTACATATTACAATTTGCAGACCGGCGAACTAAAAGAAAAATTTAATACTGAGTATGATTTGACTCAGTTTTGTATGTTCAGTAACAGTCGTTTTGGAGCTGGAATCCGTGGAAACGAACTGCTGGTGATTCTTGGAATTGGTAGCACTGTGGGCCGTTTTCCTATAAATCCTAATAACAGCCCTGTTCTCATCGGTTCAAATTCATTTCGGGATTTATATTATATAATCACTGAAAACAGGCAGTTTAAGGTTTTTCGTGTTGCAAATGATAGAAATAAAAATGTCATAGCCCCAGAGCTTATGAGAACCTTCAGTGGTTTAAAATCTGGTGAGGCAATAGTTTGTGCAACTTTTGCCGGTAATGAAATTTTTGCCGGTACAAATCTTGGAAATCTTTACAAATTTGATTATGCACAAGCTGAACGGGTTGATGTCCAGCTTTCCCTGACTGATAAAATGTATGAAAGAATTTATGATGTTGCTTCTGTAGGAGACAATTTTTATTTTCTTACCCCTGCTTCGATTTTCAAATCATCCTATGATAATCGTGCAATTGAAAAGAAAGCTACAAATTCTGGATATACGAATTTAATTTCGTACGGAGATAATATAATTCTCTGGTCAAAAGATTCTAAAAAAGCTGTAGTTTTACTTGAATTAACAAGCGGACGAATTCAGCAGCTTTTCACTCCTGCAGGAACTATACAGGTTCTCAAACTTTACGGTGACCGTTTGATTGATGTTGAGTCAAATTCTTTTGTAAATGTTTTTGATATTAAAACTTCAAAAAAACGACAATTGTATCAGGGAACAAGCATTCAGGATGCAGTTTTATTTACAGAAACGGATTTATATGTTGCTAAATCTAGTGGAACATCGCCAAACGTTCCATTGATATATGTAAATGTGAATACACAGGAAACAGTTCCTCTTTCAATGAAAGGTAATGTTGCCTACTCTCTTTGTTTTGACCCGGCACAGAGCAGTAATGAATTTTATGGCGTTACTATCTATACGAATTCACAGACGAAAAAACTCACTACATCAATTTTTGCTTACAAACCGCAGACAAAATCTTCCCGAAATTTAATTTCGCTTACTGATGAAGATAGCGAGGCTTTTGCTTCTCTGTCAGGTAATTTCCTTTTTGCAAATATTGGAAAAAGTCAGGTGCGCTCATACAATCTTTCAACAAGACGAACATTATTATACAGGCGCTCAGCTTCTATGCCGATAAAGACAGTGATGAATCAGGATAAAATGGTTGTCCTGAATCGTGACGGATCAATCAGCTGGTATAACCCCACTCTAAACAATGTTCTTGCAGACTGGTATCTTACAACAGAGGGAAGCTGGTTTGAATTTTAATTGAAAGCGGATTATACTTTATCATAATGAAGAATTTGTCTTCTGCCCTCTTTTTAATTTTTTCTCTTTCTTTTATTCATGCCTCACCGTGGATAGATGATGCTTTTTTAGTTATAGAGACAGACACTCCAGATAAAGTTCGACATTTAATTGCGACTGATTATTCACTTAGAAATTTTACAAGAAATGACGAAAAAGAGAATCTTCTCATGGCGGCCCTAAAAAATGCCCGGGGAAATGATATTGTAGATTTGCTCTTACATAAGGCTGATATTTCTCCTGATTCTACGAATAAAGATGGTGTATCCGCTTTTATGTATGCCTGTCAGTACGAAACTGATATAAATGCAATTGAAAATGTTCTTTTTACAGGTGCCCGTTCTGATTCCAAAAAGGAAAAACGAATCCTGCATAGGGATGAACAGGGGCTTACATGTTTTGACTATGCCCGCAAAAACGAAAGTATAAGTGAAGATGTCCTTGCTTTGCTGAAAATGTATGCAGAGGAACCTCTTCCAGAATCTCCTGCTGAGGAAATAATTGAACTTGCAGAAGACGATACTGACTCTGAGACAGTAGAAGGCGAACTCCCGGTTGAAGAAGTTGTTGAGGTTGCAGAAGTTGAACCAGTTCCAGAAGCAGTTATTCCAAATGAAAAAAAGTCACTTATGAATTTGGGGGCATTGGATTCTCCCATGGTAGTTACCGAAAGTATTTATCTTTATGATTATGCAAATGATAAATATGCCGCTATAGAAATTCCACCCTCTTTAATCGCCGCAGAAGAAGCTGCCAGAAAATACATCGTGGATGCGTCGAAAAAAGATTCAGCTGGCCGAACAAAACTTATGTATGCTGCAAAGAACGGTGATATTGCACTTATTGAAAACCTCATCTATTCTGGTGCTGATGTAAATGCAAAGGACGAAGAGGGATGGACCGCCTTGATGTATGCTGCGCGCTATCAGAATAATCCTGATGTGACTAAACTCCTCTTGTATAAGGGAGCCAATTATGAACTTAAAAATAATTATGGAATTTCAGCTCTTATGCTTGGAGCTGGTTATGCAGGAAATCCTGCTGTGATTTCGGTACTCCTTGAGACTTATTCTCCAGATTCTGATGAAGTTAGAGGGGCTTTTGCCTATGGAATATCTAATATGAACTCTCCAGAAGCTCTGCAAGCCTTTATCGATAAAAAAGTACCACTGAATGTTCCTTTTGATGGTAAAACACCACTTATGCTTGCCTGCCAGATTGGGAAAAATACTGTCCTGATTGAATGGCTTTTAAAAAATGGCGCATCTAAATACTTGATTGAAGCTGCTACGGGAAAAACGGCTTATGATTATGCCCGTGAAAATAAAAGGCTTCCCCATAATATCACTTATTGGTCTTTAAATCCTAATTCATAATATAAAAGAGGAAAATAATGCGGATTACTGGTGGAAAACTGAAAGGCAGGGTTATAAAATGTCCTGACGGAATAATCAGGCCTGCAATGGACAGAATGAGGGAGTCCGTTTTTGCAATTTTAGGTGATTTAGACGGCAAATCATGGCTGGATTTGTTTTCTGGAAGTGGAACAATTGCAATTGAAGCAGTTTCCAGAGGGGCAAGTGAGGTTCAGCTTTGTGAAAAGGATAAGATCAAAATAAAGCAGGTCCTTGAAAATGTTTCAATAACCGAAAAAGAACTGGGTGTTAAAATCGGCTGTCATTTTATGGCTGTTGAATTATTTTTAAAACGGTGCAAGGATACTTTTGATTATATTTTTTTAGATCCACCCTTCCCCTATAAATATCGTCTCGAATTACTGAAAATTATCGAAAAACGCTCACTGGTAAAAGAAGGTGGCCTTGTAATGATTCATTTTCCAGAAGAAGACGCTCTTCCTGAAGAAATTGCTTCATTAAAACTTACAGATAAAAGAGTTTATGGCCGTTCGATTGTAAATTTTTATTCTCCATCTGAAAATTAGACAAATAAAAAAATAATCTTAAATTTTATTTCATTTAATGCTTGACTTTTAATCAAAAAGTGATAGCATTAAGTTAGTAATTATCTTAACAGGTAAAAAAGTTGGATGAAAATAAGTTAAAAAGTACTCTCTCTGCTCATAGTATTCCTGATGGCTTTATCAAGGTAACTGATAGACCTGTCAAAGGCCTTACTTCAGAACAAAAAGCTGTTCTAAATCGCAAAGGAAATGTGCTCTTTAATGAAGGCAAGTACGATGCTGCGTGTCGAATTTTTATTACAACGGGGTATTCTGACGGGCTTGCTCGAATTGGAGACCTTTACCATAAGCAGAATCGTTTTCTGGATGCACTAAAGTATTACCATTTGGCTAATAACAAGGCAAAGTCAGAAGCGGTATGTGAAAAGATAGCTGCTGTAATTTCAATAATAATTAATAATTAAAAAACGTGAGGTCAAAATTATGAGTGACGAGTTATTTAAGGAATTTGAAATTCCTCAGCCAATGGATGATTTCGCATCCGAAGATGGAAACGTATCCGATGAGATTTCTAATCTTTCAAAGCAAGGCTATCAACTGATAAAAGATAATCGAATTGATGAAGCAAAAGAGGCATTTAACAAAATCCTTAAAATCGAAGAAAATAATAACTATGCTTTGGTTGGCCTCGGCGATTGTGAACGAAAACAAGGTCATTTCCGAGAGGCGCATGACTTTTATCAGAATTGTTTGAATCATCATCCAGGCAACAATTATGCCCTTTTTGGCCTTGCTGACTGCTATAAAGCTCTAAATCAGTATCACAAGGCTATTGATATTTGGGAACAGTATTTGCTTCATGATGACCGAAATATTACAGTTCTTACCCGTGTTGCAGATGCTTATCGAAAAATTCGTGACTTTAAAAAATCAAAGGATTTGTATCTTTCTGTTCTTGATATGGAAGAAGATAATTCTTATGCTTTAATTGGTCTTGGCCACCTTCATTATGATTTTAAAGAATATCGTGATGCATTGTATTATTGGACCCGAATGCTTGAAAAAAACGAAGATTTTGTTGATATTCGCGTTCTTACTTCTATTGGAAACTGCCATCGTAAATTAAAGACTTTTGAAAAAGGCGTAGTTTATTTTGAGCGTGCTTTGCAAAAGGAACCTGATAATTTTTATGCTCTTTTCGGTCTTGCAGACTGCTATCGTGGTATGAATCAGCAGTTCCGTTCTATCGAGTATTGGAACAAAATCCTTGAAATGGATCCTGATAATAAGGTAATTCTTACCCGTGCAGGAGACGCATATCGTAATACTGGTGACTATAAAACAGCAGCAGAATATTACACAAAAGCCATGGATATTGAATTTGATGTCTATGCTGCTCTTGGACTTGCCCTCATTTGTAAAGGTGAAGGTCGATATGAAGAAGCTGCAGAAAGACTCAAGGGGCTTATTAAGGGAGATCCCCGTAATTTCAGATTCTACATTGATTTGTCAGATTGTTACATTAAGCTCAATCAAAAGGCGAAAGCTATCGAGACTTTACAAAGTGTTTCCCGCTATGGAGTTCGTTCTCCTTTGATTTCAGACATGCTTAATCGTCTTGAAAGAGAGTCTATATAATTTTTTTGTTTTCTTGTATCATATATAGAATATGGACAATAAAACAGTTTTAACCGGGCTTTTGCCTGAAGAAATATGCCAAGCTCTTTCGTTTAAGCAGGCTTTCAGAGGTAAACAGATTTTTCAGTGGATTGGAAAGGGAGTAGAGTCTTTTGAAGAGATGACAAACCTTTCCAAAGATTTGCGTGACCAGCTTTCAGAGAAAGCCCTACTTCGCTCCACTACAGTTTCGAAAGTTCTCCGAGATTCAGACGGCACTATAAAATTGCAGATTACTCTTTCAGATGGTTTGGCTGTTGAAACAGTTCTTCTTACTGACCGGGAAGAGCGTAAGACGGCTTGTGTCTCTTGTCAGGTAGGTTGCGCCATGAATTGCGCTTTCTGTCAGACAGGTCATTTGGGGCTTGCCAGGAATTTAACTGCAAGTGAAATCGTCGAGCAGTTTCTGGCCCTTGAAAAACATGTTCGCGATGCTGGCCTTGCTAAAACTCTTGACAACATCGTTTTTATGGGTATGGGCGAGCCGATGATGAACCTTGAGAATGTCCGTAAGGCAATCGCAATACTCACGAATAAAGAAGGCCGTGCTCTCTCTGGCCGTCGCATAACTCTCTCTACTTCCGGAGTGATAAAAGGAATTTATGATCTGGCTGATAACGGGCCTCAGATTCGACTGGCTGTTTCCCTTACCACGGCTGATAATGCGCTTCGTGAAAAACTCATGCCAATCTGCCGTACAAATCCACTTCCTGAATTACGGAAGGCAATAGACTATTTTGCCCAAAAAACTGGAAAGCGTGTTACTCTTGAAGCGGCTTTACTCCATGATACTAATACCAGCATTGAAAGTGCGACTAACATGATAAATTTTGCCAGAGGGCTTGATGTGCATGTAAATTTAATTCCATGGAATCCTGTTGAAGGGCTTGAATTCAGTGAGCCCAGCGCAAAGGAATGCAAGAATTTTGTCCATCATCTTGAGAAAGCGGGGATTAATGTAACGCTAAGAACACGACGAGGACGGGAAATCGGTGGAGCTTGTGGTCAATTGGGAAAAACTTTAGCAGAGACACAGGGAAATGGTAAAAAAATTGCGGAATAAAACGACTTAAGATTATTTTTATTGAAATTTTCCGACTTTCTGTTTATAATAAGCTATCACGCAATTTGGAGTAATCATAAATGCAGAAAAAAATTTATGTTGACGGCATGTTCGACCCTGATGTAGCCGCTAAAGTGGATGCTGCTGTAAAAGCTGTAGCAGGAGTCACAAGCTGCAATGCAAATCCTGATAAATCACAAGTCCTTGTAGATTTTGATGAAGGTGTAGGTGGTATTGAAGATGCCATCAATGCCGCTATCTCGTCTACAGGAATTGCGGTTTTAGGCTAAACGGCATTTATATGAAAATAACGGTTCTTGACGGGCACGGTCTCAATCCTGGTGATCTTTCTTGGGATGAAGTAAAGGCTCTTGCAAGTGAATTTACATTATATGATCGTTCTCCTCAAGAACTCGTTGCCGAACGAATCGGTAACAGCGAAATAATTCTTTTAAATAAAGTCCGAATAACAAGCGAAATAATCGAAAAATGTCCCAAACTTCGTTATATCGGTGTGCTTGCTACAGGCTACAATGTGGTTGATTTAAAAGCTTGCCGTGAGCACAATATCATCGTTACAAATATTCCTTCTTACAGTACAAATGCTGTTGCCCAGCATGTCTTTGCGTTTATCCTTCATTTTGCAAATCTTGTCGCAGAACATTCATCTTCTGTGCACGATGGAAAATGGATTTCCAATCCCGATTTCTGCTATTGGCTTTCTCCGCTCACAGAACTTTCAGGTAAAACATTAGGTATTTTTGGTTTTGGTCATATCGGTCAGAAGGTCGCAGAAATTGCACTTGCTTTTGGTATGAAAGTAATCGTATGCGCCCATTCTGAAGACTCTTTCAAAAAAGGATTGTCATGTCTTGCCCTCCCTTCATCAAAAATCTCAGAGATTTCTTCTGTTTCACTTGAAGACTTATTCAGGAAATCGGATTTTCTTTCCCTTCATGCCCCCCTTACTCCAGAAACAATGGAGCTGGTTAATGAAAATACTCTTTCTCTTATGAAACCTTCCGCAATTCTCATAAACACTGCTCGTGGCGGCATGATTAACGAAAAAGATGTAAGGGCTGCTCTTGATTCAAAAAAAATAGCGGGCTATGCCACAGATGTACTTTTGGAAGAGCCTATGAATAAGGATAATCCCCTTTACAAGGCTCCCAACTGCCTTATTACGCCCCATTTGGCTTGGGCTCCAAAAGAAACCAGGCTTCGCTTGCTTGACGTCGCAATCGGGAATATCAAAGCATTCGTGGCAGGAAAGCCAGTTAATGTAGTAAATTAAAGATGCTGATTTTTTCGGCACGACATTTATAAAGAGGTATAAAAAAATGGGAAAAACTATCGCCCAAAAGATTTTTGAGTCACATTTGGTTGACACTCCTTTTCCAGGAACTTATGTTCTAAAACTTGATCGTGTTTTCTGTCACGAAATCACGACACCTGTTGCAATCAACGATTTGGTTGAGCGTGGCAAGGACAGGGTTTTTGACCCGACAAAAATCAAGGCCGTAATCGACCATGTAACTCCTTCAAAAGACAGCAAGACTGCAACTCAGTCAAAGATTTTGCGTGATTGGGCTCGCCGAAACAATATCAAGGACTTCTTTGATATCGGAGCAAACGGCGTATGCCATGCCATTTTCCCGGAAAAAGGTTTTGTCCGCCCGGGCTACACTGTAATCATGGGTGACAGCCACACTTGTACGCACGGAGCATTCGGTGCTTTTGCCGCTGGTGTCGGAACAACTGACCTTGAGGTCGGAATCCTTAAGGGCGTTTGCTCATTCCGAGAGCCAAAATCAATCAAATTCATTTTGAATGGTAAACTTAAGGAAGGCGTTTACGCAAAAGACGTTATCCTTCACCTTATCGGAAAAATCGGCGTTAACGGTGCAACAAACTGCGTAATCGAGTTCACAGGCCCAGTCGTTGACAACATGGATATGGAAGAGCGAATGACTCTTTGTAACATGGCAATCGAAGCAGGCGGCACAAGCGGAATCTGTTTCCCGGATGCAAAGACTGTCGATTATCTCTGGGAATTCATCAAAGACGAGTACAAATCAAAGGAAGATGCAATCGCTGATTACGCAAAATGGCGTGACGATGACGATGCTGTTTACGAAAAAGTAATCACAGAGGATCTGTCAAACCTGGAGCCTGTCTGCACTATCAACTACAAGCCAGACCAGATTAAGAAAATCTCTGAGATGAAAGGCACAAAGGTTGACCAGGTTTACATCGGTTCATGCACTAACGGCCGAATCTCTGACCTCCGCATTGCCGCAAAAGTCCTCAAAGGACACAAACTTGCAGACGGTGTTCGAGGTATCGTTTCGCCTGCTACACCGAAAATCTACAAGATGGCTGTGGACGAGGGAATCATCGATATTTTCCTTGATGCAGGATTCTGCGTAACTAACCCGACTTGCGGCGCTTGCTTGGGTATGTCAAACGGCGTTCTCGCTGAGGGCGAAGTCTGTGCCTCAACCACAAACCGCAACTTCAACGGTCGAATGGGTAAAGGCGGCATGGTTCACTTGATGAGCCCTGCTTCGGCTGCGGCAACGGCAATTACCGGAACTATCGCAAATTCTGAACTTTACAAAGGCT
>CAMVJE010000035.1 GCA_947167745.1 uncultured Treponema sp.
TAGGGGCCTGCCCCCTATGAGCGCCTGGCGAAGGCCGGAAGGGCGGCAGCCAGAGAAATCCTCGCCCTAAATTTCTTCGATATGATAGATGTAGTCCAGAGTTGAAAGGGCATCGATGATTTCTTTGTGTGTTTTGTATTTTTTTAGTTCTTCGTTTGAAATAGTAATGGCAATTGAATAGACACTTAATCCTGAATTTGCGTAAGCAGGATTCATTTCGATTGCGTCGATTGTAAGCCCCAGTTTTCTGATTGTTGTTACGAAATTCTGCAGGTTTAGGCTGTTTTTCAGCTCAAGGTGGATTTCAAAGTGATTTGAGCGATTTTTAAGGTAAAACTCCAAAGCCGGAAGCTTTGAAAGACAAAGCAGCATGGTGAAAAAAGTTATTGCTGTAATTGTGTAAAGACCTGCTCCAATTGTAAGACCTAGAATACAACTTCCCCATAGCGAAACTGCGGTTGTAAGTCCCATGATTTGGTTTCTGGAGGTAAAAAAAAGGGTTCTAGTGGCGATTCGTGCCGCGGAAACAATTGTCAGGGCTGAAAGCAGAAAAAACTGACCGCCGAAAATACTGTTCAGGTATAGGTCAATCAACATGACAACTGTTCCCGAGAGCGTTACTATCATGAAAGTTCGAAAGCCTGCAGAGTGTCGTTTGCTAGATCGTTCCCACCCGATGAGTGCGGATAAAAGGACTGAGGCTGCTATTCTGAAAAAAATTGAACAGCCGTTAAGTTGCATTGACCAGCTGCCCAGTAAATTTGCGATAGGGTCTGTAATCATGATTTTCTCCTTTTTCGGACAACTTCCTTGAAATTTTGCTTTTGAACTTCGCCCCAGAAAGCGGTGTTGCTGTTTTCTGCGGCTTCGGTAAAGGCTTCCTCAGCTTCATTTATTGTGTGTGCGGGAAGTTCTTTCTGAATTTTCTGGATTCGGTCGATTAAAAGTTCAAGCTGTGATTTTTCCTTGCCGTCATCCGTTTTTTCGCTAACCTGAACCAAATCCTCAAGTTTCGTTGAGTAAGATTTAGAGAGATACAGCGAGAGTTTTGCTGACGCTGGTCCAATAAGTTCATAAAGTACGCTGGAAGCAAGAATTATCGTTTCTAAGGCATTGCCGGTCTCTCCGCCCAGAGTTCGCGCTCCCAAAGCTGCAAGACCGATTGCGACTCCTGCCTGTGGAATAAGAGCAAGCCCAAGATAATTTCTGGTTTCTTTCTTCTTTTTGACAGCAAGACAGCCTAAGAATGCACCTGCGTATTTTCCGATTATACGGATTATAAAATAAAGGATTCCGATTAATAGCAGGGGGAAAGAGCCGATTGCACCGCTGGTATTCACAAGGGCTGTCAAATCAAAACTCATTCCTGAACGGACGAAGAACATGAGCAGAAATGGCGGAGAAAAATAATTGAGCTGCTTGAAAAGCTTGTCGTCATCAGTCATATTGATGTAGATCGTTCCCATGGACATACAGCCGAGAAGGGGAGAAATCTCAAAAATCGTACAGATTCCGCAGAAGGCAAATAGAAGGGCGACTGAGATGATAAGCCTGTTGTCGCTTGAGCGGGTTTTGGGCTTTACCATAAGGGCCAGAACTACGCCGAAAACTCCACCTAAAAAAAGAACCAGAGCATTTGTGAGAATTGGAGTGAATATTCTCCAAAGAGAAAATGATTCGCCTGTGGAAGAATGAAGGGCGATGGAAATGGCCACGCTGTATGCCATGAGTCCTACTATATTATCCAGAGCGACAACCTGTAAAAGTGTCTCTACAAAGTCTCCTTTAGCGCCTGTCTGCCTGATAGTCATCATTGTGGAAGCCGGTGCTGTTGTTGCGGCAAGGGCCGAAAGTACAATGGAAAATGAAAGCTTCAGGTGAAGGATAAAGAATGTGAGGATAAAGATCAAAAAAGAGGCGAGTATTGCTTCTGAGAGTGTGACTACGAGGACTTTCCAGCCGTTTTTTTTGAGCACATCAAGACGTAAAAATTGACCGGTACTGAATGCAATGAATGCGAGTGCAATGTCCGATAGAAAGCTTGTGCTGGTAATAATTGTTTTTGGAATAAGATTAAGGCAGTATGGGCCGATGAGAATTCCTGCCACGATATAAGCCGTTACATTGGGCAGCCGCAACCTTTTCGTAATCCGGGTCATCAGAAAGCCTGACATGAGAATAATTGATATGGAAATGATAGCCGCTGAAACTGATGAATCAGACAGACCACCATCATAGAGAAGGTGTATCATCCTTTTCATTATACCACTAAAAAGAGAAAATGAAAAAAGAAACTTTAAAAGGAAAATATGGAAAAAGAAAAAAAAAGTGGCTGTCCAATAAGTATGAGTCATTGCCGTGCTCAAGGGCATTGCTTATCGCCCTTGCTTAGACACGGCAATCTCTTGTATTGCAATTAAATGGATTTTCGGGTCAAGCCCGAAAATGACACTTTTTGAACTTATTGGACAGCCCCATGTTTTACAGTTTGGCGATTACAATCTTTTTGACTTCAAAGTTGTATTTGTGTTCGTTAATTGTGAATGAAAGTTCGTCACCAACTTTATGGTCGAGAATTGCGTTTCCGAACGGAGACATGTAAGAGATTACACCGTTAGCAGGATCTGATTCCCACGGACCAAGAATTGTGTAAACTTCTTCTTTGCCAGATGCTTTGTCCAGCAAAGTAACTTTTGTTCCGAAAGAAACAAGTGAAGAAGTTGCTGTTGTTGGGTCGAATACGACAGCTCGTGCAAGTTCTTCCTGAAGGCGTTTGAGGTCGTTTCCAAGTTTGTGCTGAGCTTCTTTTGCAGCAATATACTCGGCGTTTTCTTTCAAGTCGCCCTTTTCCTTTGCTTCTGCAACTTCTTTTGCGATTGCAGGGATATCCACATCCTGCATCTTTTCCACGAGATTGCGTTTTTCTTCGAGCTTTTTCGCAGTGACCAGCATTCCCTTCGGAGCAGAAGATTTTTCTTCGGTTGTGTGGAATTTGTAGTCCGGATACTTTTCGAGAATTTTATTACGGAGCTGAGTTTTGATAACTCCATCGAGTTCTGAAATATCATCAACAAGAGTGTACATATGACCCATCTGATCGATATCGCATGAAAGCATGAAAGCTGCATACTTATTGTTGTCTTTATCGAAGAGCATTTTGCAAGCGTTTTTGATGATTTTTTTGTTTTCTGTCGAATCAACATGGTTGTCGATTTCGCGGAAGCATTGTGAAATGATATTGACAATTGCAATAAGTTGCTTCTGGAAAGGAACTGCGGCTTCCTTAAACCAGTCTTCTTCGCTACATTCATCAAAGAGGAAGAGAATTACATCTCTGTAAGCGCGGAAGTCTTCGAAAGCGTCTGTTACAAGCTTCTGAACTTTGTCAGTGTGTCCTGCATTGATGATTGCTGCAAGAACTTCCTTTTTGAGAACTGCAGGGAACATTTTGATATATTCATCTTCCCAATTTGGAAGCATTTTAACAGATTCGAGGAATGAAGCGCGCAAATCACCTTTCTTTGAGCCTTTGAGAATTGTATACATGTCTTTCGGAGATGAAAGCTCGTTATAAAACTGCTCAAATGTATATTTGCACTGGAATGCAAGACTTGGTACTTCAATACCGACTTCTTTTACTACGAGATATGAAGCGATAACCTGTTCGTCAACTTCATTGAATGATTTAAGGAATCCTGTGAAGTAGCTGAACATATCTGCAAGGAGTTCGCTTTCTTTATCTGTTGTATCATCCTCAATAAATTTGTAGAGAATATCAATTCGTGCAAAGAATGCTTTTTGAGCTTTAAATTCGTTAGAATATTTTTCTTCTGGGGTAATTGCCCGTTCGCGAACTGTGTATTCATTGATATTATTTGGATTTACGCCGAAAATTGAGTTTTCTTCAAGAATTTTCTTTGCGCCAGAGTTCCAGCTTGTCCATTCGCTTGTTGTGAGAATGGATGGAACCAGCTCTGCCTTGATTTTCTTGAAGTCACAGTTGTTGTCAAAACTTTTAATGATGGTTTTAAGAGCCCACTCTTTGTTTGACTTGATTTCTTTTGCCA
The DNA here is from genome assembly GCA_947167745.1 of uncultured Treponema sp. The sequence continues at coordinate 4,068 of CAMVJE010000035.1, forward strand.
GTTCTTCTTTTGTTTTGAATTGTGATGATTTTGAACCGACTGTAGCCTTGATAACCCAAATATGGTCGCGTTTAAGTGGTTGAAGTGCGCTGACAGCCATTTTGAGAGAGATTTCTTTTTTGCCGGCTTTTCCAAAATTGATTGTGAGGGTGTCGTGCTCTACTTTTGTGATTACGCCAACGCCCCATGTACGGTGATAGACAAAACTTCTTGCGTCAAATGAAATATGCTTTTCGAAGTCACTGATAGCTTCAAATACATTTCGGTAACTCTGAGTAAGGTCAGAAGAGCGGATGTATTCTTCTACATGGCTGTGATTTGCATATTTCTGAGCGTAGCAGTCTGCGATTTCTCGGCGTGCCCAAGGATCTTTAGGGTCAATTGTAAGGTTTAACTTGAGAATATCGATTGCTGTATCCCATTTTTTATTATCTTTGTACCAGTTGTAGAGCTCCTGCATCATGATTGCTGACTTATCAGCACTGATTGATTTTGCGATTTTTCGCTGTACAAGGAGGAAGAAATCAATTTCTTCTGGAATAGCAGCAACAAGTTTAGACCAGATTTCGTTTGCAGCATTGATGTTTTTATTGTTTACAAAGCGGAGAAGGGCTTTTTTGTAATACTCGTTTGCCTTATCAGTTTCGCCATCTGCAGCATAGTGATCAGCGAGTTTTTTTGCGATTTCAGCTTCTGAAAAATCAACCTTTACGATTTTTTCGTAGATTGACCATACTTCTGCATTTCCGGCCTGCTCATAGTTTGAAGCGAGTGTTCTGAGTGCAAATCTGTTTGATTTGTCGTCTGCAAGAATTGTTTCGCACATGTAGACGACGATAGGCTCTTTATGGTTATTCTGGAAAATGTCAACGAGAGTTTCCAGTGCAGAATTATCGAGAGAACCTCTCTTTAAGCCGAGTATACCCGAAATATAAAGAGCCGTAATGCTGTCTTTTGTGTGAGAAAGCTGCTCATCGCAAATCTCCTTGATTTCATCGATGCAGTTTTCGTTTTTTGCTTTCTCTACGATTGTTGTAAGCTCAACCAGATCATTTTTTGTGTAATTACTGATGGTTGCGCGGGTCCAGGTGTCTTCTTTGAGTTTTGCCTGTACCTGTTCTACGAGCTCTTTTGACATATTATACTCCTAAAATAAAAAAGTTCTTTGTTATGGGTTATACAAGAAAGCAAAACGGCTATTTTGTATACATTCGATATATATTTTCATCGTGCACTCGAATCTGAAGCAGGCACTCATTGATTTTATCCCTGCTTTCGTTTGTTCGGGCATAATGGTCGATAAGCCAGAAATACATGTTGATAAGCCGCGGAATTAAAATCTTGGAATCATTTGACGGATCCTTGATTTCGTTTTCCCTGGCGAATATCTCCTGTCTGAGCCGCCCCGCCTCTTGTGTGCGGAGTTCACGCTTTACGTTAAACACTCCATAGAGGACTCCGTAAACAGGAATCCATTCCTGAAGCACAGCGCCTGTATATCCCTTTTCTTTTACCTGCCTGATAAGATAGCAGATAAGCTCTGAGTCAAGAAATTCTATCTCAACTTTTTGAGCATCTGTAAAGAAAGCCTCGCGGAACAAAACTTTTGCGTTTTTTTCTTCTCCGCAGAGGGCAAGACAGTCCGCCATATCAGCTAAAATTACGGCGGATTGTGGCGAAATACTATATGCATCAGAAAGAAGATTAAGTGCCATTTCGTATTTGCCAAGCTTTTTGTAGCAAAGCCCTTTTTTGCGGAACAAATCCGCTCTTTGAGCCTGATTTCCTTCGTCTTTGCATTTTTCGTAAGACTCAAGTGCCAGCGAAAAAACACCTTTTTGAAGAGCATAAACGGCTTTCTGATAAATGTAATCCAGCTTTTCGTAATCCTGCCGGAATGACTTCCATCGAGCAATCAAGCCATCGCCTCTTTCGTAGGGATCCATTCTTGAAACGTTCTGAATGTAATCAATCCAATAGGAACAGCACCACAGAATAAAGTTGATGTCGGAATTGTCAAAATCGTATTCAAGCAGTCTGGTGAGAAGTTCTTTAGCCTGTACAGGCTTGGCTTCTTCAAGAAACTGACACGCTTTTTTTAATTCTTCATCGCTCTTCATACCCATAGTATGGTTTCATTATTATAAAAATGGAGATTTTAGTCAAGAAAAACTTAAAAAATTAAAATGGGAGCAAGATTTATAAAGCCTTTTTAAAATTATGTCAAGACTTTTTTCTGTAAATACATTAATTTTTAAAATGTTTACAATATTTCTTCCATTTGTTATTATAGTATATAATGAAAAACACTTTGCTGGCACCTTCTTTGCTTTCGGCAGATTTCTCAAATTTAGCTTCCGCAGTTAAAAAAATCGAAAATGACGGCGGCAGTATTATCCATATCGATGTTATGGACGGTCATTTTGTTCCGCCGATAAGCTATGGGCAGCCGATAATAAAATCTATCCGCAAACTTACGGAACTTCCCTTCGATGTTCATCTAATGGTTGAAAAACCAGAGCTGATGGTCGATTCATTCATCGAAGCTGGGGCCGATTGGATTACTTTCCACTATGAGTCTACTGTTCATATGGACAGGCTTATCAATCATATTAAAGATTCCGGCAAAAAATGCGGTATTTCAATCGTGCCGTCTACGCCAGTTTCCTTCCTTTCACAGGTTTTGCCGCTGGTGGATCTTGTTCTTGTCATGAGTGTGAATCCTGGTTACGGCGGCCAGAGTTTTATTCCTTATTCAATCGAAAAAATCCGGGAACTTAAAAAAATCCGCGAAGAAAATAATTTGTCATTCAAGATTTCTGTGGATGGTGGCGTAAACGAAAAAAATGCTTCCGAAATTTCACAGGCCGGGGCTGATATACTGGTTTCAGGCTCGTCATTTTTTAGTGGAAAACTAAAATGGGAGAAATAGCTTGAGCAGAAGATTCTTTCTGATTGCTTTTTTTTCACTTTTCTCAATAATGATTGTTATTCCTCAGTCGATTTCTAGGGCAGGTATTTCTGATTCCTCAAATGCAAATCTAAAGCAGGGGGCTGAAGCCTACAAAAATGGTGACTGGACTTCTGCAATTTTCTTCCTGAAAAAGGTCGTAGCTTCGCCAAAATATGCTACCGAAGAAAATATGTTTATGCTCATCAAAAGCGAAGCTTATGCAGGCGAATACAGACAGGCTCAGGAAGACTGCGAAAAATTCCTTTCTCATTTTCCATTGAGTCAATATGGGGAATATATAAAATATCAGAACGGTCGTCTCCTCCATCTTCTGGCTCGCAACGAGGATGCAATTCTTTTTCTTGCTGATTTTTGTCATCAAAGTCCCGAAAGCGAGCTTTATCCGCTGGCTTTATTCTGGCTGGCAGAATGTTTTTATGATGAATACAATTTTGACCCTGCCAGGGCATTGTACGAACGGGTTACAGGCGATTATCCTGCCTGCGAAAAAGCTCCTTTGGCTCAGTACAAGCTTGATTTAATTGAGCGTCGTGGTCGTGAAGAAAAACTCCTTTATCTTCTAAAAGTTATCGGCGAAGAAAATCTTTCAACCCGTGAAGAATATGAACGGCAGCTTAGAATTTATGCTCTTGAAGATGAAAGTGGGGTAAAGCAATCCCTTATCGAGGCTCAGAGACGCATAGCAGAACTTGAAGCCCAGCTTAAGAATGGTTCTTCTCCTTCTGCTCCGGCAAAACCAAAACAGAATGGAAGCGAGTCGGGGACTTCTGTTGAGAAAAATCCATCAGAGGTGTCCTACGAGTCGGAAATACAGTCTTTAAAGCAAAAAGCGAAACAGCTCCAGTACATTCTAGATAATCAGACTGAGGATGACTCCAAATGAAAAAATTACTCACATTTATATGTTTTGCATTCTCTTTTTTTCATGCCTTTTCAGTAGCCGCTGACGAAAAACTGGATGAAGCACTGGATTTGCGCTATCACAATGAAGTTTTTTCAGTTCTGGAAGGAAAGAATCTCAGACTGGAGTTTTTCGGTAAAGTCGGCACTTTTAATATTTTTTCGAAATCAAAAAAAGGTTCGGAAACCCCGGTTTTAGCCATGTCTGATTTATTCAGCACGACTGGATTTTTAATTAAGACTGACGAAAAGGAATTTGATCTTTTAAAATCAAAATCAGTTCAAAAAGAAGGCAGACGCACGGAGAATGGTGTTTTGATGAATTACCGCCTGCAAAATCGTATCCGTTTTGTAGCTGATTTCTCCCTGATTTCTACGATACAGAATGAAGGTGAAGATATCATTAAGGTTAAACTGCACTTGCTGAATGAAAGTCTTACTCCTCATAAAGTTGCCTTGCGCGGAATTTTTGATACTGTGTGCGGAGAATCCTCTTCAATTCATTTTAAGACAGAAAAGGGGCTGCGAATTCGTAATGAAACCCGTTTTACAGGCGAAGAAATGCATGCCGAGAGGGCGATTCTTTCATCCAATGGTTCTACATCCTGCCAGTTTGTTTTTGACGGTTTAGATACTACCCCAGTCAGTTTTATCACTTTGGGAAATATCGACGAACTTCATCACATGCCCTGGGATTCTGGTTTCCGTAAAGGTCGTGGTTTTTCTAATATCCGTGGATATGATGATTCAGGAATAATGATTGACTGGCCTGAACTCTTCCTCAATTCGGGGGATAAAGTTCAGTTTGTTTTCTATATTGCACTTGCATCAGATGAGGCATACCCCAGGGGAATACAATTTGTAGACGGAATGATTACTCCTTCAGACGACGAGATTAAAAGTGAAGAAGAAAGCAGTGAGCCTCTTGGTGAGCCTATTTCTGAAAATCCTGAAAAGCGTACTGATGTAGATTTCGTCTATACCCCAATAAAAGATTATCAGTTGGACCCTGAGTATATTCAGCAGCTCATAGACAGAATTGATTCTTTACAGTCTTCAAAAGATGTAAATAGAGAAGAAATAAAACATTTGAATGCAGAGCTTGATGCTATTCTTGAAAAATTGAGGCGGCGGTAAGGGCATGGGACACAGTGATTTAGCAAGGGCTCATTCGCTTTTGCGGCGGCGGAAATATTCACAGGTATTAACAATTCTCGAATCAGGAAATAACCCTACAATTTATCGGGAAAATTTTGATTATTTCCTTACAGGCGGTATAGCCTGCCTCTATCTCGGGGATACTGGAAATGCAGGTGTTTACTTTCAGCGTGCCCGGCATATAAGGATGACAGATCCTACTCTTTTGTGTGCTCAGGCAGCTCTTCTTCTTCATCGCGGTTATACTGATAAGGCAATTGGTTATTATCTTGATGTGCTTGATTATGATCCGAAAAATAAAACCGCCCTTGATGCAATGGAATTTATCAGGTCTCATGGCACTTATGAAGAAATTTGTGAGATTATTGATTCTGGAGAAATCGAAAAATTTTATCCTCCACTGGGGATTAACCCGGATACAGTAGCCAGAGTGCTGATTTCTGGTCTGATTGGTGTTATTCTTGCAATAATAATAATCGGCGGAACTCACATTATGGGCTTACCCAGATCTTCGGGTGCTTTTTCCGGCGGCAGGGCTGACTTGAGCGAACTTTTCCTTTCTGTTGACGAAATTGGCAGTGCCAGCAAAGGTGATTCTTCTGCTTGTAAATATAAGCTTACAGATGCGCAGATAAAAAAATCCTATGACATGGCTATGACCAATTTTCAGAATTATAGAGAGAATGCTTCCAGAGTTGAGATAAACCGGCTTTTAAATTCAAATGCCAGCGATTCAATAAAAACTAAAGCGGGTATGATACTCAGCTATTTTACAGAAGCAACTTTTGATTCACTTGAAGATTATGGAGACAACATCGAATACTCTCAGGTTGCAAGAGAACCGGATCTTTACATTGGATGTATGATTGCATGGTCTGGCCGTATTGCGAATGATGTCACTGAGGGGACTTCTTATCGCTGTGACCTCCTTGTTGGATATGAAAACATGGATAGGGTAGAGGGCTTTGTACCGCTTCATTTTGCTGTAGCTCCCTATCCTGCAATCGATAGCGACAGACCGGTAAAAGTCCTTGGAAAAATCGTTGTTGAAAATGGCAAAATTCTTCTGGAAGGCAGGGCCGTATACCAACCGGTAAAGAAAATTGACAATTAAATGAATATTTTTTTCTTGTCATTGCCGAAAATGAAAAAATTCCGCCTATATATATAGGTGGGTGGGGAAAAATTATATAAAGGTGGATTTCTATGGCAGAAAAAACACAAAATCAGCCGCCGGCAGATATGGCGGAAAAATTAAAAGCCCTTGAGGCTGCCCGGCTCCAGATTGAAAAACAGTTTGGTGCAGGTTCCCTCATTAAGCTTGGTGCTCAGACAGATCTTACCGGTGTGGATGTCATTCCGTCAGGATCGATTTTACTTGACGAGGCTCTGGGCGTTGGCGGTTATCCTCGGGGCCGAATCATCGAAATGTATGGTCCTGAAAGTTCTGGTAAAACGACACTAGCTCTGCATGCTGTTGCTGAGGCTCAGAAACTAGGCGGAATTGCAGCTTTTATCGATGCTGAGCACGCTCTTGACCCGGTTTATGCAAAAAATCTGGGAGTTGATATCGATAATCTCTGGGTCTCTCAGCCTGATAATGGTGAGCAGGCTCTTGAAATCACGGAAAACCTTGTTCGTTCCGGGGCTGTTGACATCATCGTAGTTGACTCGGTAGCTGCCCTCACTCCCCAAAAGGAAATTGAAGGTGATATGGGTGACAGCATGATGGGCTTACAGGCTCGTCTCATGAGTCAGGCTCTGCGAAAACTCACAGCAATCGTTGGAAAGAGCAAATGTATGATTATCTTCATCAACCAGATTCGAATGAAGATCGGCATCATGTTCGGAAACCCTGAGACTACAACTGGTGGTAACGCCCTTAAGTTTTATTCATCAGTTCGTCTCGAAATTCGCCGAATTGAGTCAATCGAAGGCAAAGGTGATGAAGATGCTGTTGGAAACCGTGTCCGTGTTAAGGTTGTTAAGAACAAAGTTGCGCCACCATTCCGCAAGGTTGAGCTTGACATCTACTTCGGTAAAGGAATTTCGGCCACGGCTTCTCTTCTGGATTCTGCCGTTAAGCATGGAATTATCGATAAGCGCGGTGCATGGTATACCCGCGGTGAAGAAAAGGTCGGTCAGGGTAAAGAAAACGCCATTCGCTTCCTCGAAGAAAATCCCGACTACGCAAAACAGGTTGAGGCTCAAATCCGTAACGAAGTCTTCCCTGGTCAGATTCTGCGTACAAAAGAGGGAGTGGCTGTTTACCCAGAGCAGGAAAAGGCCGTAAACGATGCAAAAAAGGCCGCTGACAAGGCTGCTAAGGATGCAGAGAAGGCGGCTAAACTTGCAGCAAAAGCCGAGGCTTCGTCTCCAGAGCCTGTGGTGCCGAGTGCAAGCGACGCATTGTTTTAGTATTTGATGCGGATGTACACTGATAAACGCAGAAAACATAATCTGTGTGTATGCGTGTCTGTCCGCGACTAAGTTTTATTGAATATAATGTTTGTAGTTCTCGGTCTTGGTTCTAATCGTTCCTTAAATTCCCTTGATCCGCTCCATATTCTCGCTTCTGCCTGTGCGGTGCTTTCGGGGGAATTTTCTGATTTTCGTTTTTCTTCTGTTTATCGTACCAAACCTATGTATGTAGAAAATCAGCCGGACTTTTACAATATGGTAGTAGCGGGAGATTATAAAAAATCTGCCCGCGAGCTTCTGCTAAAAATTCATGAAATTGAAGCTCATTTTGGGCGGAATCGGAACGAAGAAATTCGTAATGGCCAAAGAAGTCTTGATATCGATATCGAATTGTTCGGAAATCAGGAAATCCATTTTACAGATTCTCTAACCCCCATGAATAATCTTGAGATTCCCCATCCCAGAATAGCTGAGCGGGCATTTGTTTTGATTCCTTTACTTGAAGTTTTGCCGGAATCTGCCGAAATTCTAAATAGAGAATTCTTTGAAAAATCTCTGGCGAAAATCGGAAACCAGGGGGCGGAATTAAGTCTGCCTTCTTCAGATTTCGCAAGAATCATCGCAGAAACAGAGGCCGTTTATGGAAGGACAGACAACAGAACAGAGTCAAAAAGAAATTGAAAATGAAGAAGAGTCTTCTGTAAAAGAAAAAAGGCATTATACTGTCGGGGAATTTGACGGCCCCCTTGATTTGCTCTGGACTTTAATCCGTGATAACAAATTTAATATTTATGACATTCCGATTGCAGAAATCACTGAGCAATTCCTTGAATATTTGGATTATGCAGCTTCCGTAGATTTGGGAGATTTGTCGGATTTCTATAAATGGGCTGCCCGTCTTATTTACATTAAATCTCGGATGATGCTTCCTGTTGAAGTTAAAATTGATGATGACCTTGACTTTGATGATCCACGTGAAGAACTTGTAGAACATCTTATTGAGTATCAGAAATTTAAAAAACTTTCAGATCTCATCGAGGAAAAACAGGATGAGAATGAATGGAATTTTGAGCGAACTAAAATCCAGCGAGTCCTTCCATTTGAGGACGAGAACCTTTGGGAAAAAGTTGATACTTGGGATTTGCTTGAGCAGATGCAGAAAATCTTTAAGACCCTTATGAGTCAGTATACTGATCAGAAAATCCTCGATGTTTATGAAGAAATTTCCGTCAACGAGAAAATCACTCTGATGAATGAGCTTCTTGAAAAGAAAAATGAGTGCTTTTTTACAGATCTGCTGGTAAGAAAAGGAAACATTCTTGATGTTGTTTGTGCCTTCATGGCTATTCTTGAGGCCGTAAAGTTTAAAATGGCCTCAATTTACCAGAATCGTATGTTTGGTGATATTAAGATCTGCCGTTACGAAGCTGCGTAACTTTAAGCAGAAGGGGTAGCGACCAACAGCGTGGGCGCGTAGGGGAAGACTTTCCCCTTCCATATTTTTTTCAACTTTCAATTTTTCCTTTCTTCGTGCTATAATTTTCCCCATGGAATTTAAATCACTCACATCAACTTACACTCTTGCCAACGGGAATAAAATTCCCTGCCTTGGATTTGGCACCTGGCAGAGTGAGGACGGCGATGAGGCTTACAATGCTGTTCTTTCAGCCCTTAATAACGGATACCGCCACATTGACACTGCAACTGCTTACGGAAATGAAGAAAGTGTCGGCCGGGCAATCAATGATTTTTTGCGTAAAAGTGGTCTCAACCGAAGCGAGCTTTTTATTACGACAAAACTCTGGAACGAAGATCACGGTTATGAGGCAACAAAAAAAGCTATAGACCTTTCTCTCACAAAAATGAATCTGGATTATCTTGATTTGTACCTGATTCACTGGCCCAATCCCCTCAAATTCCGTGACTGTTGGGAAGAAGCGAATGCGGGCAGCTGGAAGGCTATGGAGGAGGCCTATAACGAAGGAAAACTTCGCGCCCTTGGGCTTTCAAATTTCCGCCAGCATCACATTGAGGCTTTGGAAAAAACGGCAAAAATCGCTCCTATGGTAAATCAGCTTATGGTTTGTCCGGGGCAGGCTCAGCGGGAACTTTGCGAATTTTCCAGAAAGCGGGGAATGATAATCGAAGGTTATAGCCCTATGGGAACCGGTAAAATTTTCTCCAGCGTAGAAATGCAGGCACTTTCAAAAAAATACAGCCGCACAATCGCCCAGATTTGTATCCGCTGGAGTCTTCAGGAAGGTGCTGTTCCGCTTCCGAAGAGCGTTCACGAAGAGCGTATCGTGGAAAATGCCCGGGTTTTTGATTTTGAACTTGAAAAATCTGACTGCGATTTGATAGCCGGCCTTACCGGTCTTGAAATCCGCCAGAACAGAAATCCTGACGAGGCACCATTCTGATGCACAGGATTTTATTTATCTGCCATGGAAATATTTGCCGTTCTCCAATGGCTGAAATGGTCATGAAGCATTATGTCCGGAAGGCCGGCCGTGAAAAAGAATTTTACATTGATTCCGCTGCCACAGACTACGACGAAATTGGAAACGGAATGCACCGGGGAACGAGGCAGGTCCTCACGAAAAACGGCATTTCCTTTACCGACCACCGTGCCCGCCTTGTCACCCCGGACGATTACAATGACTTCGACCTTCTTGTTATCATGGACGAGGAGAACGAAAGGCACTTAAAGCGCAGGGTAGGAGAGGATACAGAGGGGAAAATCCATTACCTTCTGGAGTATGCCGGCCTGAACCGCGATGTAGCTGACCCCTGGTACACAGGCAACTTCGAGGCCACATGGCAGGACATTACCCTGGGCTGCCGGAGTCTTTTGGACGCCCTGTGCCGGTAAAAATAAAAAGATTTATTACGGGATGCATTTTTCTGTATCCCGATTTTTTTATATTAAGCCTGCTCTTTCTATTGACACAAAATAAAAAAACATATATTATCTTTTTCATTCAGCAATGAACACATGGGCTATTAGCTCAGTAGGTAGAGCACCGCC
>CAMVJE010000036.1 GCA_947167745.1 uncultured Treponema sp.
TATTTTTTCTGTCAACAGATTTTTTATTTTTTTTCGATTTTTTTTTATTTTTTTTCACTGTGGATTTATCACCCGAAAATCTTTATAATTTTTCATATGTCAAACTTTATCGATAACAAAACATTGTTTATATTGGATTCATACGGCCTGATTTACCGCGAGTATTTTGCATTTATTTCAAGACCACTTACAAATTCCCGAGGGGAGAACGTTTCCTCGGTCTTTGGCTTTTTTAGGAATCTTCTTACAATTTTAAAAACTTATACACCTCAATACATGGTCGCGGCTATGGATTCAAAAACACTGACTTTCCGTCACGAAATGTTTCCTCAATATAAAGCAACCCGTCCCAAAACTCCGGAAGACTTACATGCGCAAATTCCATGGATTGAAGATATTCTAGAAACTCTCGGTATTCCTGTGCTACGGCGAGATGGCTTTGAGGCAGATGATATTATTGCAACACTTGCAAAAAAGTGTGAAGCAGAAAAACGTCACTGTCTGATTTTAAGCGCCGATAAAGACTTACAGCAGCTCACAAATCAATATATTCACTGCATGAAACCTGACAAAACACAGATCTGGGCTGAACTCGATGAAGACGGAGTTGAAAAAGACTGGGGTGTAAAAGCAGATAAATTACTCGACTTACTTTCACTCATGGGGGACACCGCAGATAATGTTCCAGGAGTTAAGGGTGTTGGTCAGAAAACAGCTGTAAAACTGCTTACAGAATATGGGAGTCTTGAAGGAATCTATGAACACGCTGATGCAATAAAAGGCTCAATCGGTGAAAAAATTCGCTCGGACAGGGACAACGCTTTTCTTTCAAAAAAACTCATAACACTTAATACTAATGTTCCTGATTTATGCGAATTAGATAAATGTTGCTTAAGCCACCTGAATTATGCGGCAGCAGCCGAAAAAATGCAGGCTCTTGAAATACGCGCAATTGCCAGAGATTACAAAGCAATGACTTCTTCACCTTCTTCGGATGCCCCGAAAAAGACATCGCTTCAAAGTGACAATAACAATGATGTTACAGATAACATTATAATAGAAGAAAACCATGGTAATTATCACGCTATAACAAATAATTCTGAACTTTCAGACTATATATCCAAAATTCTTGCCTCTGACTCCCCCGTTTTGGCTTTTGATACTGAAACAGACTCGCTGGATACAAACGAAGCCAATCTTCTCGGATTTTCTTTGTCAGACAAAAAAGGCAGTGGCGTTTATATTCCTCTCGAAAGCGGTGCTGGAGACCTCTTTTCAACACCAGTCGGTTTATCAAAAAAAGAATGCTCTGACCAGATTCGAAAAATTTTCTACAATTCAAAATGCATCATTATCATGCATAACGCAAAATTTGACCTCAAGATACTTGACAGGCAGGGCATCATCAAAATCGAAAATTGGATAGCCGAAAAAAATGAAAGAGCTATTATCGCTGACACAATGATTGCTGCATGGCTTTTGGATAGTGACAGAAGTGGGAAATCAGCCTATTCACTTGAATATCTCGCTGAAACCCACCTTCATCTCAAGGGAACAGAATTTGAAGAAATTGTTCCCAAAAACGGAACTTTTGCGGATGTCCCGTTAGAAAGTGCCGCCAGCTATTCTTCCGAGGATTCTGATTTTACCCTCCAACTTTGGAATATATTTGAAAAACGCCTGAAAAATGAAGGTTTGACAGATTTATTCTTTAACATGGAAATGAAAATTCTACCGATTCTTGCGCAAATGGAGCTGAATGGAATTCATATCGACTCAAATTATCTAAACAACTATGGAATTGAACTAAAAAGTCAAATTGCTTCAATTGAAAAAGAAATATACGAATTGGCCGGGCATGAATTCAATATCGCTTCACCAAAACAACTTGCTACAGTCCTTTTTGAAGAGAAAAAACTTCCGGCCGGCAAAAAAACTAAGACCGGATATTCAACCGATACATCAGTTCTTGAAGAACTTGCCGAACTTGACGCCCTGCCTGCAAAGATTCTTGAATTCAGGGGAAAAACAAAACTGCTTTCTACATATGTCGAAACTCTGCCGGTTCAGGCAGATACTAACGGCCGTGTTCATACAAGTTTCATGCAGACTGGAACAGCTACAGGCCGGCTTTCATCAAAAGATCCGAATCTGCAAAATATCCCCGTCCGAAGCGAAGAAGGCCGGCGAATCAGAACCGCTTTTACAGCAGAAAAGGGAATGGTTTTGATTTCAGCAGACTACGCCCAGATTGAGCTTGTTGTTCTGGCGCACTTAACCGGTGATAAAAATTTATGTTCCGCCTTTGAAAATGAGATTGATGTTCATAAATCTACTGCAAGCCTGATTTACGGAGTCAAAATGGAGGATGTGACCGGAGATATGAGACGCAATGCAAAAACCCTGAATTTTGGTCTCATGTATGGAATGGGGGCTTTTTCTCTGGCAAAAGATTTGGGAATCAGTAGGAGTCAGGCAAAAGATTTTATCGACAACTACTTTGCGGTTTACAGTGGGGTAAAAAATTTTTTCGACAAGACTATTCAAACTGCTGAAGAAAATAGCTATATCACCACAATCTCAGGCCGAAGAAGAAAAATTCTTGCAATAACCAGTAAAAACAAAATGGAAAAAGAGGCTGCCATTCGTGTTGCAAAAAATTCACCGATTCAGGGAAGCGCAGCAGATATCGTAAAAAAAGCCATGATTGATGTAAGCGAAGCCCTGAAGAAAACAAACTCAAAAGCGAAACTTCTTCTTCAGGTTCATGACGAGTTGATTTTGGAATGTCCGGATGATGAAAAATCAATTTCAGATACAATTGCACTGGTTCGTGACAAAATGGAGCACGCTATAAAATTAAATGTTCCGCTCCGTGTTTCAATCGAATATGGTAAAAACTGGGGATGTTTCCACTAATGCTTTTCTGTATCACTGGAATGATGGCCGCCGGCAAAAATTACATCTGTTCTCAGTTCGAATCCCAGGGATATATTTCCCTCGATTTAGATAAAACAGCCCACACAGCTATCGACCTCTGCACTCTCCCAATTCTTTCCACTTTTCAGGAAGAAGCAAAAAAACGAGGTCTTTCACTAATTCGCGCCGACTCTTCACTGGACAGACGAGTTTTAGGGCAAATTGTTTTTTCTGACAAAAAATTGCTCGCAAAGCAGGAATCTATCGTATACCCCAAAATCATTGAGCTTGCAAATCAATTTATTAATGATAATCAGGGGAAAATGCTGATACTGAACGCAACAGTTCTTTTTAAAACCCCGGAATTACTCTCAAAATGTGAAAAAATTTATTTCGTTAAGGCAACATTCCTAAAAAGGCTGATTCGAGCCAAAAAACGGGACAAAATGCCTCTGTTTCAGATCCTTGCAAGATTCAAAAGTCAAAAAAATCTCTATTCTGAATATAAAAAAGCGGCTGATAAAGCAGGAATTCCCATCGAAATAATCAAAAACTGACAGAATAAACAGCGAATGATGCCATCTTTTCCCTTTTAACGCCTTCAATTTCCTAAACATTTTTTTTCAGATTCCGATATTGAATGCATAGGTGAAAGTTTTCTTTTTATTATTTACAAAAGATTGCTTTCAAAGGGGATTTTATTATGGAACAGAAAAGAACGTTATGGATTGTCGCTGCGGCAGGAATTTTCCTCCTCGTAGTAGTAGGTGCAGCTGTAATTCTTTACGCACCTTCAGCACATCAGTCTTCAGGTTTTCAGGCAGGTTTTGACCCGACATCAGGCTGGATTAGTTCAACAAAATCAGGAGCTACGCCTGTTCCGGAAAATAGTATTTCTTTTAAAAATGAAACCGAGTCAAAAAACAGCGAGCAGACTAATGCTCTTCCAGTTTCCCCCTTCTCTCTTGAAGGTAATGATTCTCAGGACAGCGCCCGCTCTTCAGAAAATCTAGTTCACACGGATAAACTTACAGTCATTTCTGATAATGCAACAGTTTACTCAAATGGAACAACAACGATTGATTTGAATTCTCTTAAATCACCGTCAAACGGTCCACGTATTGTTGCAAAAAATGAACTTACAGAAAAAGAATTGAATAAAAAACAGGAGAGCGAAAAATATAGTGAGTCATACGAAAAAAGCGCATCTCCAGCAGACAGCTATTACGCTCCTATAGCAAGTTCAACGAGTTCCAAAACAAGCGCAGTAAAGACCGAATCTGCAAAAACAGTTCAAAAAACACAGGTTGCAAAAGCTCCTTCAAAAAGCACTGTAGTAAAGGCAAACTCTTCAAAATCTGAAACAGCAAAGAAAGTTGCCGCAAATGCAAAAAAGGCTGGGGATTCATTCTGGGTTCAGGCTGCGGCATATACAAGCAAGAGAAATGCTGATGAAGCGAGAACAACACTCGAATCAAACAAGATTCCAAGCGAAGTCTTTACTTTTACGGACTCAAACGGCAAAACATTCTACAGAGTTCGCGTAGGACCTTATATCACAAAAAGTGAAGCTGAATACTGGCAGACAAGAATCGGCATGATTGATAAATTTGCTTCTTCAAAGAGCGTAATTGTAAGTACCGCCGTTAACTGATAAAAAAAACAAATCCTCTTAAAAAGAGCCGCTTCTGATGCATAAATTGCCAGAAAGCGGCTTTTTTTTGTTTTTTTTTATCTAACATTGCCGAAAATGATTTTTTTTTGGCAATAAATAGGCATGAGATTTTTTAGAATAAGAGACCTGTCTTTTTTCAGAGGGCATATATTTTTTTCATTCTGCCTGATTTTATTATCATTTTCCTCTGCAACAGGGGAATCATTCTTCAATTTTGCTGAATACAAATTGCTTTCACTATTTACACTTCCTGCTCCGCAAATTGAGAAAAAAAGTTCACTTGCAATGAATACAGGACTGAGGCTCTCCTTTTCTCACGCTGACCTCAGAGGCTTTTTTACACTTCCGAAAACCGACTTCAACAATTTGAGCGAAAAAGAAGGCCTTGATAAACTGTCTCTTTTTAATTCGCCGCGAATCGGTGCAGGTTTATACCTTTTTCAAAAAAGCATTCCGACGGGGATAAAAGTCGGACATTTGACTTATACAAAATCAGTTTCGCGGCTTAAAAATCCATCTCCTTCAACAACAGCGGCTCCTCTGCAAAAAAGTTTTCCATTTTCTCCGGGAATCGGCTCTTGCCTGCCGACTCTTACTTCAAGTCCCCAGAGGCTCTCCTGGACTTTATCTGCAAAAAAAATTAAATTTTCCTCAACAGATTCGCAACTTGAATTCTTTTTCAACGAAGACCAGGAAGGCCTGCTTTCTCTTTCTACAAAATATGAAACGAAGAGATTTTTATCACTTCAGGCTTCCTTTACCGGCGGCAGATTTTTTATTGAAAATAAAAGCGAAATTCTCAAAAAGAATAATTGCGATTTCTCAGGGGATTTTTATTACTCAGGATTGGGAGAATTTGCATTTTTATCACCACTTTTAAAACTTTCACTTTGTACAGGAATTCAGGAATGTCCTTACGATGTAAACCCGGTATGGATTAAAGTAGATGGAAGAAGTTCTATAGGGCGACTATTAATAAATTTTTCATATTTTTTCATCCCCACAGCAAAAAACTCGCCTAAAGCAGCGCCTCTTATCGGAGCTTCTTCAACAGTCTGCAGGACAGTAGAGCAGGCTCAGATTAACCCTCAGTTAATTTTTCTCTTTGATGATAAAAAAGTATCTTCGTTAAGAATCGGTTTTTCTGCCCTGGAAAACTGGAAAGTTACGGCAACAAATATACCAGTTCAGCTTAATACGGCAAAATTCAGGACAGGTCTATGTTATGAAAACAAAGTTTTTTCAATTGATGCAAACTGGACACACGGAAACATTCTGCTTTCAGGAAATCCACCAGTAAAATCAGCAATGCCAGAAGAGTACAGAAGTGTTAGCATCGGCACATCATATTCCGCAGAAAAAGTAAGAAGCTCCCTTTCCCTTTCATATTCAAATTCCCCACCCTTAACAGAAAATTCTTCACTCAAAGAGAGTGTTTCGCTTTCCGCTAAAATGGCAATTCCTTCGACTGGACTTACAGCACAATGCGCAATAAATACGGGTTTTAAGGATAAAAAACGATATAACGGCGAAGGAGAATTTTCAATAACATGGATTATGAGGAGAAATTCCTTTCGTTCAAGCATTAAAGTTGGCCTGACTATACCGTTTTGATATTGAACAACATGCATTTTTTCTGTATATTTTTATAATTCTACAATTATTGGAAATTCTTTTTTGAGAGGTAAACAATATGGCTTTTGATATTACCAAAGTACGTAATATCGGTATCAGTGCCCACATTGACTCTGGTAAGACTACCACATCAGAACGCATCTTGTTCTATTGTAACAAGATTCATGCGATTCACGAAGTTCGTGGTAAGGACGGTGTTGGTGCTGTAATGGACAACATGGAATTGGAGCGCGAGCGCGGTATCACAATTCAGTCAGCAGCTACACAGGTTCAGTGGAAGGACATCACTATCAACCTTATCGACACACCGGGACACGTAGACTTCACAGTCGAAGTTGAACGCTCACTCCGCGTTCTTGACGGTGCTATCATGATTCTTTGTGCTGTTGCAGGCGTTCAGTCTCAGTCAATCACAGTTGACCGCCAGCTCAAACGCTATCATGTACCTCGAATCGCATTCGTAAACAAATGTGACCGCCAGGGTGCTAACCCAATCCGTGTCTGCCACCAGCTTCGTGACAAACTCGGTCTCAACTCACACATGGTTGAGCTTCCAATCGGTCTTGAAGACAAACTCGAAGGTGTCGTTGACTTGGTTGGCATGAAGGCTATCTACTTCGACGGTGAGAACGGTGAAAACCTCCGCATCGCAGAAATCCCTGCAAACATGAAGGATCAGGCTGCTGAATACCGCGCTGAACTTCTTGACGCTGTTTCTAACTTTGATGACGAGCTCATGGAAGTTCTTCTCGAAGAAAAAGAGCCTACAGAAGAGCAGATTATCAAAGCTATCCGCGCAGGTACACTCTCTGAGCAGTTCGTAGCCGTATTCTGTGGTTCAGCTCATGTCAACAAAGGTATCCAGCCACTTCTCGACGGTGTTGAGCGATACCTTCCTAACCCAACAGAAGTTCACAACTATGGTCTTGACCTCGACAAAAACGAGGAACAGGTTGAGCTCTTCAATGTTCCTGACAAGCCAACTGTTGCTCTTGCATTCAAACTTGATGACGGCCAGTTCGGTCAGCTCACATACATCCGTATCTATCAGGGACGCTTGCCAAAAGGCGCAGAGCTTACAAACGTCCGCACAAAGAAGAGATTCAAGGTCGGTCGTCTTGTCCGCATGAACTCTGCTGCAATGGAAGATATTTCAGTCGGCGAACCAGGCGACATTTGTGCTTTGTTCGGTGTTGACTGTGCTTCTGGCGATACATTCTGTGGCGAAGGAATCAATGTTGCTATGACTTCAATGTTCGTTCCAACACCAGTTATTTCACAGGCTGTTAAACCAAAAGACAAATCAATGGCAGCTAACTTTGCTAAAGCTCTCAACCGCTTTACAAAAGAAGACCCGACATTCCAGACAGAGCTTGATCCAGAGTCTAACGAGACAATCATCAAGGGTATGGGTGAGCTTCACCTTGCCGTTTATGTTGAGCGAATGAAACGAGAATACAAGTGCGAAGTTGAAGTTACTCCACCAAAAGTAGCTTACCGCGAGTCTATCACAGCACAGGCTTCGTTCAACTACACACACAAAAAGCAGACTGGTGGTTCTGGTCAGTACGGTCGTGTTGCCGGATTCATGGAGCCATTGGCTGACAAAGACTACGAATTCGTAGACGCAATCAAGGGTGGTGCTATTCCTAACGAATATATTCCATCTTGTGATAAAGGTTTCAAACGGGCAATGGAAAAGGGTTCCCTTATCGGCGCTCCAATCGTTGGTGTAAAATGTACAATCAATGATGGTCAGTACCACCCAGTTGACTCTTCTGATATCGCATTCCAGACTGCCGCTATCGGCGCATTCCGCGAGGCATATGAAAAAGCTAAACCAGTTATCCTTGAGCCAATCATGAAGGTTTCTATCGAAGGACCTACAGAATTCCAGGGTAACATGTTCGGTCTTATCAACCAGCGCCGCGGTGTAATCCTTGAGTCTACTGATGAAAACAACATGTCAACTGTAAACGCTGAGGTTCCACTTTCAGAAATGTTCGGATTCTCTACAATCTTGCGTTCTTCTACACAGGGTAAAGCAGAATTCACAATGGAATTCCTTAAATACGGACGAGTTCCAAACAATGTTGCTGACGAACTCATCAAAAAGTATCAGGAAGAGCGAAAAGCAGCTCAGAAATAAGGAGTCTTAAATGGTCAAACAGGATCTTTACGATAAAAGCACTATCCGTCTTTTTGACGCTGCTACTGAAGGCGGCTTGAAAGCTGGCGAGCTCGGTCTCGTCACTTCAAAAAAAGGCTTGGGTAAAACCTCTGTGCTCGTTCAATTTGGTATGGATACACTCTTGCAGGACAAGCAGCTTGTTCATGTCACATTCGACTTGCACTCTTCAAATGTCATCTCTTGGTATGACGGAATTTTCACTGAACTTGCAAAAAAGAAGAATGTTGGAAACGCACAGGAGCTCAAAGAGTCTATCGTTTCAAAACGAACGATTCTCAACTTCTCTCTCGACAACTTCTCTCTTTCAAAGGTCGTTAACACTCTCAACGCTCTCAAAGCAGGCGGAATCGCAGTTTCTGGTGTTGTAATGGACGGAATCGACTTTGCAAAAGTTTCAGAAGACGATGTAAAAGCAGTTGCTGAATATGCAAAAAAAGAGAATGTTACTGTTTGGGGCGCATCAACTTCAAACGGCGACAAACTCGCTGACTCAGTTCCAGCAAATCTTGAAGGCTACTTCTCAGCAGTTCTTCACTTGAATCAGAAAACAGATGCAGTTGCTGTTGATGTTCTCAAGATTCACGACAAAAAGAATGTTGAAGCTGGTCTCAAGCTGGACACAAAAACACTTTTGATTACAAAAGCGTAAAGAAAATTCCACACAGAGCTAAAGAGCACACAGAGATTTTTCTTCAGATTAGGCATATTTCTTGAATCTGAAATCTCTCTGTGAACTCTGTGTCCTCTGTGAGTTATTTACAAAATCCTGCGTTTCTTTTAGGAAATGCGGGATTTTTTTTGCTCATTGTAGCAACTTTTGATTTGTGCTAGAATCTTTCTATTATATCTATATCAGCGCGACTTTTTGTCCTACGGGCGTTCCAGCCTTCGCTAACGCTCATTACCGCCCTTCGTGCGGCAACTAAAGGGCTTTCATGCCCGCGCGTACACTTATTGAGGTAAGAAAATGAAATTAACTTGTGGTATCGTCGGACTTCCGAATGTTGGAAAGTCTACTATTTTTTCTGCTTTGACAAAATCTCCGGCTCCTGCCGAAAATTATCCTTTCTGTACGATTGATCCCAATGTGGGCGTGGTTGAGCTTCCAGATGAGAGACTTGACTTTATGGCCAGTGTTTTTCAGCCAAAAAAGAAAATCGCCGCAACAGTTGACTTTGTTGACATCGCGGGCCTTATTAAGGGAGCCAGCAAGGGCGAAGGTTTGGGAAACCAGTTCCTTGCCAATATCCGCGAGACAAGCGTAATCGCCCACGTAGTCCGCTGCTTCGACAATCCTGACATCCAGCATGTCCGTGAAGACGCAAAAACAGACGCTTCAATCGATCCTGAAAGCGACATTCTTACTATCAACTATGAACTTTGCCAGGCCGATATCGATACAATTACAAAGCGCGAAGACAAGGTTACCCGCCAGATTCGCGCTATGGGTAAAGCCGAAGAAAAGAAATTTGCCGGTTACCGAAGCGCAGTCGATAAAATCCTCCCTCTCTTGCAGGAAGGAAAATGCGCTCGGCAGGCAGACTTAACCGAAGACGAAATGGAAGGAATCTACGACCTTCACCTTCTTACAATCAAGCCGCAACTTTTTGTCTGCAATATCGATGAAGACACAATTTCTTCCGGCACCAACAAATATGTTGAACAGGTCAAAAAAATGGCTGCTGAAGAAAAGAGCGAGGTCATCGTAATCTGCGGTAAATTCGAGGCAGATCTTGCTGACATCACTGACGAAAATGACCGCAAGGACTTCATGGAAAGCGTAGGCCTTAAAGAAAGCGGCCTTACCGTTCTTGCCCGTGCGGCCTACCATCTCATGGGCTTACGAACCTTCTTTACAGGCGGTCCTGACGAGTGCCGTGCATGGACAATCCGCAACGGAGACACAGCTCCAAAAGCGGCCGGCGTAATTCACACCGATTTTGAGAAAGGCTTTATCAAGGCTGAGGTTTATTCAGTTGAGGATTTAAGGCAGTACGGAAGTGAGGCCGAAATCAAAGCTCACGGAAAATACCGCCAGGAAGGCAAGGAATATGTAGTTCAGGATGGAGACTGCATCTTCTTTAAATTTAATGTCTAGAAACAAAAATACCTCCATGTATTTTTGTTTCTTACGAGAAAATTCTGTTCACCTAAAGGCAAACAGAATTTTCTCTCTTGTCTTTTACCCCGCGTCCTTGCGGGGCATTTTCCGTTTTCAATTTTCTAAATCTCCAGTGTACCGACGACCGTTGTATCTTCTTCCTTGGGTTGTTCCCGACGATTAAAGAATGACGGTCGTTCTGTTTTTTCTTCAGATTTGCTTGAGCTTCGTTCAGAAAGATTTTTTTCTTCTTTTTTTGCGTTGCGCTTGGCTTTTGGTGCCACCAGGAAGCCGAACATTGAACCGCACAAACCGCCGGCGATATGTGCAACTGTAGAAATATTCTCAGTTTTAGGAGCGTTAATCAGTTCCCTTCCCAGATAAATGGCTACCACAAAAATAAATGAAAGGGGTATCACATTTTTATCAAGTGTTGTGATTGAGGCGAGAATTATCAGCATAAAAACAATGCCGCTTGCACCTAAAAGAGGATTCGGAATCAGGCAGACATTGATGACACCTGTAACAAATGCCGTGACAACGAACATGAGGGCAACCATTTTTGAACCGTATCGTTCTTCCATGAGTGGTCCAAGAAGCAGAATAAATGAAAAATTTCCCAATAGGTGATTCCAGTCAGTGTGACCGAAAATATGAAGAAAAAGACGGAAATAGTCGAGCAAGGATTTGTAATTAAAGCCGCCTTCTTTTCCGATTCGCGCAGGGGCTGTAAAAAGAGCGGGAATTAAATGCTTTCCCAGCAGAAAATCATTCATCAAAAGAATAAGAACGCAGAGTATCGCAAATGTAAGCGTCACAGGGGCATTATAGGTTACTTTTAACTTTTTTTTCATACTTATTTATCGGCATTTACTTCATTGTGTAATATGATTTCTTTCATTATAATTGCCTCATGGAAAATATTAAATGGATAGTGCTTGCGATTGCAGTGGCTATGTATGCGCTGGTAATTGCTAAGCAGGACAAAAAGGTCATTTTTACAACTGCGGCGGCAATTCTCGTTATTATTTTGGGAATTGCTTTTCCGGGAGCAATTTTTACGACAGGCAACGGGCGGCTCTATGCCCTCAGCCATGCATTTTCCAGTCTTGTAAACTGGAATGTCCTTATGATTTATGTAGGAAGTATGACTATTGCGGCCCTCTTCCTCTACTCAAAGGTGCCTGCAAAAATCGCAGACTGGATCGTAAAAGTCAGTCCCTCAACAGGAATTGCAATCGTTTTAATTCTTGCCATGACTGGTATCATTTCAATCTTCGTTGAAAATGTAGCAACTGTTCTTGTTATGGCTCCTATTGCCCTATCTCTCTGTAAAAAACTCAAGATGAATCCAACAATGTTCATGATAGGCCTTGCAGTCATGTCTAACCTTGAGGGAACAGCAACTCTCGTAGGCGACCCGCCAAGCATGATTTTTGCAAGCTACGCAGGCTACACTTTCAACGACTTCTTCATTCACTCAGGAAAACTTTCGATTTTCTTCATAGTTCAGACAGGCCTCTTGGCAGGCTGCCTTTTCTTTTATGCTGTATTCCGAAAACTCAGGGACAAAACCGAAGTTGAGGGAGAGCCTATCATCTCTGTGGTTCCGGCAATTCTTCTTCTCGCGCTTATTTTCGGACTGGCGGCAATTTCTTTCATTCCAAACGAAATTCCCTTCCTTTCCGGCTCTTTTGTCATGATATTGGGCATTTGCGGAGTTCTTTGGTATCTTCTCTCCCAGAAAAAATCAGGCGGAGAAACTTGGGAACTCATTAAAGGCTTAGACTGGGAGACAATCGCTTTCTTAATCGGCATTTTCGTAGTCGTAGGTGCAATCAGTGAGACAGGTCTCTTAAAAGACTTCGCTAATTTCCTTTCAAGAATCACTGGTGGTAGCAAACTCGCAGGCTTCGTTCTGGTACTTTTGGTTTCGATTTTAATTTCCGGCTTTGTAGACAATGTACCCTACATTATCGTCATGCTCCCGGTTGCCGGCAATATGGCCTCATCTATGGGAATCAACCCGGAATTGTACTTGTTCGCCCTTTTGATTGGCTCATGTCTGGGCGGAAACCTCACTCCCTTTGGAGCGAGCGCGAATGTAGTTGCAATGGGAATTGTCAAAAAGGAAGGATACCCCATGAGCTTCGGAAAATGGCTCAAACTGGGCGGCACTTTCACGCTGCTTACGACAGCCGCCGCCGCACTCGTCCTTTGGCTTTTGTGGGCATAAATAAAAGCCCTGCATGGATGCAGGGTAATAGCAAAGAGAGAAACTTCTGTTTGCCTTTAGGTGAACAGAAGTTTCTCGTAAGAAACAAAAATACACGGAAGTATTTTTGTTTCTAAACATCAAGTGAAAATACCGCACCGGCTTCGGGGGCGGCTCCTGCCAGTCCATAACCCGTGGCCTGCGCCACCTGAATATTTGTCTGAATCTTTGACTGTGTGCTCTGAATGAGAGCATCCAGCTGAGAGTCGTCCATATTCTCAGGCGAAATATTTGGTTTCGGCTGATTTTTCATTGAAATCAATTGATTCAAAAGTGAATTTAGAATCTGAATTTTTGATATTGAAACACCCTTCTGGTTCGGTTTTGCGGCAACTCCGGTTACATGGTCAAAGTGAGCGTAAATAAGATTAGACTGAGCGACCGGCACATAAAGTTTACCGTGTCCGCCGTTTGAAACGATACCTGAATAGTTAAAATTATTTGCGTTTAATGAAATTCCGTTTACCATAATCTCACCTCACGACTCCCACCAACATTTTATCTAGTTAGATTATCGGTAAATAGAAAAAGAATATTAGCAATTTTTAATTGAACTGGTTTCTCCAGACGGTAATCCGCTCATCAATTGATTTTATTTCAGTTTTTAAATCTGTATTTACGGCCTCAGAAAGATACGGAAGAATAACCCTTTCTTTTAAGCTTTCCCAGCGGGAAGGAAGAGGAAGAGGTGCGACAAGAGAGTCTTCAAGAGGCATTTTTCCTAAAAGTGATTTGTAGTAAGCCGGGAAAACACGGTCATTCACGCTTTTGATTGATGAAAAACCGCGACAGATACCAAATGATTTTGTATCTAGATCCATACGATTTGTTCTTTCGAGAAGATTTTTTTGCGTAGATTCCATGAAAAACCAGTTTATAAATTCGTATGCGGCACTGGTGTTTTTGGTTTTTCGATAGATTCCAAGACTTGTAATTGTATCATTTACATAAACTTTTTCAGCCTCAGAAAACCATCTGAAAGAAATATTTTCCGTCTCCATGCTGGAAATATTAAAGAAAGCATCACTTGTCGTATACACAAAGAGACAGCGATCAGAATTAACAAGTTTGTGAGCCGGGGTGTAAAGATATTTGAAAGAAAAATCCTGTTCGACTGAAGTTCCGCCGTTTTTGTCCTGAGACCAGTTTCTGACAAATTCTAATACCTCATCCAGCTTTTGCGGATTCCATGAAAAAGCAGAGTTCTTCTCACCAAAAGCACAATTGTTTGCTTTCATTAATTGATAGACAAAATTGATATTCCAGGAAGGAGCATACCCCATTTTTGTAAAAATTTCTTCTTTTGACTTCTGATTATAAAGAGCACCTGAATCTCTGATTTCACTTCCGTCAATCAGCAGACTTCCTGAGACTAAATCATGATTCTTCTGAGAATAAATCATCGTTGGTAAGTTAAAACTCACAGGAATCAAATACTGCCGGCCATTGACTTTCCCGTATTCCAGAAGTGGAGCATACATTGAAGAAGGATTTATCTGACTGCGGTTGAAAACCCTATCAACTGCGGCAAAATTTTTTTTGACCCGTGAATTTCGCAAAAAGGAACCGATTACGATATCCGGGTTCTGCTCGTCCTTAGCTGGTGGCAGGGATGAAGCAAGTTTTTCTTTATAAACGACCACGGCCTT
>CAMVJE010000037.1 GCA_947167745.1 uncultured Treponema sp.
ACGCCGCTAAGTCGGAAAAATCTTCTGACTTAGACCGGGCACAAGAAGAAATTCTAATCGAAGAAAAAAAAGACATGATAAAGGGAATCGAGGACTTATCAGAGACTACGGTTAAAGAAGTTATGATTCCGCGAATTGATGTTGATTTTATTTCAATAGATACTCCGGAAGATGAACTTCTGGAAAAAATCGCCGCCAGCGGTCACTCCCGCTTCCCAGTTTACAGCGAATCAATCGATAATGTAACGGGAATTCTTTATGTAAAAGATATTCTCAAAGCTTTCTCCCGAAAAGAAAAAGTTGACCTGCAGAAAATAACCAAAAAAGCATATTTTGTTCCTGAATCAAAGAAAATCGATGGGCTTTTGCGAGAATTTAAGCGTCGTCATCAGCATATTGCTATTGCAATAGATGAATACGGCGGAATTTCTGGCATTGTCTGTATGGAAGATATTATCGAGGAAATTGTCGGTGATATTCAGGACGAATTTGACAACGAAAAGGAAGATATTGTTTCTCTCGGAGAGAATGTCTGGCTCTGCGATGCCCGAGTGGATTTGGATGATCTTAATGAAGCTCTGGAATCTTCTTTCCCTACAGAAGATTTTGATACTTTGGGCGGATTTGTTCTTGATATGTTTGGCCGCATTCCTGTCAAATACGAAAAAATCGAATACGAGAACTTTGATTTTATCGTTCAAGATATGGAAGGTCATCGCGTAAATCTTATTAAAGTAATTAAAAAGCCAGTAGAAAATTCCGATAACTAATATTGTATGAAGTCGATTTCAAAATTCTTTTTATTATTTATCCTTTTTTCTAATGCCAGCTTTGCTTTTTCGCAAAACATTGGTTCCCTCCGTTTTTTTGAGCGGGGAGTGGAGAAGCAGAGGCTTGAAGATTATTATGGAGCTAGCGAAGATTTTCAGCAGGCTTTGCAGCAAAATCCATCTTATGGTGAGGCATGGTTCCATCTCTCGCAGGTGACTTACTCTTTGGGTGA
The DNA here is from genome assembly GCA_947167745.1 of uncultured Treponema sp. Next base: position 1,004 of record CAMVJE010000037.1, read on the forward strand.
CTATTCACTAGCCCTTACCTATCTTGATGAAGCAGAGAAATTTTCAAAAAAGAGGGTTGATATTCAGAATTTCAGGGGATTGATTCTTATTGCCCTGGGTCGACTTGACGAAGCCCGCACTGTTTTTACAGAAGTCCTTCAAAAATTTCCTAATGATGTCAATTCACGATTTGGTCTTGCTGAACTTGATTTGTTTTCTGGAAGTTTTATCGGAGCAAAAAATCAATATGAAGATGCCCTTAAAAGACAGGGGCATAACAGAAAGGCCCTTCTTTCACTCGCTTTAATCAGCTCAGAAATGGGAAATAATGATACTGCCAGAAAATATATTGATCAGGCTCTGCGTTATCATTCCGGTGAGTCTGAGGTGCATTATCTTGCAGCATATTTGGATGCTAAGCAGGGAAGATTTGAAGAAGCTGAAAAACGGGCTAGGGCTGCAATTCAAATCCAGCCTGATGATACAAAATATTATGTTCTTTTGTCATCAATTCTTTATACTCAAAAGAAATATTCTGCAGTGATTGATTTGTGTGACTATCTTATTTCTAAAAATCGTAATACAAGTGAAGCCTGGTATTTAAAAGGTCTTTCTCAAAACCGCATGGGAGATTGGAAGGCTGCTGTCTCTACATGGTCAGATGCCCTTGAAATTAATCCCTATGATGAGGTAATGCGCAGCGCAGCTGAACTTCTCGTCATCAAAAATCTTCCTGTGGAGGACGGAATCAGAGTTTCATGGTCTGATTTTCATGCCCGAAAAGGCCGGGAATTTTCAAAATCCTTTTTTGGAGAAGAAGCCCGTTATGAGTATCAGCGTGCATTAAAAATCAATCCATTTAATGATAAGGCCAGGGCAGAATTTGCTGAACTGTTGGGCAGAACTGGCTTGAACGAGAATTATCTTAATCAGTTAAAATTTATCCGTCAGAATAATGAAAAGAACAATTCTGAAAATTCCGGAAAAAATACAAAACTTACCCCGGAAGAAAAAAAGATTAATGATACGATTGAAGCCTATGAATCTCTCCTTAAATATTCTTTAACTGCAAAATGGGGAGTTGAACCTTTCTATCTTGATAAAACGCGCTGGCATATTGGAATTTATTACACAAAATCACCTGTTCAGCTTCTTCATTGTGATGCTGAGGAGATTACGGCTGGAATGTGTGCTGATATTTTCTCAGGAATTGCATCTACAGCCCTTGATGTTCAGAATCAGCCTGTTTCTGGTTATGGAGAAGCTTACCGACTGGCTCGAAAAAACAAGCTTGATTATTTTGTAATTCTTACAGTTGATGAAAGTGAGCGTGAAATTACTCTTTCTGCAACGGTATACTCAGGTCGGACAGGAACTGAAACAACGAAATTCTCATCTTTCCGAACTGGAAACGATAAATTTTCTTCTGTGCTGAGGGCTTTTAGGCGCGATCTGCTTGATATTCTCCCTGTACGCGGAAAAATCATTCAGAGAAGTGTCAACGATGTTTTGATTGATCTTGGAACCGTAGAAGGAATCAAAAAGGATGTTGTGCTTGATGTCATAAAGGCTGGAAAAATCTCAACCAATGACAAAGGTTTGGGAGTTAACTATGAGGAAAAGAATCTTTTGGGAACGATAAAAATTACTCGGACGGGAGAAGAAATCGCCGAAGGAATTCTTACTCAAAACGGTTTTTATGACAGGGTAAATGTTGGGGATGAAGTTCTTGTTAAATTCAGACCCGGAGAAGAATCTGGGGAAGATGCTCAGATTTCTGACAGTTCACCAAGGGCTGGAGAAAACGGAAACAGAATCCTGCCGGAAGACGAAAAAGCAAAAAAACTGGACGCGGAGTCTATGGAACTTGTTAAAACTCCTGCTATAGTTCAGCTCATTCGTGGCCTTAAAAACGAACTTAATTAAAGACTTTCCTTTGGAATTTGATAAAAATCCAGCGTGGAGTCAATCCATTTTTTTGAAAGCTCTGGCAATTCATCCTCTACAAAAAGGAAGAGTTCCAGAGCTTTTCTGTAATTTTTGCAATAATACTGAGATTCAGCGAGATAAAAAACAGCCCTCGTCGTTACTTTAGAATCCCTGGAAATGCTTAAAAAAGACAACAAATCTTTTACTGAGCCTTTATAATCTTTTTTGATAAAGTAAGTTTTTAGAGATTCAAATAAAAAAAAGTCATCACCTTCAGGAGAGAGCACTAAATCTTCCTCAAAAATATAGGGATTAAGGACTTTGTTTTTTTTGACGGCGTATTTTCCTGCCAGTTTATAGCCTTCGTTTTTGGCTTTTGTACTTAGTTTTGAAGGCTGAATGTCCAAATCGGAAATAAGATTTAAATAGGGAAGTGGAAGTTCGCGTAAAAAGCCGGGTACATACTGTCCTTCTGGCTCAAAATCTGTATCTATGTAATTATCCGGAGGAAAGAGTGTAACGGCCTTAACTGTTGCATTTACTGACGGAAAAAGCATATTGAAGAGGCTTCCGTCTTTGTCTCTTGCTATGAGGGCATAATAGTAATCACCGTAATATTTAAGCTGGTCAGTGTAACTGCTTGTGTGTGCGGGGACTTCAGCAACTGGCTTGGAAGCGGAAATACTTGATTTGAGTTCAATAGGTGTGGTTGAGCGGAATATGGCTATACTTGCTGCATTGAAATCTGGTGGAATATTCCATGTGAGTTGAATTTTATTTATAGCGATTTTTTTTGCGCTGATTGCAGTACAGACGGGCCTTGGTGTTACTTTTTGCGCAAAAGATGGCAGACAGGAAAAAATAACGAAAAGAGGAAAAAATATCTTAACAAATCTTCTGAGAAGAACCTGCATATTTTTATTTTGCAACAAATTGAGCGGTTTGACAAGATAAAACCAATGTTTTATTCTATATAAATGTTTGTATCTGTAGTTTTAGATCCGGGCGGAATGGACAGTGCCAAGGCAATTGCTGGAATCCTAAGCCGTTACAGTTTTAAGAAAATTCAAAAGGCTTGCTGGGAAAATATGCAGCTTAATGAACTTCAACTTACGGCTCTCAAAAGGGAAATAGATTCTGTCACAGATTATTATGACACGCTCAGAATATATCAGTTTCCGGTTAATTCGAATTTCGCAGTAACTGAATTGCGCCACAAGCAATGGAAGCGAAGTGTTTACGGAGCAAAACAAAATTAAAAAATCAGGAGTACAAAATGCTGGAAGAACTTAAAGAACCGATTTCTACACTCGAAGAAGATATTAAAAATGTCTGGGGGCGTCTTTGACGCGCCTGCAATCGATAAAAAAATAGCTGAAACCGAAAAACTTACTGCCGCAGAAGATTTTTGGAACGATGCCGATAAAGCTCAGAAAGTCATGAATGACCTCAAACTGCTCAAAGGCCGGGTCGAGCCTTGGCGTGAGCTTTTACAACAGATTGATGACATCAAAACCCTTTATGAACTTGGAAGTGAGGGTGGGGATGATTCTGTTGAAGAAGAAATCCGCTCGGAGTTAAGCCTGTGCCAGAAAAAATTCGAAGAGCAGAGCATCCTCAATTTGCTTTCAGGTGAAGTCGATAAAAACGGCTGCTTCCTTACGATTCATGCCGGTGCTGGCGGAACAGAGGCCTGTGACTGGGCTTACATGCTTTCACGAATGTATATCCGCTGGGCCGAGCGTCACGGTTACAAAATGGAGACTGTCGACCTGCAGGAAGATGAGGGCGGAATCAAATCTACCACAATTCAGATTACGGGCGATTATGTCTATGGTCATTTAAAGGGCGAGGCTGGAGTTCACCGCCTGGTGCGAATCAGTCCTTTTGACGCAAATGCCCGCCGTCATACATCTTTTAGTTCGGTTTTCATTTTCCCTATTCTTGACGATACAATCAAAGTCGATATCCGGCCTGAGGACTTGCGTGTCGATACCTACCGCTCAGGCGGAAAGGGTGGCCAGCATGTCAACAAAACTGACTCAGCCGTTCGTTTTACCCATATTCCAACTGGAATAGTCGTTCAGTGTGATAGTGAGCGAAGTCAGATTATGAACCGTGCTACATGTATGAACCTCTTGCGGGCAAAACTTTACGCCCACTACGAGGAAGAGCGTGCAAAAGAAACGGCAAAATTCGGTGCCGAAAAAAAGGATATTTCCTGGGGTAATCAGATCCGAAGTTATGTCTTCCAGCCATACACAATGGTAAAAGACCATCGCACGAAGTTCTCCGTGGGTGACATTCAGGCCGTCATGGACGGAGACATCGACCAGTTCATTGACAGTTTCTTGCAGGCTCAGTGGAAGGGGCTGCCTGTTGGCGGCGACGATGACGAAGATGACTTGTAATGAAGAAATTTTTTTTCGTTCTTGTTTTTAGTTTTCTCGCTTTTTTTGCTTTTTCGGATAACTGGACTTTGGGGGTAATGGAATTTTCTTTTAAGCAGACTCAGAGCCGGAGCGAAAGTTCATCAAAAGCAGCTGCGGTTCTGCCCCAGCTTATTATCGATCAGTTTTCCAATGAAGAACTACGCACGATTCCGACTGTCGAAAGCCTTAGCCGTAAATTAAATGAACTTCAAACGGCTCGTCTTTCTCTTTTTCTGCAGCTTTCAAAAGAATACAAAAGTCGTGATTCCCTGGTGCTTACTACGACAAAACCGAAAGAGTTACAAAAAGCAATAAAATTACAGATGGAGAAAATCCGTGCCATTGAAACAAAAATCGATGAAAATTTAAGGGAAGCCCAGAAAGCTAAGGATGAAGCTAATCCTAAAATTGAGCGGGAAAGGCGTATCGCTGAGGGTAAACAAAACGAAGAAAAAAAGGAGAACGAAGGCTTTCTTTCTAGACTTCCTTTTCCATTTTTTGCACGAAATGAAAAAGAAGAAATAGTAACAGAGACTGTCGTTTTGTATAAAAGTGATTCTACGACACTTTTTACACCTACAGAAAAATCTCTTGAGGCCGGATTTTCTTCGTGGAGTTTTCAGCAGGAAGTAACAAATGCGAAAATTAACGGTTTGATTACGGGTGAAATTACCTGTTATGGTGACTACTGCTCGGTTTCAGCAAGTCTTAGAATTTATCCCGGTGGCCAGATTCTTGGAACTGTGACGGAAGTAGGCCTGCTTTCTGATTTAATGCCTCTTGCCTCTAGTATTGCAAGAAATTTGGATTCAAAAATTGCTAATGCCTTGCCTGTAATGCTTGAATTTGAGATAGAGCCTAAAGAGGTTGCTTTTAGTACGAAGGTTATTATTGATGGGGTAGTTTTATCCCTAAAAAAAAGTGACGGAAGTTTTGATAGCAGAACGCTTGAGGAGTCAGGAATCCATCACATAAATATTGAGGCACCTGGCTACGAAAGTCTTGCTTTTACATATTCTTTTACAAATGACAACCACTTTAACATACATGTAAATCTGGTTCCCAAGGTTCATGGCCTTGCAAAAATCAGACTTAAAAAATATCAGGACGGAGTTTTTCAGGCCTACGCGCTGTTGGAGTCTTCGGTCTCAAAAGAAAATCCCTGGGCTGAGCTTGAGGTGAATGGTAAATCTGTGCTGGGCGTCTTCAGAATGCCGAAAACAGGTGAGGACGATTCTGTATCGAATACTATGGCATTTTTCCGTGTTCCAGAAAATAAAGCTTTTGATGGTATGAATCTCATTGTAAATGCAAAACCTTTTGACCGGGCTGCCAACATCGACAAAAGACGGCGCTGGATGTATACTGCATATACGGCTTTAATTTGCTCTCTTCCATTTACATTTTATAATTTGGGTGAGTTTACGGCTGAGAATACTGCATATTCCCAGGGGCGGGGGGACTACGAGAGGCTGAAAGACCTGCAGAAACGCACGAATATTTGCTCTGGGGTAACTGCTGCCTTAGGAGTGTGGGCTGTTATCGAACTTGTCAGATATCTTTATGCGGCGGATCAGGTTCTTCCTGTAAATGCAAAAGTAGACAAAAAGGCAAAATTTCTTACAGAAAATCCGCCATCGGAAATAGAAAGTGAAATCATCAAGGGTGAAAGTCCGACAATACAAGAAAACGAAGAAATATTAATAAAGACGGAGTAAAAAATGGCTAAAATTTCATTTGCTCAAAAATTTAAAAATCTATTCACTTCAAAAAAAATAGACGAAGAGTTTTTTGACAGTCTCATCGATGCACTTGTTGAAGGCGACATGGGGGCAAAACTTGCGTATCAAATCAGCGGAGAACTTGAAAAAATCTGCCATGAAAAGAAAATTAGCGATCAGGATGGCATAAAGGCTGAATTGAAGACAATGCTGGCAGGCTATGTAAAAAGCTGTGAGTTTAAGCCGGAAAAAGATAAAGTCAATATTTACATGATGCTTGGCGTAAATGGAGTCGGAAAGACTACTACTGCAGCAAAAATTGCAAAAATATATAAAGAAAATGGAGAAAATGTAATTCTTGCAGCAAGCGATACATTCAGGGCCGCAGCTGAAGAACAGCTTGAAATGCACGGAGACAGGCTTGGAATACGCGTAATTGCTCATCAGCATGGAAGTGATCCAAGTTCCGTTGTTTTTGATGCGGCGGAATCTTGCAGGGCAAGTGGCGGTGGCCTTATTATTGCTGATACGGCAGGACGCCTTCATAATAAAGAAAATCTTGTTCGCGAGCTTCAGAAAATCGATAGAATTGCTTCTCAGAAAGCAGATTCAGGTTGCTATAAAAAAATCCTTGTAATTGACGGAACGACAGGTCAGAATGCACTTCGACAGGCAGAAGTTTTTTCTGAAAGTGTAGGGGTGGACGCAATAGCAATAACGAAATACGATTCAACGGCAAAAGGCGGAGTTGCTTTTACAATTGGTAAAGAACTTGGAATCCCGGTAGCATTTGTCTGTACGGGCGAAAAATACGAGAATATAAGTGCTTTCGATTCAGAAAAATATATCGATAATTTCATAGGAAACTAAAATCCTGAAATGAAAATGAGAAAATGTCCGGCTTTCAATTTTCATCTTTCAATACTGATTCTGTTAGTCTCTGTTTTTACAGGCTTCTCTCTTTTTGCAGAGGATTTATCTTCTGATGATAAAAATGAACTTTCACATATAAGGGATTTTACCTTTGAAATTACTCGCAGTTATATAACTGGGATTCAGACACTGCCTGAAGGGGCTAATCTTGCTTCAATTTCAAAGATGGCTGCCTCCCTCATGGCAAGACGAAAAATCATTCTTCCATGGGAAGATCCCGTTTATCTCTGTGAATTTTATTATCCTGAAAAAATCGGAATCATTGCTTCCACTTTTACACATGAAGATTTACATGCTAAGGTTGTTGAGGAAGAGGCTGGAATTCCTGATTTTGACTGGGTTGACATCATTTTACAAAGTCTTGGCTCAGATTATAAAACTGAGACTGAGACGGTTAGGGACATCAATGATGCTTCAAAATTAATCGAATTGCTTGAGAATAGTGACGGACGAGGAATTGAAGCTGCTGATGAAAAAAAAGGCCAGGAAGATATCCCTGTTGAGTATGTTTTTCCAAAAAATGACGGCAGCCTTCGAAGGTTCTCCTATGATGGAGAAGAATTTACTGTCTGGAAAGAAGGAAATATAACGGTTCTTGTTAATTTTTACGGAACTTCAATAATAAGAAAAAAATTTGATGATTTGAGCCGTTTAATTAGAAGTGAGCGCTTAAAAACTGCCCCCCTTGCAAAAAATGTTTCTTTTGAATCAATAATTTCTTATCAATATAAGGATGATGGAAGCCTGCCAATAAAATCAATCGAAGAAAACTTGGAGTCAAAAAAAAGAATTGTAAGTAATTATAATGAACATGGATACCCGGTAAGCCTTCTTGAAAGTCATTATGAAGAGCGGGAAATAAAATTTAAGGAAAATGTTCCTGAAGGTCAGACAGAAAAAAAGACGGAGAGACTTTTTCTTGATGATAAAAAAACAGACTGGAAATATGATGAAAAGGGGCGCATTATTGAAGAAAGCAACATTTTCTGGAATTACAAAAAGATGCTTTCCGGCCGTTATTCTGTGTCAAAGCGAACTATAAAGAATGAATATGATTATACTTCCGTAAGTGAAGAAAATAATCTTCCGCCAGACTTAAAATTTTATGAGGACGGAGTGCTTCATTTGGAGCGGAAATACAGTGGGGTTGCAACTTATTCTGAAAAACTCTTCTTTGACGGGGATTTTTCTGTGCAAGTTCTCTACGAAAACGGATTAAAAAAGACCGAGATAATATATCTGAAAAATGTGGAGCAGAGGAGACGAAATTTTGAATATTAAATGGATTTATTTTGTGTCACGACGCTTTGCCAAGGTTGACCGGAAAGGCTCTTCTGCTGTTACGACTGCGCTTTCAACTTTGGGAATTTGCTTCGGTGTTATGACCCTTATCACTGTAATCAGCGTGATGAATGGATTTCAGCATAGTTTTATCGATGTTATCATGGAAATCAGTTCCTATCATATCCGTGTGGAGAATTTTGAAGGAAATAGCCAGAAAACTTTTCCTCAGACTGTATCTGATTTTGAGGATTTCTGCCGTTCAGAAGAATCTGTCCTCTCGATTACTCCTTTTTATGAAGCAGAAAGTCTCGTTCTCGGAAATTCGGGCAGGGAAGCCGCCGCAATGATTAAGGCAGTCCCAGCCACCGTGAGGGAAGATGATTCAGGCTTTAAAAAACAGGTCAGCATGATTGCCGGCCAGTTTGATATTTCTTCGCCCAACAATATCGTTATCGGCTCAGAGCTTGCCCGCCGCTGTGGTGCCCGATTAGGCAGCGAAATAAATCTTTACGCTCTTTCTGGCGGAAGCGATGTTGATTTGTTTTCAAGCCAGCGGCTTTTTACTGTGACGGGAATTTTTCACACGGGTTATGCCGACATCAATGCTTCTTTTGCTTTCATAAATATCGAAGATGGAAAAAAATACTTCGGTGCTGACTCAAAACTGATTTACGGGCTCAAGCTTCTTGATGAAAATGACTGTGACCGCCAGATTGCCAGAATTTCTTCTCAATTTCCTGACTTAAAGTCTGAGTCATGGAAGAGCTATAACCGGGCCTTTTTCGGTGCTTTGCAAGTTGAAAAAAATATGCTTATGGTTCTGGTCTTTTTGATTTTTGTTGTTGTGGCAATCAATATTTTCAACGGAATGAGGCGAATGGTTTTTGAGAGGCGGGAGGAAATTTCAGTACTTACGGCTTTTGGAGGAAAACCTGTTTCTATTCAGTCAATTTTTGTCATGCAGGGATTTTTGACGGGACTTTCAGGCTCCATTCCGGGAGTGCTTCTAGGTCTGTTCCTTTCAATCAACATGGACACAGTCTTTATGCTCTTGTCAAAACTTTCTTATTATGCCAGCCTTTTTTTCGTCATGCTATTTAATCCGGCAAATGCTGATTTTGTGCGTGAGAATCCTATGTTTATGCTTTACGCAAGTATTCCCCCCAAGATTTTTACAGGCGAAGTCCTTATGATTTCCATGTTTGGAATTATGTCGTCGCTTATCGCAAGTTTTATCGCGAGTCGCGGCGTTTTAAAAATGACAGTTGCAGAGGTAATGAGAGATGAGTGAGATTATTGTTTCGATTCAGAATCTTGAAAAAACATACAAGACAGAGAGTGAATCACTGACGATTTTAAAAAATCTTAATCTTGAGATTGAAAAAGGCAAAAAAGTCGCAATCGTCGGTGAAAGCGGAAGCGGTAAAAGCACTTTCCTCAATATACTTGGCGGGTTGGATAATGCCACAAGCGGCTTGGTAAGGTGCGGCGAATATGAGCTTTCTCATCTTGATGAAAACAGGCTTTCTCTCTACCGCTCACATTTTCTTGGCCTGATTTTTCAGTTCCATTACCTCTTGAAGGATTTTACTGCCCTTGAGAACGCTTTTTTGCCGGCTCTTATGGCAGGATCTTCCAAAAAAGAGGCCAGAGAGAGGGCAAGGCAGCTTTTGTGCGATGTCGGCCTTGAAAAACGACTTGATCATCTTCCAAGCCAGCTTTCTGGCGGAGAGAGACAGCGTGTTGCTGTAGCCCGTTCCCTTATCAATGACCCTAAACTTATACTTGCCGACGAGCCGACTGGAAATCTTGATCCGCAGAATGCCCTTATGATTGGAGACCTCTTGTTTTCTATGGCAGATAAATATCAGAAGACGCTTTTTCTGGTTACTCATGACATGAATCTGGCAAAAAAGGCTGACCTATGTTATTCAATAAAGGGCGGCCAGCTTGAAAAAGTAGAGAATCAGGAGAAATCATGACTTTTTCTTCGTCACTTTTATTCGCTTCAAGGCTTCTCTTTCCCCGCACGGGCAAAAAATCCAACGCCAGACGCAGTCTCTTTGGTGCATTTGTCTGCATAGGAATAAGCCTCGTTCCCCTCATTATGGTGCTCACTGTCTCGGACGGCATGATTAAGGGCATTACCGAGCGCATGATCGGACTTGGCTCTTCTCACATTCAGCTGGTCCTCTATCCTAAGTCAGAATATGCTGAAAATGCCGGAAATATGCAGATTCTTGCTGACGCGATAAAAAAATACGACACTGGCGTAAAGGCAGTTTACCCCGAATTGCAGGGAATAGGTCTTGCGTCATCAAGCAAAGGCCGTTTCGGCTCTTCAATCCGGGCCCTTGAAAGCGATATCTTTGAAAAAAATCCTGCTTTTGCTTCACTTTTTGAGGTCATTGATGGCAACACGGATTTGTCGGCGCGGAATTCCTGCGTTCTTGGAAAAAAACTTGCCTCAGACTTGGGTGTAAAGGCTGGGGAAAGAATCAGACTCATCACCACAAAAGAAAATTCTTCTGGAAAGACCATGCCGAAAATCACATCATTAAAGGTTAGCGGAATCGTTTCTTCTGGCTATCAAGAACTGGATTCTCTCTGGCTTTTTGTCTCCCTTGAAAACGGCTTCGATTTGATTTCCCTTTCTTCGGGAACGGCGGTTTTTGGAATTGAAACCGAGGATGCATTTTCTCTCAGCCTTGAAAAAACTTACCGTAAACTCTCGCCTTTTCTTTCTTCTGCAGGACGATTGTATCGCTGGAACGACTTGAATTCAGCCCAATACGAGAATTTTGCCTCGACTCAGATTATGCTCATTTTCATTATGATGCTGATTGTTCTCGTCGCCTCGGTTAATATTTCAAGTGCCCTTGTCATGCTGGTCATGGAGCGCAAAAAAGAAATCTCGATTTTAAAGAGCCTGGGCGGAAGTTCCAACGGAATTGCACTTTCTTTTATCATCACCGGCCTGGTTACAGGTGCCCTGGGAGTGCTTTTCGGTCTTCCACTGGGGCTTTTCTGTTCCCTTCATTTTAACGGAATTATGGGGGCGATAGAGTTTGTTGTGAATCTTGGTGCAAAAGTCTTTTATTTTCTTACAGACGGAAGCCTTGCTGAATATGTTCCTGTTCACCTTCTGGACGAGGCTTTTTATCTGCAGAATTTTTCTATTGTGATTCCTTTGCCAAAGATTTTATTGATTGCTTTGGGGACGATACTTCTTTCTCTTCTTGTGAGTCTGATTCCGGCCATGAAAGCTGGCAAAGAAAAACCAATTGAAACATTGAGAAAAATTTGACGCTGGTTTATAATTATCAGTATCTTTATAGAAATTAATTTACGGGAATATTATGCTCTGCGATTTATGCGGTGAAAACGATGCTGTTCTTTTTATTGAACAGACCAATGCAAATAACAAACGAAAACTTAATCTCTGTGCCGATTGTGCCAGAAAAAATGGTGTTGCTCCTGATTCTAAGACAATTGGCCGTTCTCTCGCCATGCTTTTTGATTCACTTTTAGGAAAGAACAAGATTCAGACTCAAAAAGAAGACAACCGAGTCTGTCCTGTATGCGGCTGTAGTGTTAAAGAAATCACAATGACCCGCCAGACAGGCTGTCCAGAGTGCTATGGTGTCTTTAAAAGCGAGGTTCTTGATTCTTTCAAAAAAATTGGGGTTATTCCGCCTTACAAGGGTACTCTTCCTAAGCGCCTCAAGAATTTCCGTTCTGTCCTCACAGATAGAATTATCATACAGGCCAAGCTTGAAGAGTCTTTAAAGCGGGAGGATTATGAGCGGGCTGCCGTTTATCGTGACTATCTCAAAGCCCTGGAAAAATCTCCTGTAGCAGGTGGAGAAGTCTGATGGCAGAAAGCGAAACAAATCTTTCAAGCGATGCATGGTACGCTTTTAACGGTCCTGAAAACGATGTAGTTTTATCAACACGGGTGCGTCTGGCCAGAAATTTGGCCAATTTTCCATTTCCTGCCAAATTCAAGGACGATGATGCCTTTCGCGTACAAACTTTGGTTTTTGATTCATTCTCCCATTGTCAGGAGCCTGACAAATATCAGGGAGTGGTGGCTTCGGAACTTGACGAACTGGGAGCCCTCATTCTGGAAGAGAGGGGCGTTCTGGACTCAGAAAGCGCAAAGGAAAAGGGCAGCGGAATCATCGTTCGCACTGACGGCAAAGTTTCCTGTGCCATAAACTCAAAAGATCATGTTCGTCTTGCTTCCTTTGTTCCAGGTCTTGACGGCAATGAAGCTTTTGCCCTTTGCGCCAAAATAGACGACGAATTGCAGAACACGATGCAGTTTGCAGCTGATTATGAATTCGGCTATCTCACTTCATCTTTAAACGACTGCGGAAGCGGCATGAAAGTCTCTTGTAGAGTTCACTTGCCATCTCTTTCTTTTTCGGGCCGCTTATTGGATTTGTTCAGTTCTCTTAATCAAAAAGAAATCATCGTAAGCGACTGTTTCGGAGCCGGAACTATTCCTTCTTCTTCTTTGGGATTTTACTATCAGATTTCAACAAAAACGGCAGGAAACGGCACTGAACTTGATCAGATTGCAAGCCTCGTTTCTTCAGTAAAATATCTGGTTGAAAACGAAAGGCGGGAGAGAAATGTTGTCTTGCGTTCAAGGCAGACAGAGCTTCGTAACCGTATTTACTCTTCTTACGCAAAAGTAAAATACGCATCTCTGATTAATGATCGTGAAGCAATCGAAATAATTTCTGACATCAAATGGGGAAAAAACTTGGGCTTTTTCTCAGAAATTGAAGACTCTGAGCTTTGCGCCCTTTTGTACAGAATCCAGAAGGGACATCTTGAATTCATGTTAAAGAGCCGCAAATTCAATTTCCCCGTCGATATTTCCGAAAATAAATCTCTCAAAACGGATTATCTCAGGGCACTCATTCTCCAGGAAGCCTTTGAAAATATCAAACTGAATTAAAAAATGGTTTCTATGAAAAAAATCTTTTTTTTTGTTTTCTATTTTCTTGCTTTTTCCGCAGCTTCTTTTGCTTCAATTCGAGTTACAGCAAAAAACTGTCCGAAAACAAATGACTTGCCAAATTTTCTTTTAAAAGCTGCTTCTGAAGCTGACAAAACTTT
>CAMVJE010000038.1 GCA_947167745.1 uncultured Treponema sp.
TCATGCCGACCAAATCTTCTTTATTCTCTTTGATTTTTACGGTGTTCATTACCAAGCCCATAACAAGGGCCGCCGCAAGACCTTTACCAGAAACGTCTCCCAACATGAGCAGGGTTTTGTTTTCGTCAATCGGAAGAACAGTATAATAATCACCAGAAACGTTAATTAAAGGACGGAAATATGCTCCCAATTTAAGGTTTTTGATTTCAGGGAGTTTTTTTGGAAGGAAGGAACGCTGAGCATCCGCCAGTTGCTGCCATTCCGTTGAAAGCTCGGAAATTTCAGAAAGGCTGGAAATGATTCGGGAACGGTTCTGAAAGCGAACAAACTCTTCGTAGAGTTTTCCGTAAATTTCAGAATCGAAAAGGTATGTATATCGGTTAAAGATATAAAGATGCTCACCATCACTCGCAAAGAAAAATCCACGGGCTTTATTTCGATTTGATACAAGACCAAGGGTGTCGCCAAGGAAGTTAATAGGATCGTGCCAGTCAGCGGCATAATTCTGAGCAAGTTTATCTAGAATTTTCTGGTCACTTGTAAATTTGCTGGGACTATTGTACAGGGTATAGTTTGCATTTCGGTCAACATACAGTACGGAACAATCAGCTTCAAGTTCGAGAATTTCTGAAACTGCGGCCGTAAAATCTTCAAGAGAATAACAGAAACGAAGTCTTTCGATAAACTTTGTAAGGAAAAGCGTTGCCCCGGTATCCATAGAGACTTTTTCAATTCTTCCTTTTGCGTTCCCAAACATCGTAATACTTGTAAAAAGCAAAATTGCAAAGAGAACAGCAGTTACTACAATCGGGAAGATATTTGAATATGTCTTATAATCCGTCAATTTGGTTTGTGGCGCAAGATTTACAGCAATAAAAATAAATGCCAAAGTTGCAATCAAGTTTATGGATATCAAAGCAATTCGTCTTTGAGTCTTGTACATAAAGCCCCCTGTAAAACTTTATAATATATCTCTTCATTATCGGCAGTCATAAGATTTTTCTCTATTAAAATAAAATCAGACTACCTTTAATTAAATCAATATTCTTCAGCTGAAGAATGTTTTTCTGCCCTACGGTCATCTCCACGAAAACTGCGGGGTCTTCTTTCTCCACGCTCTGAGTCATTTTTTATAAATCTTCTAGCTCCATCGCGCTTTGGTTTTTCAACAGCCTCACTTACCCGGATACGCCTGCCGTCAACAGATTTTCCGTTCATACCACCGATTCCACGTTCTCCCATAACGTCGTCAGCCATTTCAACGAAACCGAAACCTTTTGATGCTTCAGTAAATTTATCTTTCATAATCTGAACAGAAACAACTTCTCCGTAATTAGAAAAAGCTTCCCTCAAAGTGTCTTCCGTTGTTGTGTAGCTTAGGTTGCCAACGTATAATCTCATAAAATCCTCTAAAAAATAAAATCATGGTATTATAACATAAAAAGAAATAATATGCACGGGATTTCGACAAGGATAAAGACTGACAGTCACTGATAATAATAAATCTCTTTCAGTCAGTGTGCATCCGCATCAATTTTCAGTATAATAAGGTTATGATTAGAAAGGAACTTACAGATTCAGAATTACTGGCCCACTTGGCAAAAATTCATAAAGACGAGATGACCATGTTCGTCATGGCAGACGGCAGCTTCCGAGGCGCATTTTTCAACGGAACCCGGCTCGTAAACCAGATGCGACTCCAACACAACTTAGGCATTTTGGAGACAATGGTTTTAGGCCAGGCCATGCTCTGTGCAGCCCTTTTGATTCCCACGATGAAGGGTCGGGAACACCTCACTTTCCGCTACGATACAAACGGACCTGCTGCGGGTTTTTCGGTTGAAGCTGATTCAACAGGCTATGTCCGGGGTTTTTTGCTTCAGGACAAAATTCCTATCGAAAAGCCCCTTGAAAACTGGGATTTGTCGCCATTTTTGGGGGATGGAACTCTCACAATTTCCCGTATCGGCGAGGGAATGAAGGCCCCGCAAGTCGGCACGGTCGAAATCATGTACAAAAATATCGCAAAGGACTTGGCATGGTACTTCTTGCAGAGCGAACAGATTCACACAGCCTTCAACACAAGCATTCAGTTTGACGAAAAAGGCCGGGTAATCGGCGCTGGGGGCATGTTCCTTCAGCATGTGCCAGGGGCCGGCGGAAAGAGCAAAATCAGCGCCCAAACGGAAAATTCTGGAGCTGAGGATAAAAAAGAAAGTGAAGAAGATTTGATTCGCCGTGCAGAAAACGCTTTTAAAGCCATGCCCTCAATCGGAAAGTGGTTCGCTGACGGCGGCGACATGGAAGATGTAATTTACGGTCTTTTCCGTGAGTTCAAGCCCACAGCCGTCCTGAACCGTGATGTAATTTTTGACTGCCCCTGCAGTGCCCAAAGCTTCGCCGAACACATAAAGCACCTTCCCAAGGCAGAGCTTGAGGACATCATCGCAAACGACCCGGACCCGCTGGAAGTAGTCTGCCACTCGTGCGGAAGTAAATATCAGATAAGCAAGTCCATGCTGAAATAAAATGTCTGTCCAACATAAAAAATGGCTCCCGGTCGTAAAACGGTTTATCGAAACCGCAGGCTCGCCTGCTACACGCGGTCTGTGCCTGTAATTATATAAATTTGCCGCTCTCGCGGCAGCACAAACCGAGTGTTTTCGCAAGCCGTTTCACTCCCTCGCGCCATTTTTGCCGTATTCTCCAGTTTTTCAGCATGGCACTTTCCCAGACAAAAAAAACACCACGGTCAAATCGCTCATAAAAAGCAACATGACTGTGGTGTTAATTTTTCATACACAGAATAAAACTCTGTGTACTCCCCAGCTCTGTGAGGAATTTATTTACAGAATTCTTTCTTCAAGAAGTCTAAGTCCAGCTCAGGATAAAGAACGAACTTGCTCAAAAGGGCCTGAACTCGTTTTGAAGCGGCTTCTTTTACGCTCACATCAAGGTCGATTTTGCCTTTTGCTGGTTTTCCTTCTTTTGTGAGGCCAGGTTTTGTTCCTTTGAGAACCTGATCGATGATTGAAGCGACTTCCTTCATCTCTGACTCGCCCATGCCTAAAGTGGTGAGGGCCGGAGTTCCCAATCGCAGGCCGCTTGTCCACCATGCGCCGTTTTTGTCGTATGGAAGGGCATTTGCGTTTACAGTGACGCCGCACTCAAACATTGCGGCTTCAGCCTGTTTTCCAGTCAAACCGTAAGAAGTAACGTCTGCGAGCATGAGGTGATTGTCAGTGCCGTCTGTCTGAAGACGTACACCAAGAGCCTGGAGAGCTTTTGCCAAAGCCTGTGCGTTTGCAACGACTTTTTTTGCATATTCCTGATAGGCCGGTGTATTTGCCTCTTTGAATGCAATTGCCTTTGCGGCCATAACATGCGGGAGAGGTCCGCCCAAAACCATAGGACAACCCTTGTTTACATAGTCAGCAAATTCTTTTTTACAAAGAATCATAGCACCGCGAGGACCACGCAAAGTCTTGTGAGTTGTTGTGGTTACGATGTCAGCCCATTTTACAGGATCGTAATCGCCGGTGAAGACCTTTCCTGCCACGAGACCAGCGAAGTGAGCCATATCTACCATGAGGACTGCTCCGCACTTGTCGGCGATTTCGCGGAATCGTTTGAAGTTAATTTTGCGCGGGTAAGCTGAATATCCTGTAAGGAGAATGAGCGGCTTAACTTCCATTGCCTGCTTTTCGATTGCGTCGTAGTCGAGCAAGCCGGTCTCTTTATCAACACCATAAGGATGGCTCTCAAACATGCGGGCGCTTACATTCATTTTGTAGCCGTGAGTAAGGTGACCGCCGCAAGAATAGTCCAAGCCCATCAATTTCTGGTTTCCGAATCGTTTTCGAAGCTCTGCGAACTGAGCGTCACTCAAATCGTTGAGAGATTTTACGCCAAGTTCTTCAAGTGTTGGAGTCTCAACCTTTGCCGAAAGAATTGCCCAGTATGCAACGAGGTTTGTGTCAGCTCCTGAGTGTGGCTGAACATAAGCGTAATCAGCGCCAAAAAGTTCTTCTGCTTCGCGGGCAGCTTCCATTTCAACTGCATCAACATTAACACATCCGCCATAATAGCGGTGCTCTGGGAATCCTTCTGCATATTTATCTGTGAGGAGGTTGCCCATAGCGGCCTGAACTGCGAGAGAACAGTAGTTCTCTGATGCAATAAGTTTGAGGTGGCTGCGCTGGTTCTGAATCTCGTTTACGACAGAAGCCGCGATTTTCGGATTGACCGAAGCGACCTGCTGAAGATTTGCGACATACGCGCACATTGCGGCTGTTGGTTTGTTTCCGCAAGAAGAAAGGTAATTTTCCAATGGTGTGGCCATGATTTTCTCCCAAAAAAATGATGAGGAGAGTTTACCAAAAAAGCAGGATGTGTTCAACGATTCTATTTATAAGGACTAAAAAAGATATCTCAGCTTTCTTTCCGGTATAGTATCTTTTTTTGCGCCAATTTGTTATTATGGATGTATGAAAAACACATTATTAAAATCGATTTTTATCATTGCTCTATGTTCAGCAATTTTTACAGCCTGTTCTTCTACACCAACAGAGATTCCTCAGGAACTTACCGCCCAGGAGCTTATTCAAAAAGGTCAGGCCGAATTTGAAAACGGCAGATATAAATCTTCACTCCGTTATTACAATGCTGTTACTGAGCGTTATGCAGATGTTCCGGCTGTATACCTCGAAGCCACTTATGAAATAGGACATCTCTTTATGCGGCAAAAAAAATACGACAAGGCTGAGCCGATTTTTCAGGAAATCATCCAGGTTTACGAAAACGCCCAGCCAGGAAGTCTTCCAGGCTCATATCGAAAACTCGCCCAGCTTGAACTCGATAAAATCAAAAACCAGAAGTAATTCTTCGCTTATCGTCCCCGGTCGCTTTTGTTATCAGGGACGATAATTGCATCTATCATTACTTTTTTTTCTTCAGCGAGTGAAGCGACAAGGTCTTTGGTATATTTTCCGCTTCCCCTTGGAGTCGGGTGAGGTTCAGCATCACCTATCAGAATTATTTTTCTTTCTGCATCCTGTCGCCAGTTATAATATTCCATCGAAGCAAACAAAGCCTCGTAAACAGCTTCAGGTATATCACCACCTTCTGTACCATGTATATAGAAGCTATTTAAATTTTTCTTAAAATTCTGGACATTCTCAGTAAATTCAAACTTTTTCACTGGTAAGTCCATCCACTTGTATGTATCACCATAATCGCGATAAAGCAGGAGAGCCAGTCTCAGACTTTTAAAAGACTTTACTTTTTCTACAAGTTGAGGAATCCATACATCACGAAGTTTTTTTACATCATCTTTCATACTGCCGGTCGTATCAATGGCAAATAAAATATCAGCACAGTCTTTGTTTTTTATCCGGTCAATTGATGCCATAATATCATCAGGCAGGGAATCAGGCCCTTTTGAATAAACCATCTCCCCGCCACCAAATGCCGCAATATTTTTAAAACTCTCAGCTGCAGCAGGATTATAATCATCAGTAAGAACGATTACTTCAGGTTCTGCGGGTACAATCTCATCTTCGTGCACATCCGGCTCTTTTACAGGCGGCTCAATTATAAGCGGAGGCTCGCTGACAGACTTTTTTTCAATTACAGGAGGCTTTTTTTTAGCCACAGGCTTCCCTAAATCAAACATGAAGGCATTATCAGCATAACTTCCAGAATAATCACCGTATTTTTTTTCAAAAGTCCGGATATTGATAAAGGTTCCGCGGTCAATTTTTACAAGTCCGTTTCGCGTCCAAGGATAACCATAAACAATTTCAGGCGGAATAAAAATATGAAATGCTTCACCGAAATATTCATCTTTCTCCGGGGTAGAATCCATTAACGAATATTTTGCATATTTTGACTCAAGAATTTTTCCATCAAGATAACGAATTTCATCGCCGTTAATCGGGTTGTAATCAAGGGCCCGGTAGGCATAGTTCGATTCCTTGCCTTCAGGATCTTTTGTCGTTTCCACAAGCATTACCGACTCAATTCCGCTTTTTTTCCTTATATAGAGGTGGTATCCTGACAAATTTGAGAAACTGCTTCCTCCGTCATAAACAAGGCGAATATCCTCCGGATGAACAAGAATATCTTCAGCCGCAAAAAGTGATAAAACAGAAAAAATGAGGACAAAAATCGAAAAAATACACTTTCTCATAATCTTACAATCGGCATCAAAGGCTGTTGAATTTAGAAAAAACTATGGTATAATTTAATTAAAAGAAAATGGACTCAAATACTTCCAAATTCGAAAGAGTAGATATCAGCGAATTTTTCTCGGAAAAAGAAATGTCTGAGGTTTCGCAAATTTCTACGGGTATCGTTGTATTTACAGAAAAACAGGCTCTCCTTGTAAAAGAACTTAGGGCCGCGCTCTCTGGAACAAACAATGAATCCCTCGAAACATTTAACAAGCGAGTTGAAGACCTTAAATCACTCGCACTCGCAATAGCTAATTTTCCTTCACTTCTTGAGCGAGCCAATCTCACTGGTGGAACCCGAACTCCATCATCGCTCATTGATTCACTTATAAATTCAAACAGAGAAGGCGACACCACTCTTCAGCTTCCATCTAAGGCAACTCTTGGCAAAGGCTTCCTTGTTGCAAAATTACATACATTCGCCTCAATCGAAAAAATTTCCCGCCAGGCAAATCTTGAAGAAAAACTTGTCTCGGCTTTTCATGACGAAACAATCTCTATGATGTTTCTTTTACTCGCCGAAGATGTATACCTCAATCTGATCAGGGATACAAATCTCCCAATGGTTTCACGCCGACAGCTAGCTCTTTCACTGCTTCTCCTCTGGGAACACCGTGCAGATCAAAATATTACAGACATTTCGCCGGTTTTACAGTCAGTATGGCAGGCACGCACCCGTCTTGCACCGGCCTTTGGAACAATGATGGGCACAAGCGAGCTCATTATGATTTCATTTCAGCTTGATGAGCAGTGGTCAGAATTCATAAAAACTCAGCTTGGAAACCAGGAAGTTAATCAAGCTATGGAGGAATTTCTATTCGGAATTTCCTACGAACAGATAACAAAACTCAAAAATATCCTTCGTGAGCGTGGAGTCGCTGCAATCGGCCGAGACGAGGTATCCTCATTTTTAGGAACAGATGTCAAAACAAATGTAAGTGAAGACTACCGTGATTTCTTTCAGCAGTATTCACTCCGAAGGGACAATGCCCGTGCCAGAAGAAGGCTTAATATTCCAGGCCCTCACAAAACTCTCGAAGATTTCTTTATAAGTTTCGTTATGGAAAAAAACCGTGAAAAGCAGGATAAAGACAGCTTTGAACATGATAAAAATCAGTAAGAACGGGCTAAAAAATCAGTATCTCCCTTGAATTCTTTTTTCGTTTTTGATAAAATATTTGCACTTTCGGATGTTTCCGGGGTCAGGAGGTGAATACATATGGCAACAATCTTGGTTGAAGATACAGAGAACCTTGAAAAAGCAATCAAACGCTTTAAGAGAATGGTTGAAAAAGAAGGTATCATCCGTGAATACAAAAAGCGCGAATACTACGAAAAACCATCTACAATCCTGAACCGCAAAAACAAGACTCTTCAGCGAAAAATGATGAAGAAGACTCGAAAGTCACACGACTCTCGTTCAGCTTACTAATTCAGGAATCACAAAGCCTCTGCTCTATGCAGAGGTTTTTTATTTGGCAAACCAATGACCTTTAAAAATATAATAAAAAAATCTCTACCACTCATATTTTTCTCAATTTTTTTCATTAGTTCCTGTGCCACTAATCTGAGTGATTCTTCAGTTTCTCTTATCCGGGATAAAGAATTATATATTCCCAAAGAAGTTGTCTGGCAAAAAATCGACAATACAGGCTACGCAGAATATTTTTTTTACGAAAACACAGATTACCCGATACGATACCACTGTGTAAAAATTAATCTAAAATCTCCGAGTTTAAAAATTCACACTTTTCCCCTTTCAAAAAATGACTTTATCAAAAGCAAAAACAAAGACGACAGCTATTTTAAAGGGCTTACAGCAAAAGAGTTTACCAGAAAGTCCGGTGCCCAAATTGCCATAAACACGGCTCCATTTGACAGCAAAAGCAGTAAGGTGTTCAGTATTTTCTCATCAACAAGAAAAATATGCGGAATCCATATAGTAAACGGAGAAGAACTATCTCCTCCAATCGAACGCTACTCTGCACTCGCCTTTAAGAAAAATTCTGCCGGCTACACAGGAACAATAATCAGTAAACAGACAAAAGAAACGACAGACGGCTACGATTATGTTTTTGGCGGATTTTTTACTATTTTAAAGGATTCTGTCAAGTCAAATTTTTCATGGGCAAGCAATGACTCCCGTATCGCAGTTGGTTTGTCAGAAGATGGGAAAATTCTCTATCTCCTTGCAGCAGAAGGAGAAAATAAATCAGAAAGCGTCGGTCTTTCTTATCAGGAATGCGCCGATATCATGATAAATCTCGGAGCTGTAAATGCAATGGAAATGGACGGCGGAGACTCTTCAAGCCTTATCATAAATTCTTCAAACATGCTGTCTCACTCTCCTCTCAGAAAGCTGGCAGTATATCTAGGCTTTTCTGAATAAAACCTTAATTTAATTTCAAGACTTTATTTGATTTTATTGACGACAAGCATTTTATGGGATATTATTAATCTATGGGAATTGCGACAAGCCAACAGCTTTCTAGATATTACGACCAATATCGCGACACAGAACTTACATTCACAAAAGACATTATACGCGCATTGGGACTTGACCCTCGTCAGGTATACGTAAAATGTAACGGCGGGCAGTGGCCTTGCATCATCAATTCAACTTCATTCCAGCATGCAAAAATTATTGTCGGAACAAAAGGTGGCGCATTTCAGTCATTAGCCGCGAAAGACAATCCCACAGCAAGTATCAGATTTTGTTTCAATGAACAAGAAGACGATGGCATTATTACTTTTTTGGTTTCATCGCGTGTTGCCGAAATCCGTCCCTACATGAATTCTAAAGATCTGGTAATAGTAACATTGCAGTTTACAGCCCGTCCGCCAGATGATTTAATCGAAATTGTTGGTCGTCTGCTAGAAGCAAATGCAAATGCAGTCCGTCGTCGCGAAGAACGGGTTCTTATCAATGAAGATTCAAAACGAAAGCTCAATCTTGCAAAAGAAGAGTGTAATGTAATCGTTCAGAGCGTTCCCCGCCATTGTGTCGTTAGGGATGTATCATTTTCAGGCGCAAGAGTTATTCTCATAGGTCTTTCACAATACCTCACTAGCAAAGAAGCTGTTTTACGGCTTGAATTCAATGAACCGAGCGAAATAGTCTCAATCAGAGGTACAATCGTTTCTGCAGATCTAATTCAGGGCCGAAAGGATGTCTGTATAGCAAGCATTAAGTTTGACGAAACATCTCTCCCGCTTTCATTCAAAATGCATTTAAACAACTATCTTACAACTGTAAGAAAGACTCAGCTTTCGGCACAGGAACAGCTGGCTCAAAGAATTGCACAACAGCCCGCTCCCCAGCAAGAAGCCGCCACATCTGCACAAAACGCAGGAGCCCATGTCGAAGCGCAGGCAGCTTCTGAGCATGAGTCTGCAGCAGTGGCTGCAGAAGCAAGTCAGACAGAACCTCAGGCTTAAGCATAAAAAATCAACAGAATCTCATTTTCAGGAGTTTTTATGAATCCAGTTTCTCCATTGGACTCAGTTTATTTTATCAATATTCCAGAGGGCTTTACCCTCTCAGACAAAGCTTTTCATCTCGATACAACAATTCCTCTCCCTGTTCAAAAAAAGGCAGAAGATGCCCCCGGCACTTTTGACATGAAATCCCTCACTGAAGAGCAGATTCTTGCTGGTCTGCTTACTATCATGGCTTATGACCCAAAAAACGAGCACATTCTTTATTACCGCTCTATTTTAAAACATGCCCGCCCGAACCTCAAAAAAGAATTAGGGGAAGCCGCTATTCTCAAAGCAAAAAACGAGGATTTTGACCTTGCAGAAGAGATTTTTCGAGCTCTTCACGGCTTCGACCCGGAAGATATGGCTATAGTGCTTAACATGGCACTCTTTTTTGATCAGCGTGCAGACTCATACCGCCGCTCAGGCCTCCATGATGATGCCGATGCTTATGACGAGGATGCAAACAACTACTATCGGGAAGCACTGGATGCAGAACCAGCCCTGCCTGACGCATTCTTTAACGCAGGATTTTTCTACCTGAAGCTACGCAAATACAAAGAAGCCAAAGATGTGTTTGAAACATATCTTGCACTCACCTGTGATGTAAAAGATGAAGATCTTGGCGAAAATGGCATTTACAAAAAGAATCGTGCCCAGCAGATTTTAAATGACATCTCAAACCGCAATATGGACGATGACCACTTTAAGGCCGCTTACGATTTAATTAACCGGGGCGAAGAAGAAAAAGGCCTCGAAGAAATCCGCAAATTTATCGAAAAAAATCCAAATGTTTGGAATGCATGGTTCATGCTGGGCTGGGGAATGAGAAAACTCGGCCGCTACAGTGAAGCAAAAATGGCTTTTGAAAAGGCAATGACTCTTGAAGGCGGCGAAACCAGCGATACTTACAACGAACTTTCAATCTGTCTTTTGGAGTCAGGTGACCTAAAGGGTGCAAAAAAACTTCTTGAAAAAGCATTGGCCAAGGACAGCGAGAACACAAAAATTATTTCAAATCTCGGCTATGTTGCCCTTAAAGAAGGTGATCCGAGCATGGCTGCCGGCTACTTCCAGACTGTTCTCGAAATCGATCCGGACGACAAAATTGCTGCAATGGAACTGGCCAAGCTAGAAGTCTAGGCGGAGTTTATCTCCCACCTTTACATTTACTTTCTCATACCAGCCTTGTGGAACTTCCAGGGCGTAAAGAACTTTTGATGAACTTGTAACATTTGCAAGACTGAAAGGTGTCATATCAAGTATATCGCGAATTCGACCATTTTTATCAATATAAGCAATAGAAAGCGGATGTGGTGTATTTTTCATCCAAAAGTCAAGAATCTGCTCTTCTTCAAAAATAAAAAGCATTCCCGTTCCATCAGGAATTTCCTGCCGGAACATAAATCCATTTTTTCTTTCTTCAAAAGTAGAGGCTATTTCAGCTTTGACGGTAATTTCTTTTTTTTCAGAATTAGTAATGGTCAGTTTTTTTACTGGGAGTTTGGTTTTTGGTGTGCATGAAGAAGAAAAAAGAATAAACAAAAATGTCAAAAGAAAAAGGAAAATTTTTGGCATAAGAATACTCCGGACAATTTTAAGTGATTTCTGTTGAATTGCGTCTGCCATGTCTTAAAGAGAATCCAAAAATTCATCACGGGCATTTTCAGAGGCAGTCTGCTGAACATTTGAAGACTTTTTTTTGCTGTCAAAAGCTTTTGCGTCTACATATTTGAGCGTGAGAGGTTTTTCAAGAGACATGATTACATCACCGTCACGCCATACCGATTTTTGCGGAGAAAGCTCACTTGGATTTCCATATTTTTCACAAAGTTTTGCAAAAACGGAATAGTGATCGACTTTGCTACGGTCAAGATTTAGCGTAATGATGTAAAGTTTATCTTCTGAAAATTGAAACCAGCAGCGCCCCAAAAATGAAAAACCGTACAAAGAGCCATCTGTTTCAATTAAATATTGACCATCTGAAGGAGAAAGAGAAACATCCCTATCACCACGATAGCCAAACTGGTGATCTTTTTTGAGGGCTTCCTTTAACGAATCGATGCTCATTCCTAATTTTGCAGAAGAATATCCTGACGGAAGGGAAAAAACAAAAAATGAAATAAAAAAAACAAAAATCGAAGAGATTAATCTTTTCATTATTGCTGCATTGTCCTCGCGACTTGTTTTCTGTAGAAAGCAGCCTGTTTAACAAGCTCAGAACAGTCAGGAATAAAAATCTTTCCTTTGACGAGCTTAACAAGCGGTGAATTTGTAAAGGGATACATTGCAGTTGCCTGCTCCTTTTTCGTAAGACCGCACATAGTTGCAACATCTTCAAGGGTAAGATTTGTCTGATATTGGGTGCCTTTTGCCAGGCTAATACGCATTTTTTCGACTTCAAGAGCAAGAATATCAATCATCTTTGCAACAGGATTTGAACGGAGCAAAGAGTTTGCCAGCTGTCTGTGCATAGACCAGAGACGCTCAGAGAAAGTTGTTGTAAGTTTTGCAATCAATTGAGGCTGAGTTGCGACCATCTGGTTGAAGTTCGACTTGTTGATTGTCATAAGGGTACAGTCTTCTTTTGCAATAGCCGTTGCTGAACGGGGCTTATTCTCAAGCAGAGCCATTTCGCCGAACATATCACCCTTTTTAAGGACAGCCAGAGTGATTTCCGTACCGTCTACGATTTTTGAGATTTTAACAGAACCTGCCTGAATAACGAACATATCTGCACCAGTCTGCGACTCAGAGAAAACCATTGTTTCACGAGGATAGTTTCTCAGCATATCACTGGAGGGTTCAATGTATACCGCCCGGCTTGATTTTTTAAGGGCAGCAATTCGCCTTAAAGCTTTTTTTGCATTATCGCCTTCTTTTTGATTTTTAATATACTGGTAGTAAGCATAGAAAGCGATATCAAACTGCTGGATATTATCATAATACTCTGCAACATGGAAAATATGATCAGGATCATCGGCTGAAGAAGTATTAAGGGTTTGCTTCATGAGCATTTCGTTTAAATCACGCATGCGCCTCGCAAAAGTGCGGATAATCTTCATTGCGACAGCTGAATTTTTTTCGATGAGCCCCGGGTATTGGTCATGACGGACAGCGATACAAACAACATCGGACATTGCCATTACTGTTTCAATCTGGGAACGCTGGGCCATGCAGGAAATAACGCCAATAAAGTCACCAGGACCAAGAACTTGATTTTCTGCTCCAGGAATCAGGGTTTGATGGAAGACTTTGACATGCCCGCTCTGAATAATATAAAAGCAGTCAGCAACTTCTTTGCCTTCGATAAGAATGTATGTATCTTTTCTGAAATTAACAAATGATAACTGAAGCAATTTAAATCCCCGCTTTATAAAAGTATAACGCAAAAACTAAAGGTTGTCTCTATTATATATCGTCAAAATAAAAATCTTGCTGAATAAAAATAGTTACTTTTACACAAAAAGGATTTCGTTTTCGAGCTCTATGCCTTTTTTTTCACGGACTATTTTTTTTACCTCGTCGGATAGTTTTTTTATGTCTGCGGCCGTGGCCTTTTGCTCAGGATTGATGATGAAATTTCCGTGCCAGGGAGCAATTTGCGCACCGCCCACAGAAAATCCCTTGAGTCCGCACTCATCGATTATTTTTCCCGCGATGATTCCGTGTGTTGCGTCGTTTTTGAAGGCAGAGCCTGCGCTAGGGGCGCGGAAATGTCCTTTTTCTTTTCGGTCATTCATGCATTTTTCAGATTTTTCGGAATCAAAGCCGGTCGTCACAGAGAATTTTGCAGAAAGAATTATTTTAGCAGTTAGCAATGAGCAATGAGCAGCTGGTAATGGAAGGGGAAAAGTCTTCCCCTCGGCTCCAATGGCTTCGCCATTTCCGCCTGCCCCTTCACCTAAGGGGGCAAGCCCCTTAAAATCCCCGTTTTTCATCTGCGTTAATCCGTGTTCATCCGCGTCAAATTCTTTTATTTCATTCTGAAAGGGCGATTTTTTATACCCCCAGTCAGCTTCATTTTTCTGATATTCATGAATCTTGCCGTCATTCAGATCAAAGTAGCGGACAGAAATCAAATTGTCACAGGCGGAAAGGCCGAAACAGGTGGCGTTCATAAAAAGCGCGCCGCCCACCGTTCCGCTGAGGCCGGTAAAAGCCTCGAATCCGCCAAGATTTTCTTTTTTGCAGAAAGAAATCACGCTTCCCCAGCTAGAGCCAGAATCAATTTGTACCTCACAGATAGGGAGCGTCAAAAAATCGCAACGCGATTTTAGCGAGTCTCCCGAAG
>CAMVJE010000039.1 GCA_947167745.1 uncultured Treponema sp.
TCTATGTTCCACAGAACGCTCCTTTCGACATGTATCAGGCCGACTATCAGAGCGGTGTCAAGCTTTATGTAAAACGAGTTTTCATCACTGACGACGACCGCGAACTTTTGCCGGCTTACCTCAGATTCGTACGCGGTATCATCGACAGCGAGGATTTGCCTCTCAACGTAAGCCGTGAGATTTTGCAGCAGAACCGAATTCTTGAGACAATCAAGAGCGCCAGCGTAAAGAAATTGCTCAGCGAGTTCAAGAAAATGGGAGAAGCCGCTGACAAAGCAAAGAAAACTGAGGAAAGCAAGCGAAGCGACGAGGAAAAGGCCGCAATCACAAAGTGGAACACATTCGTCAAGAATTTCAACCGCCCGATGAAGGAAGGTCTTTACTCAGACTATGCAAACCGCGAGGAAATTTCAGAAATCGTCCGATTCAAGAGCACTGACGCAGCCGGAACTGGCGACGACAACTGGACAAGCTTTGCCGACTATGTTCAGCGAATGAAGCCTGAGCAGAAAGCAATCTACTATATTACAGGTACAGACGAGAAAAACTTGCGCGCTTCACCACTCCTCGAAGCATATAAAAAGAAGGGATTTGAAGTCCTGATTATGGCTGACGAAATCGACGACATCGTAATTCCAAGCCTGATGAAATACAAGGACTTCGACCTCAAAGCCGTGAACCGAGCAGGAAGCGATGACGAGCTGGGCGTTGACAAGGACGAGGCCAAAAAGAAGGAAGAAGCTTTCAAGCCTGTTCAGGAGAAAATCAAGAAGGCATTGGGCGACCGTGTTAAGGATGTCGTGCTTTCAAAACGACTTTCTGACTCACCGAGCTGTATCGTAGTTGACGAGAACGATCCTGGAATCCAGATGGAGCGCATGATGCGGGCAATGGGTCAGGCCGGCCCTGGAATCAAGCCGATTCTCGAAATCAACGGCGACCATGCAATCGTTAAGACACTGGAATCTTGCAGCGACGAGAGCTACATTGCGGATGTGAGCGAAGTTTTGTTCGACCAGGCATTGCTTGTGAGCGGAGCCGAGCTTAAGGATCCGATGGAGTTCGTTAAGGCTGTGAATAAACTTTTGAGTAAGTAAAAGCAAAGAAAGGGGAAACGACACCTTTTGCGAAAGGTTTCTTTTCCCCTTTCAACGATTCAGGCACAGCCTTCATCGAGAATCGCTAAAAACTTGCCTCGCAAGTTTTCTTAACGCTCCCTACCTTTTTTCTTCCAAAAGCCGCTTCTTCCTTTGTGGAGAGGCGGCTGTTTTATGACAATCCTTTAACTGGTATTGTCATAACATGGAATGAAGAAAACATTACACACAAATATACAGATGCTGTAGTAATTGAAATGCTTGCGCTTTCAAAAACAAGGTTGTTGAAAAAAAGAAATAGAGTACAAGCCGAAAATCAGCAAAAAAAGAAAGAACTTGAAAATCAGCGAAAAAAAACTATTGACAATTTGATATTTTAAATAACATAGAATTAGAATAACAGGACCTGGAAATGGTGCAAATTGCATTATAACATTTGACATCCTATAATAATTTTCTTTGGGTTCTCAAATTTTAATACCTATTCCAATGCCACCTCACATACCGCTTATAAACCTTAAACGATTTCGCATAAACTTTCGGGAATTTGTCGCAACTACAAGCCAATTCGTAAGAAGCATTATCAAGCCATTTTATGCTTTCAAGAAGTTCATCGTGTTGGGTGGGTAAATCTTTCCAGTGAATGATTCTCTCGTGATGTGAAACTCGATTTCGCAAAATGCGAATCTTATCAAATCTTGTTTGCAGATATTTTATGTTTCGCTGAGCCGCTGGAACAGTTTTGAAACAAGTTTTTATAATCTTACTTTGAAATGAAGCCTGCGAATATCGTGGCGTAAGCAATGAAGTCCAAAATCCAAAAGTCAGTTCGGAAACAATTCTGTCGTGAGTAACCATTTTTCCCTTCTTTTGAATTTTATGCTTTGCATCGCTTATGTTTTTCAGCGAAGTTGAATCAAGTGACAAAATGTCATACCAATTATCACTTCCAGCAACCACGCACAAAACCTTGTCTATCGCATTACGAAATGTGACTTCAAAAATATTCAAAGATGAATAAAGGCTTTTGCAAACTTCAATATTGTACAAATAGCGGGCAATACAAGTGATGTCGTCCGCCCCATCTTGTTTATAAACAGAAAGCCGTGAAGAAGTGAAAGCACATTCAATTTCAGAATAAAAATGATTGTTCATTAAAAAATCCTGTTGATTTTTACGAAAAAGACTGTTATATTTAAATCGTGAGCCGCGGAAGTCCTTCTCCTGCTTATGCAGTGGGTGTTTTGCACCGATAGGGACCGCGGACTTCTTTTTTATAGCAAACCTTTAGTTCAATCTATCAAACTTTTGTGAAAAATTCTACATACAAACCGCGAGGAAATCTCAGAAATCGTCCGATTCAAGAGTACTGACGCTGCCGGAACTGGCGACGACAACTGGACAAGCTTTGCCGACTATGTTCAGCGCATGAAGCCTGAGCAGAAAGCAATCTACTATATTACAGGAACCGACGAGAAAAACTTGCGCGCTTCACCACTCCTCGAAGCATACAAAAAGAAGGGATTTGAAGTCCTGATTATGGCAGACGAAATCGACGACATCGTAATTCCAAGCCTGATGAAATACAAAGACTTCGACCTTAAAGCCGTGAACCGCGCGGGCAGCGACGACGAGCTGGGCGTTGACAAGGACGAGGCAAAAAAGAAGGAAGAAGCCTTCAAGCCTGTTCAGGAGAAAATCAAGAAGGCATTGGGCAACCGCGTGAAGGATACGCAAGCCGCGTGAGCGGCGTGTTAATAATTTCTACTCATGTAAACGACACGAAGTGGCGTATGTCGTCCTTTCAAAACGACTTTCTGACTCACCGAGCTGTATCGTAGTTGACGAGAACGATCCTGGAATCCAGATGGAGCGCATGATGCGTGCAATGGGTCAGGCTGGTCCTGGAATCAAGCCGATTCTCGAAATCAACGGCGACCACGCAATCGTAAAGACTTTGGAATCTTGCAGTGACGAAAGCTACATTGCGGATGTGAGCGAAGTTCTGTTCGACCAGGCATTGCTTGTGAGCGGAGCCGAGCTTAAGGATCCAGTTGCTTTTGTAAGGTCGGTAAATAAACTCCTTGCAAAATAGCAACAGGATGGTGCGTCAGTACACAGCAAGCAGAACCCGCGAGTTTTCGCAAGAAAACTCGTAGACTCGTTTTAACACGGAAGTTAAAACGAGTCGTGATGAATAAACTTTTGAGCAAGTAGGAGTACAAATTAAGGCACTGTCTTTTGGGGCAGTGCTTTTTTTCATGTTTTACTTGCGGTTTCAGACATCTGTATTTTCCGTTCCCATTGCCATAATCCGAGCCATCTCTGTAACCGCTTGTTTTTCATACTCTTTTAGACTCGGAAAACATTTTTGTATTAGCATAAGACGTTCTTTATCGTTGCCGTTCAGGTCTACCGGAAGCTGATTATCTATGATGCAGTCGTATCCCACCCTAAATAATTTTGAAAGCTGACGCACAACCGAAAGTGGCGGTTCCAGTTCCAGGCTTTCATATTTTATCAAAGCCTGACGAGAAATACCCAGTTTCTCAGCAAGTTTTGTCTGAGTGTAGTGATTCTGTTCACGAAGTAGTTTTATTACACTAATCATTCTTTTATTCCTTTCCGGCATTTTCTATCAAGTTTGTAACAATAGTATTTAATTCTGGAGCCGCTTTATTAGAAATTACACTATGGCCGATTTCCGATTCAAGCTCTTTTCTCGCATTGCCTGCAATTCTTCCACCGCGTTGTGCAGCAGATTTATTTTCTTCAAATGTCGATGGATTTTCAGTCTGAGAAATATTTTTTGTAGCCGTTTCTGCCAGCATGTTCAGAATTATCTCCGTTGTGCTCATATTATCCCGAAGATTTTCTTTTTTTAGACCTTTATAGTTTTTGTATGCTCTTGTTGTCATTCCAGACCAGGCTTTTGTAATTTCATCAGTTAAAATTGCATATTCAACGCCCTTCTTAACACCATGAAGTTCCCATTCGTCAGTAAGTTCTTTGCGAACCTGAATTGCCTGCAAACGTTGATTAATCCATTCACGAGAATAACCTTTCTTTGCATAAGTTTCCAAAGCTCGGTTTATTGTGATTTCAGGATCAATTGTTTCTTCAATTCGTTCCCGGCCAACTTCTGCAAGCCATTTTTTGAAAGGTTCGGCTTTTTTTGACGGAACAGACTGAATAATTCTTAACAATTGCTCCGTATTCGCAACATCAGTAAGTCGCATTTTTCCATCAGCAGATTTTAATTTCAACTGGTTACAATTTGTAACCGGTTCAGCACCTTCATCTTTCAGCCGTTTTTTTAAAACCTTCCAATAATTTCTCGCTACTTGATAATCTTTAGCATCCGTCAGCACACCGACAACATCCACAACAGAAAAATACCATTCCTCTTCCTGCTCGTTCCATGCGGTGCGAATTAACGAATTTTCAAAAGTTTTTGGAATCTCGTTGCTCATACAACAAGCATAATATAAATATATGTTAATGTAAAGTTAAATAAACAAAATTGTATATTATATTAAAGTTCTTCCAGAGCCTTGTTTACAGCTTCTTTTACTTGCGTGATAAGTTTCTTTGTAATCACATCATAAATGTCTTTTGTGATTTCATTTTCTTGAGCATTTGGAATAAAAAGTTCATAAACATCCACTCTAAGCGCATTTGCTAATTTTACAAGAGTTCCTTTCGTAAGCCAGCGTTTACGTCCTTCTATATCATTCATCATCTGTCGTGAAATATCAGCTTTATCTGCAAGTTTTTCCTGCGATAACCCTGCTTTTTTGCGTAAAGAACGAATATTATCAATGACTCGTGCCTGTAATTCATCTTCTGTCATAAATATAACTTTACGCAAGGATTTTCTAAAAAATTACTAGCGATATAATGACAGTGTGATATAATATGTAAACTAACTGCAATACTATTTTAACTTTGTAATTGCAATTAGTTGGCAGTTTAATTACAAAGTAATTATGGAGATAAAATATGGCACTTATTGATGTCGTCGAATGGCAGCCACAGAGCAATGATATTTTTGCTTGGCGATTCCCTCACGAAAATCTCAGCACTGCGACACAACTTATTGTGCGTGAAAGTCAGGAGGCAGTGTTCTTTTCAAAAGGGCAGATT
The DNA here is from genome assembly GCA_947167745.1 of uncultured Treponema sp. The sequence goes on from CAMVJE010000039.1 coordinate 5,244, forward strand.
TTAGGAAAATTCGGCCCCGGAAAGCACACTCTTTCAACTGAAAACCTTCCCCTGCTACGGAATCTGTTCGGACTTCCGTTCGGTAAAAAAAATCCTTTCACTGCTGAAGTCTGGTTCGTTAACAAGGCAGCCCCGCTTACTATCGACTGGAAAACAACGACAATGCGTTTTATGGACCCTGATTACGGTCAGATGATTCCTCTTGTCGCTCAAGGACGATACGGCCTTAAAATCCGGGATGCTGAAAAATTCCTTGTCAAACTTGTCGGAACTCTCAATTCTTTTGATTCTAACCAGCTCACTGATCACTTTATGGGTCCACTCGTTGCAAAGACGAACAGCTGTCTCAACACTTTTATGACCCAGAACAGAATAGGCATTATGACAATCGCCGGTCACTTTGACGAACTTTCTACCTTCCTTTCTGAGCCGCTCAAAAATTTTTGGGATGAATACGGAATTGATCTGACAGGCTACTACATCACTTCTGTAGATCTTGATACAAGCACTCCTGACGGAAAGAAAATTTCTGATGCAATGAGTGACCGCTCGGCACAGAACATTGCCGGCTACACCTGGCAGCAGAAGCAGAGTTTCGGAACCGTAAACAACGCTGTACAGAACAGCCGAGGAGGAATCGGAATGATAGGTGCAGCGATGATGATGGGCGGCGGAATGGGAGGAAACGCTGCGATGGGAAGTGCGATGATGAGTCCAACCGGAACTGGAAATTTCACAGGAAATATGGGGGGAATGGGCGGTGGAGTTCGGCCAATGGCCCAGCAAACCACCGTATTCTGCTCCCGCTGTGGAAAAAGCTTCACTTCTGCGAGCAAATTCTGTCCTCACTGCGGTGACCCTTACAATCCATGCCCGGTCTGTGGCCGTGACAACGATATGAATGCAAAAAGATGCGCAGTTTGCGGAGCAAGCCTTCAAGGACAGAACGCTCTCAACAATATGATGAATGGAAATGCCTGTTCCCGATGCGGTTCAAATGTTCCTGCAGGTACAAAATTCTGCCCGAATTGTGGAAACAGAATGTAAACAAGAAACACTGCCAAATCAAAATTTAACAATTTTATTCTCGGAGGATTAAATATGAATCGAAAACAACTTGGAATTTTCAAATTTCTGATTTTCCTTTTTGGTCTTGCTGTTATCGCACTTGCCTATCATCTTCTTGGCCCCAGTACAAAAGGCGAAGAAGTGACTGGTAATGACAAATTTATGTGGATAAACATCTGTCTCTGTTATGCAATGTTTTTTGTTCCGCTGTTTTTCAGTTCGATTACGACGAAAACAATCGACACAAAAATCACTTCAACGGTTCATATTTGGATTTCAACTTCTTTTTTTGTTTTTACCACCTTTATTCTTATCGTGTGCGTAAAGACTGAAAAAATTGCGCTCACATATGCAGTAATTGCCGAATGTGTGTTGTTCTTTCTTCTCGCAATTTTCGTCTACTTCGGATATTTTTCCGGTACTCATATCGGCGAAGTTCAAGCGGCAGAAAGAAAATCTCTTACAAAAATCGGTGAGGTCAAGAATGCATTTGAAATGCTCAACCTGAAGGCGAACACTTTAAGCGATGAATTTCGTGACCAAAAGGCAAAACTTATAAGATTATGTGATGATGTTAGATACATGTCTCCAGTTGATACCGAGCAAGCTGCTGACATCGAGATGAAAATGATTATCGCTGCAAATGTCATTTCTTCTTCAACACTTTCTGCACAGGAGCTCGATGCAAAAATCGCTGAAATAGATCTTCTGCTTAAACAACGGAAACTTCTCAGAAAATAAAAAAGTCATTCTTAAATAAGGAGGAAAATTTAAAAAATGACTGGAAAAATCTTTAAGGAATCTTCAAATATTTATGAAGATGAGGCAAAGGTTCTTTTTGATTATTACAAAAGAGCCGCAGAAAAAATCGTCGGCGAAGAAATCGATTTAGAAAACAAAATCGAAGATGCCACTAACCGAAAAAACACTTCAGAAGAGCGACAGAAAAAATTCAAAATCATAATGATTGTGGCATTCAGCATTGCTGGAGTGAGTGCAATAGGCTGTACTCTTATTATTCTTTTATTGCATATGCTGGAGGCTGGTATTACAGTTGGCTGTCTTGCATTAGGCTGTCTGATTATAGCAATTGTAAGTCTTGTAAAGAAGAACGGAGCAAAAAAAGATTTTGATAACTTTGAGGACAATATCAAAGCATTCAACGAAGCGAAGGCAAATATCCGCCGCAACTATAAAGTCAGCAAAATGGGCGTGGCTTATGTTCCCGTCGCAACCCGGGTTCCATTTGAAGGAAAAAGTTTCGTAATCGATCACACGGGGTCTCTTCCGAACACAGACTTTTCACTTTCAGTCCTGCACAAGCCGAATGAACTTAAGGAATCACTTACGAACCTTGAGAGTAACCTTGATAACATTCCAATTGTCGAAGGAAACGAAGATGCAGAGCAGATTGACACAAGTGCTTACAGTAAGAGCGTACAGGAAATCACCATGCACAACTACATAGGAAATATTGACCGTGAAGTTCGCAATATCAGCTATCTTCTCACAGATTCAGACACTCGCTCAGTATCTCTTCCAGTTGTTCCTCCAGAAAGCGAGCAGGAATCATTCCTTGAAGAATATGCAACAACAGATACCGGCAACAAACCTATCGTAAAAGTATTTGACACCGAGGGGTTTGACTCAAAACTTGAAGCATTTACAAATATCAGTGACCTAAAAAAACAGCTTGAAAAAAATACAGACGGAGGAAACTCCAATTATTTCAAATCTTTGATTCGCAAACTTGGTGATTCAGTCCAACTTGTTTCAAAAATCAAGACAAACTCGACCTCAAGCCTTCTCGACTACACGAACTCAATTCTCTCTGCAGTCTTAAAATCTGGATACAACCAGTATTCACCGCAACTTGAAGCAGAAGAACTTGCGCGAATTCGTGATACAAACTTCAATTATCAGGATTGTGTTGAAAGCTATAAACCGTTTGAGCTAAAAGAGAGTTCTAAAGTCCGCTATGACATCTATAATAAAAACTGGGTCGCAGAGGACAACACACGCACGATTATGCCATTTGGTATGAATCAAATTGAAGAAGAGGTTTTGATGCCTCTTATCAATAACCTTATGAACGAAACTCGAGTTGAGCGACTTAAAATCTACAACAATATAAAAGATCAGAAACTGAGCTATCTTAACAAATGGCATCAGGATGTTGAGGCAGCCTTCCGAGATAACCGAAAAACCGGACAGGAATTAATTACTCAAATTACGAACGCTTATGCTGAGTATTCTACGGCTCACAACACATATCTTTCATACAAGCAGACTCAGAATGCAATGAAAGTAACAGGTCGTGCTGATATTGAAACCAAGGAAGTGAATTCATCTGATGAGGCAATCAAAGAAATCGAAGAAAAGGTAGAAGGATGCCGAGAAATCGGGGAAGGTTTTCAAGTTTATATGAGAGGTCTTCAGAAGGATATCAACGATTCTTCTGAGAAATTCGGTTTCGTCGAGTATTTTGAAGGTTCTCTCCGTGACGGTGAAAGTAAGAAAGTCGCAGATTCTATCATCCCAGAAAACTTGCAGAATCTTGACCCTCGCCGTCAGAAAATCATTCCTGTCAACAGTTACTTCGCAACTTACTCAGACCTTCCGCCGGAGCCAAGCGTAGAGCCAAAACTTATGGAAGACTTCGCGATGGATCTTCAGCAAGTTGCGACCAACCAAATTAACCGAATTGACAGTTTAAACGGTGAACTTCCGTCAGAGCCGACCGAAGAAGAAGTTTCTCAGGAACAGCCACAAGAAGAAAAAAACATGACTGAAGAAACTGAGGGAATCACCGGAAACGAGGCAGATTCAAATGATGATGAAGAGCAGATTTCTGAAGAAGAAGAGTCTGAGACAGAAAACGATGAATTTGATGACGAGGAGTCGGAAGACGAGGAGTCTGATGATGAATTAGAAAAGGATGGTGAGTAATATGGCTGATTTTAATATTACTGTTGACACCCAGCCAATGGCTGATTCTCTGGACTATGTAAACTCAAATGTTCGTGATGTCACAAGTTCTGTCGTGGCAATGCAGAGTGCCGTTGTTATTGCACAGCAAAGGGCTTCAGAACAAATCTGTCATAACGTAGACACGGGTTTTTTCGTCCTGATGAAAAGCCAATTCGACCAGAAAATTGCTGCCATTTCAAGCAAAATGCTCAGTACCATGCAGTTGATGGAAACTTTCAAGAGTGACATCGATAAAATTATGGTTGTTATGCAAGATGATTACGAGCGAATAAAAGCACGCTACTTCAAGCATTTTTCTTCACTTGATAAGGCACTTGAGACCCGAATTCATGAACTCGATAAACGAGCCTATGAAATTTCACGCAATTACAAACTGAGCCAATTCAAGACAGGTAGCGAAGTAATAAAAGCGATTTGTTACAGCAATGACACTCAGATTGTGAATGTAAAACAGGCAAACGCCACTGTAAAAAGCAAAAGCGCAAAATCAATCGGTGTTATGACTGACGATGTAATTGAACAGATAAAGTATTCGGATTCGGTTCAAAGTATTCTAAAAGAAATTGAGTTTGAGAAGCCCTGCGAAGAATATGTTCCAGTTATTTTTTCAGAAACAGATTCAATGATGAGCGAGGATTCAAGCATCAAGAATATCGTCACTTCAACAGAAGCTGCATTCTCTGTAAATTCTAAATACCTGAACCAACTCAAAGAAAATTCGGATAATTTTTCGTGGAAAGAAATCAATGATACGGAATTCGAACCAATAAAGAGATCTTTCCAACAGAAAGTAAACGCTGAAATTTCCGATGAACGGGTCGCCAAAGAAATGCTTCGACTTTTTGACGAGAGCAAATGGCAGGAAACGGAGGTTTAAGAATGAGTTATTCAAAGTCTTATACAGGCTCCGTTTATTATTCTGGAACTGAAAGTTATTCTCACAGCTATCCTGCAAGTGAACATGGCGGTACAGTTTCGGGAACCGTTCATTACTCAGGCAGTGTACCTGTCACGGTAAATCTTTTCGTTGATACAGACCCATTTGATTCAAGCGTAAATCATTGTTCAAACTCAGTCCGTCAACTCAACGGTGCTGTCGTAACAATGAATTCAGCACAAGTTGCTTCAATCGCAAAGTCTGCTGATGAAGTTTCCAGTCATGTCATTTCGGGCTTTTTCAATATGATTAAATCCGAGCTTGACCAAAACATTGCAGCCCTTGCTGCGAAATTCAAGGCTGTTTTCGAGCTTCTCACAACAAAATCAGCGACTCTTGAAAAACAGCAAATCGTTATGCAGGACGATTATTCGCGAGTTTCAGACAGATACAACAAAGTCTTTCAGAATCTCGACGAAGAACTTGAAAAGCGTGTTGTTGCCCTCGACAGAAATGTCTTTGAAATCTCAAAGCGGGTTCAAGGCGAGCAGCTTCACTCTGAGACTTCAAAAAAAGTCGCTCAGTTCCTTCTGGGATTGAATGAAGATGAGATTGTTCAGCAACAGCTTCTCATTGCGAATGCAAAATCAAGGGTACAGAAAGCAATTGATTCTCTTGCGGCGAATGTCATTCAGGAGACAGTGTATTCCAAAAAAGTAGGTAGCATTGTCTCAGAACATGGATGCGTTGCAAGCGAAAGTAACTACATTCCTGTAATTTTTACCGAAAGTTCAAATTTGGAATCGAATGTAACAGATTATAATTGTTTTTCAAATCCTTTAAGTGAGAATTCCAAGACTGCAATTAGCGAAACGGTCAAAAATTATTTTGTCTCAACTTTCAACGAAAATCAGACGAAAGACGAAAACGAGGCAAAACAAATTAATGAAGCGTTCGAACTGATTGCAGAACGGGAATTTCAGGACTTGAAAGACGAAAAATCACTCAGAGTATACGAAGTGCTCAAAAAACTTAAGGAGGCATAACAAAAATGAAAGATATTAATGATAAAGATTTTGGACAAAATACAATCACTTTGCGTGACAACCGTGTTGCGACAAGCATTATTCCACGCACAAACGCAGAACTCGACCGTCAGGTCATCGTCGATACAAATGTTCTCGTTGAAGGCTCGACTTACGCAAAATTCCTAGAAATTTCAAACGGACCGGCAGAATTCAAAAAGGCTGTTTTCGCGGACAAAGAACTTCACATCAAAAGTGACGCAAAAGATTTGATTTACTTCAATAAATCAGTCGCAAGTTCACAGAGCGTGTCTTCTTTGATTTCAACAGGAAGGGCAATCTACGGCGGTGATGTAAACGCTCCGACAATCAAAATGAAGAACTGCATGGTCTGCGGCTCAATCTACGGTACGGAGATACAGCTTGAGAACTGCGTTGTTCTCGGCGGTGTCTTCTCCAGCAGAAGCCTTACAATCAACGGCAGCATCATCGGTACTTTCAACTCACCTGAAGTCAACGCTTCGGGCGTGAACTACCTTCTCTATCCGACTGCATTTTCTGTCGAGCCGATGTCACTTCTTCCGAACACTGAATTCTGGAATCTCTCTCTTGCTGACCTCGGTTCTCTTTATAAGGGCGAAGATGAAAAACAAAACACCGGAAAAATCAAAATCGACCTTGTAAACGATACTCAGCGCACAGTTCTCACGGATGAGAACGGCACTCAGAGCCTTATTAACAGCTACAGCGTTGCAAGCCGCGTTCTCGTAAGCGATTTGATTGACATGGAAAAAATGGAAAATCATTTCCTTATTATTTCTGCAAGCCTCGGAAGCCAGATTTTGAAAACTTACTCACTCACAAAATCAAACGGTGAAAAAGGTCCAGAACTCAATGTTAAGGATATTACGGAATTCTTCTTTAATGTTCTCAGCGGAAAAATTCAAGTTCGAGAAATTGACGGAAAACTCAGCTTCGATGAACTGAAAAAAAATTACGAATAAGTAGAAAACTGAAAATTCGCAAAATTACATCAGACACACTAAAAATTCTGTCCGAATTTTTTGTTGTGTCTGTTTTTTTATTTTCCCCCACACCATTACACATAGTCTGCCAGCAAGAATTTATGAACAGGCACGACTTCAATCGTAAGATTGTCTTTCCTAATCGTCCTTTCTTCCTCATTAGTGACTATGATAAGTCTTTGCGCTTCTTCTGATTTTTCCGCAAACGAAAACAAACTTTTTGTTTCTCGCTCTTCTGCGTCTCCAAGCTCGTATGCAACCTGAATGGCTGTTTTCTGCTCCGGGAGATAGAAATCTATGTCAATTCCGTTCTGTTTTGATTTGAAATAGTAGATTTCATTCTCAAACTTCCGCTTTAAATGAACGGCGATGGCATTTTCCAGAAGGGCAGATTTTTTATCCACAAGGAAAAGTGAAAGAAGTCCGTTGTCGTAAAAATAGAACCGTGGAGTGCCCTCTTTTTCAGCAAATTTTGAGACATAATTGCTTGTTCGGAACACAAGGTATGCGTTCTGTGCATAAGATGAATATTCAATCATGGAATCAGTTGATGTTTTTGTTCCAGCAGCCTTTACATTTCCGGCAAGAGTGTTGAATGAGATTTCGCTCATAACAGTTTCGGCGATTTTTTTAATCATCAGGCGAAGAGCAAGCTTGTTTTTTACATCTTCCCGCTCTATGATGTCTCCCAAAAGGACTTTTTCATAGACGGTCTTGATGTATTCTCTTTTGTTCGTAAAAAGTTGCACTTCTGGCAGTCCTCCGCACGCGATATATTCCTGACAGGCTCTTCTGATTTTTGCTGATTCTGATGTTGTGAGCATTGCCCTTTCATCATGCAAAATATTTTTATAATCCAAAACTTCGCCCAGAGAAAAAGGCATAATCATTTTTGGGATATATCTCCCGCCCAAAGTGCTCGCCATCTCTGAACTCAGCATTTTTGCGTTACTTCCCGTGATGTAAACCCTATTTTTCTGGTCGGCAAGCCTGCGCGCAAAGTGTTCCCAGCCGTCAATAATCTGAATTTCATCGAAAAAATAGTAAACTTCTTTTGAATCGTTCAGTTCGTGGGCAACTGCAACAATGTCGTTGAAGTCAGATACGGAGAATCCAAGCAAACGGTCGTCCTCAAAATTGATGTAGATAATCTGCGACCAGTCACATCCTTCTGCGACAAGTTCTTTTGCGATTCCGTACAAAAGCGTGGATTTGCCAGCTCGTCTCAAACCGACCAGAATATAGTTTGCGTTCTTTTCAAAGGTGTAATCTCTTTTTATGATTTTTGAGTTTTTAATGAATTCTGCCTGATCAAAAATGACTTCTTTCAGTAAATCGTGATTCATAGACGCACCTCTTAACGCTTACGATTTTATCGTGCATAGACGACAAAATCAAGCATATTTTATAGTGTAAATACGATAAATTTATCACATTTACACCGTATATACACGACAATTTTTGCACTTTTATAGTATACACACAATAAAAAACAAAATCTTCTTTATTAGCATCTGATTCTCTTTTCTCTCCAAATCTGCTAGACTGTCTCTGTTTAGAGAAACAAAATGGCAGAAAAAGAAATAAAAGACACAATCACCCAAAATCAATCCGAAGAAGAAGCAAAAGCACAGGCTCTTCTTGAAGAAAAAGACTCAGAATCCCGCCTGC
>CAMVJE010000040.1 GCA_947167745.1 uncultured Treponema sp.
AAATCCGCTCAAAACTGGATGCCGAGCGTGCTTTTGGACGAATCACTTTCCCTTATTTCATCGAGAAAACTGCCCCGGTCACAAAATCCGCCGGCCTCATGGAATACACCTGCTCCTACGAAGGGGAAGTGACAGTTAGGAGTGAGGAGTTAGGAGTTAGGAGTGAGCAATTAGCAGTTAGCAAAGGGGAAGGGGGAAGTCTCCCCCCTGGGGTTCAAGCTTCGCTTTCACCCACACCCCCCTCTCCTAGGGGCAAAGCCCCTAAAACCCCGGTGGACTCAAAATTCTTCATCTCAATCAAGGTGCCGGTTGCTACCCTTTGTCCTTGTTCTAAGGCTATTTCTGAGTACGGAGCGCATAATCAGCGGGGCTTTGTTAAGGTCAAAGTGCTTTACAGCAAGTTTTTCTGGATTGAGGATGTGATTTCCATGATTGAGGAATGTGCATCAACTCCGCTTTATTCGGTTCTCAAACGCAAGGACGAAAAATTCGTGACGGAGCATGCTTACGACAATCCCCGCTTCGTCGAAGATGTTGTGCGCGAAGTCTACCTGGGCCTAAAGAAAATGGATTTCAAGTGGTTCACCGTTGAAGCTGAAACCGAAGAAAGCATCCACTTCCATAATGCGTATGCATGTGCTGAGTTCGGGGAATAAATTCCGCGAGAATTACGAAGTAATTCTCGTTAGGATTGCGGAGCAATCCATAAATGCGTATGCATGTGCTGAATATGGGGGGTAAATTCCACGAGAATTGCGAAGCGCAAGGGATTGTAGTGGTGCGCAAAGCGCATTACGAAGTAACGGAGCGATAGCGGAGCCACGAAAAGCCCGGCGGCGAAGCCGATGCGCCCAATTTCTAACTCCTAACTTCTAATTGCTAATTTTTACTAACTCCGGGTGGTACTCAAAGTGCATGTTGTCGAAGATTATCCAGTAACCGCCCCAGATAAAGCCCTCGCTTTCGAAGATTTTCCGGATTTCAGCGGGGGGCATCCAGCGTTTTTCCAGCGGCACCAGCATCCATTTGTCACCGCTGCGTTCTTTTTCCCAGCCCCAGTATATTGCCCGGCCGTTCAGTCTTTTTGGCAGCAGGTCGATTGCGATTCCGTATGAGTGGAAGGATTTTCGTGAGGTTTCGGCGATTTCCCGCCAGTGGTAGGCGTCTGCGGATTTCAGGGCAGAGAGAAAGGCTTTTATTTCGGGATTGTCTTTTTTGGCCAGGATTTTCTTTTCGACATTTTTTATCGGGTCATAGATTCGCTCGTGAATCCGTGTTTTTTTGCCAAGGAAAGTCGTGCGAATTATGTGCTCTTCTATAATTCTTTGGGATTGAGCCGAATAGAGCCAGTCAAAGAAGAACATTGGTGTACCGCCGCTGTTTTTGCGGTTTTCAGATGAACTGAAATTCTTTATGCGGTCAATTTCTTCCGGTGTGAAGGTCTTTGGGTCCCGGAGTTTATTTTCATAATTATATTGAAGAATCCAGTAATTTTCTTTATTGGGGAGCTCTTCTTTTGGCAAAAGCCTTCCGCCCGCCCAATAGAGTGTCACACTTTTCTGACCTTTTGGCTTTTTTGTGCGCTCAAAAAACAAGTCTGCTGTCATGTCGATTTTCCAGTCAAAAAGTTTGTCGTCAAAAAATACTGTATATTTGATGTCAGGGTAAAATTTAAAAAAAGTCTTGATTTCTTCCGGAACGAAGGGATTGCCCGAGAATTGCGGTCGCTTTGGATTTTGGGCGAAGAGGGGGAGAAGGAGAAAGATTAAGAGCGAAGAAAACACTTTTTTCATCAATAATGAAATTATAGCATGAAATTTCTCATAGAAAAGAAAAAAGATGTTAAAACCTGATTACCTGATATTAAGGCTGAATTTCCCAGCTTTTTTTTGCTCTCATAACGATTCTGTCGCCAATTCTAAGGCTTTCCGCTTCGATTGTGTCAAAATCAGCAGTGACGGTCTCTTTTGAGTCTGTGCCGCAAGTTTGAATTACGAAACGGCTTTTGCTTCCTAAAAATTGCTCGCTTAAAATTGTGCCGGAAAGCAAAATTGTTTCTGAAGTTACAACTTCCTTTTCCCATGCTTGGGATTGATGGGTGAGTTCAAACCATTCCGGGCGAATCATGGTCGTTTTGCCGTCTTTTTTGAGAAAATTTGCTTTTCCTACAAAATCTGCCACGAATTCGCTTTTCGGGGCAAAATAGATTTCCCTTGGGTTTCCTTCCTGCAGGAGTTTTCCTTCGTTAAGTACGGCGATTTTCGTTGAGAGGGAAAGGGCCTCTTCCTGATCGTGAGTGACATAAACAGTTGTTATCTTTAGTTTTTGCTGAATTTCTTTAAGCTCTTCCCGGACTTTTGTGCGCAATTTTGTGTCCAGAGAAGAAAGCGGTTCGTCCATCAAAAGAATCTTGGGCTTGAGAACAAGGGAACGGGCGAGGGCAACGCGCTGCTGCTGACCGCCAGAAAGTTCATTTGGAAAGCGTAAAAGCAAGGATTCAATTCCAAGTGATGAGGCAATTTCTGTGACAAGCTGTTTTATTTCTTCTTTTGAATTAGATTTTTGTATTTTGAGTCCGTAAGCAATGTTATCCGCAACTGAAAGGTGGGGGAAAAGGGCGTAATCTTGAAAAACAATTCCGACTTTTCGCTCATTTACCTCGATTCCGGCCTGATTTACGCCGTCGATTAAAACCTGGCCAGACTGTGGCTGAAGGAAACCCGAAATTAAGCGGAGCAGGGTTGTTTTTCCGCAGCCGCTGGGGCCTAAGAGGGTTGTAAAGCTTCCTTCCTCGACTCTGAGCGAAATGTCGCTGACTGCAGGAGTATTGCCGAATGAAAAGGAAAGGTTTTTTAGTTCCAGTTTTGAGGTCATTTTAAGAACTCCATGAGCCTTCCCAGGCTTTCCTGGGCTGCAAGTCGTCCTAAATTGTAGACTCTCTGCAATTCGTCGGGATTGTTTTCCGTGCGGCTGATTCCCAGGCTTTCAAAAGGGCATATTACGAAACATTTTCCGGCTTCTTCCTGCTCAAAGACATAGGCTTTTTCCTGATTGTAAACTTCGTGGCGGTGAAGCATGGCATCAAACATTTTAGGATACTTTCTCAGACTGAATTTCATTAATTTGAGGGAGGAACTGGCCTCTTTTACAAAGTTTCGGGGCTGAGTGAGAATTACGAGATTCTTTTCATAGCCCATGTCTTCAAAGGCTTTTAACGGAATTGAATCTGTCATTCCGCCGTCTAAAAGCTCGTAGCCGTCAACTTTGACTACACGAGACACGAGGGGCATACTTGCGCTGGCCCGCATCCAGGTCAAATCTTTTTCATCGCAAGTTTCAAGTTCCTTGTAAACAGGCTTTCCAGTCTTGCAGTCAGATGCGACGACGTAAAATTTCAGGGGATTTGAGCGGTAAGTCTCATAGTCAAAGAGGTCGAGCTTGTTTGGGAGCTGCTTGTAGCAAAAATCTGCTCCGTAAAGGTCGCCTGTGAGTAAAAGTGAGAGGAAAGAGCAGTATCGCCAGTTGTGGGCGAATCGCTTGTTGTAGCGGATTGCCCGGCCAATCTGCTTGGACTTAAAATTGCAGCCGAAAGTTGCCCCAGCGGAAACGCCAATGGCTCCGTCAAAGTTAATTCCGTTTTCCAATAAAACATCACACACTCCGGCCGTGAACATGCCGCGCATGGCTCCGCCTTCCATTACAAGACCCTTTTTCATGTGGAGAAGTATAACAAAAAACACTACATTTTCAAAGGAAAATAAGATAACGGAAAATTAAAAATACTTGTATGTTTTTTTTTCAATTATATAATTATACTTTCAATTCGAGAATGATTTTTCCTTCTCGTAATAAATGAATTAAAAAGAATATTTCTGCTTATCTATGGAATATTCTGGAGGTAAATCCTATGAAAAAACTTCTTGCGGCAATTGCAGCAACACTTCTTTTCGGAGCTTCACTTTTTGCTGAAGGCTATATTTCTGCCAACGACATCGATTTGGGCAAAATCACTTCAGACCGCAAAGAGGAAGACGGATTCATTATCCATGGAGCCCAGAAGGCAATCGAAGTAACAAAAGACGATGTTAAAATCAAGGGAGAAAAATTCACTCAGCGATTCAAGATGGGTGGTTCTGCCATCGAAAAGGGTGGAGAGCCTGTATGCTACATTTCATTCCCTGCAAAGAAAGGTGAGACAGTAACCATTTACGGACTCAGCTCAAGCAAAACAGAAGCTCGTGTAGCCGAGATTTATAATACTGCCGACAAGAGCGTTGTAAAAGCACTTCCGATGGGTGTTTATGACAAAGAGAATGCTTCTGTCGTATCTTTTAAAATCCCTGCTGATGGCCGATATGCCGTTGGTTCAAAACATTCTACAATTTACATTTACAACATCAATGTCAGCAAGTAAATTGTTTCAAAAATAACAAATTTTTCTTGGAAAAGGGGGGCAGACTGATACAAGTCTGCCCTTTTTATGATATAATATATTATCTTTAATTTTTAAAAGGAGTTGTGAGTATTTATGAAAAAATCACTCTTAAGCCTTTTCTTTGTAGGTGCGATTGCGATTTTCGCCAGCTCTGCTGTTTTCGCAGACCGAAAGCCCTGGGCTGAAGTTGCCGTACCGACAATCACAAAGGTCGAACAGACCGGGCCGAACGAACTTACCGTTTCGTTCAAGAGCGTAACTTCAAATGACGGAGCCGACGGTGGCGTTGTCGCAATGAAGTCAGATTCCGGTGCCTCAAAAAAGAACAACTATGGTAAAACCCGAAAAGAGGCAAAAACTTCAGTTTTTGAGGTTAAGCAGACGGGTACATATACTTTTGTCGTATATGCAGAGCGTGAGGGCGAGTCTTCACAGCATGAGTCAGCTCCAGCTACATTCAAATATACCCTGCCTATGGTTAAGGCAGCCCTTTCAGCACGAAACCTTGGCGATGGCAAAATTCAGCTTGACTGGACAGAAGTTCCAGAAGCAGACGGCTATATCGTTTCTTACACAGACGAAAAAGGCAAAAAAACAGAGCTTCAAAAAACAACCGACCTCAGCACGACAGTCGAAGTGCCGGTTGGCTCAAAAGTCAGCTTTGTCGTAACTGCAACCCGCAATGGTGAAAAATTCAATTCTGATCCACTCAAAAAGACTTCAAGCAAACTTGAGGAGCGTGTCTGGGAATTCACAGAATTCGGTACATCAACAAAACCCGATTACAACAATTATCAGGTTCTTGATTCGGACAATCTCAAGGTAAAACTCAATTCTTGTCTCTTTGATGAAAAAACAGGAAACATCATCAGCAAGGGCGGTAAATTCGAAACATTCTTCGATGGTATTTCTTTCTATTACACAACTCTCGATCCTAAAAAAGAGAACTTCGAGCTTACTGCAACCGTAACTGTTGATTACCACAATCCAATGCCAGATGGTCAGGAAGGTTTTGGTCTTCTTGCTCTTGACCGACTTGGACAGGACGGCGAGGCAATGGTCATCGCTTACAACAACTCGGCAGGCGTTATTTCCCGCAAATTCACGACTCATGTAAACGGTGTCAAAAAGGAAATCAAAGACGGTCTTGGTTCGCGCTTCGTCAGCGGAATCACAGATTCAATCATTGAAGCAGGTGATGCTGAAATTTCACAGAAAGCTTCAAGTGTAAGCAAGGCATTCAGCTACGATCAGGCTTCAGACGCAATCAAAACTGGTGATGTCTATCGAATTACCCTCAAAAAAGACAACACTGGCTATCACGCAATCTACAAACGGGCTATCGCATCAGATGATACTGTCGAAGAATTCATCATGTACGATACTGAGAACAAAAAGCTTACTCAGCTCGACCCGGAGCACATTTATGTAGGTTTTGCAGTTGCCCGTGGTTGTAACGCTACATTCAGCGATGTTGATTTCAAAGTAACCGACCCTGCAAAGGATCCACCACCAACTGCTGAACCGCCGGAGCTTGTTCCTCTCGCAACTCTCATTGATTGTCCTGTTACATGGTACAACCAGAACTATCCATTCGTATTCACAGCAAATTCAAACGGTACAATCACTGTAAAGGATTCAGACGGTTCTGTTCTTATCGATGCAGAAAAAGTCACTGCTCTCGTAGACTTCAAAAAGACAATCAAAATCAAGAAGGGCAGCAATGACCTTCTCGTAACATTCGATCCTGAAGATGGATTCAAACCAGGTCCAAAGCAGGTTATCGCTCAGTTCAACAAAAACCTTGATGTCAATGACTACGAGGAAAACTACAATCCTGTAACATATACTCATAGCATCAGCTCAATGTCATTCAAGGGTTCTAAACTCTATGTTTCTCAGAATGGCGATATATTCGGAAACGGTTCAAAAGAAGCTCCACTCAGTCTTCAGGCCGCAATTCAGTATTGTAAACCAGGCCAGACAATTCTTCTTGCTCCTGGTGAATACTACATTCCTGCAAGCCTCTGGATTGAACGAGGAAATGACGGTACTCCTTCTGCCCGCAAGGTAC
Organism: uncultured Treponema sp.; assembly: GCA_947167745.1. The sequence continues at coordinate 6,510 of CAMVJE010000040.1, forward strand.
TCAAATCTGAAGATCCGACAAAGCGTGCCGTGTTCAACTTCAAGGGTTCTAAGGCTACTGTCTCTGGTTTCAATATTTACGGAAGCTACTGGACAATCGAAAACATTGATGTAACTGGAACTCCAGACGACTGTAAGGGCATTCAGGTAGGCGGTAACTACAACCAGCTCATCATGGTTGACACCTACATGAACGGAGACACTGGTATCCAGATTTCTGGCCGTTCTTCAGAGCCTTATGAAAAGTGGCCGCATGACAACTTGATTTACGGATGTGAATCATTCGGAAATGCTGACCCTGCTCAGAACAATGCGGACGGTTTTGCTTCTAAACTTACAACTGGTGACGGAAATGTCTTCCGCAACTGTGTCGCTCACCACAATGTTGATGACGGTTGGGATTTGTATGCTAAGATTGAGACTGGTCCAATTGGTGCCGTTATTCTTGACAACTGTATCGCTTACAACAACGGTCGTAAGATTGACAACACTGGTAAGGGTGACGGAAACGGATTCAAACTCGGTGGTGACGGTATCGCTGTCAAACACTTGATTAAGAATTCTGTCACATTCAACAATGATTTGAACGGTATTACTACAAACTCTAACCCTGCTCTTATCGTAGAAAACTGTACTCTCTATGGAAACAAAGAGACTAACATCAACTTCTACGGAAAGGGTGATGCTGAAAAGTATCCTCGAACGGTTCAGGCTAGAAACGTTCTTTCTGTTGATGGTGCCGGACGAGATAAATTCGACGATTCTAAAGATCCAGACTTGCGCACTCGTCTCGAATCAGATACAAACTTCTTCTATGATGGTGCTCAGGCCGTAAACAAGAGCGGTACTGTAATTGGCAAAGAGGCTTTCGAAAGCGTTGACTTCTCTGACATCAGCAATGGTCTCAAGGCAGACGGAAAAACATTCAACCGTCTCCCGCGAAATGCAAAAGGTGAATTCGACCTTGGAAAACTCTTCAAAAAGACAAGTGCAATTCCTGCAGGTGTTGGTGCCGATTACAACAGCACAGAATTCAAGATTCCTTCAGCTTCTTCAAGCAAACTGCCTCTCATTATTGTAATCATTGCAATTTGTGCGGCTGTAGTTGGCTGCTGTTCAGCAATCATTTTGAAGAAACGAAAGTAAGTCAAAGCTAAGGCTGCAATAAGGGCAATAGCTTTTATATTGCAGTTGTGTTAAAAAAAACGGCTCCCTAATGGTGAAGTGTGAAGTGCACTTCACTACATGGGAGTCTTTTTTCTTTTAATCCAGTTGTCTAAAAGTCATTTTTCAAGTTACAATCCTGTATGCGTCAAATCTGCTATACTTGTCTCAGGCCGCTGGATACTTGCCTCTGCCGTTTTGTTCCTCCCTTCGATTCTGGAATTAAATTTGTTTTTCTCATGCATCCAAAAGAAGCAAAACGCAATAGAACAGGAACCGGTCGTGTGGCTCATGCCGGCCTTATTGACTCAGAAATTCTCACTGGCATTGATTTCACCAAAAATGAGCGCCTTTGCCAGCTTTTAAAAGACGAACGCTACTATCCTGTCCTTCTTTACCCTGGTGAAGATGCCTGGAACGCAAAAAAAGAGGGATTCAAGGCTGAAATTGGCAATAAAAAGCTTCTTGCCATCATTATTGATTCAACATGGTTTTGCTCTAAAAAAATGATTAAGCTCAGCACGAATATAATGGCACTTCCAAAACTTTCTTTTGCAGGGAGTTACCGCTCAATTTTCACATTCAAAAAAGAGCCCAGTGAAGAATGTGTCTCCACAATCGAAACCTGCTACTATCTCATAAAAGAAATGCAGGATGCAGAAATTGTAAACAGAGAAGTTAATCCAGAATGTTTGATGACGGCCTTTAAAGAGCTGATAAAGCTTCAGATTCAAAAAGAAAATGACAGAATCGACGGTAAGCTGCCAAATTCTCATGCCACCGACTATAAGTACACTACAAAGAAAGTAATGCCTGAGTTTTAGCAACACAATATATGCCGCAAAAGCCTGAGCCTTACCGGGTTGTTTCCAGCGGCAATTTTCCTTCGGGTGTGAACTCACCGCTAAGGGCGGCAAAAAGTGCCTGATATGAATAAATTGAGTAGCTGTAGCCTAGCAGAATCGTGTCGGCAAAGTCAAAACCTGTGAGAACTGGAATGGGCGTCAAAGCAGAGAGAATATATACTCTTCTTCCGCAATTTTTGAGCCGTTTTGCGATTTCTGCCCCTTCTTCATTTGGAACATAGAAAATTATCGTGTCATAAGAGGGGGCCAAGGCTTCAAGTTGGTTTCCGTTCCAGTCAATGCCAACATGTCCCAATTTTTCAAAGGCAATCTTGTAGTATGCGAAGTCACCGTAGCGTTTTTTGGCCTCTGCAAAGAAAGGAGATTCATTTCGATTTTCGTCGTCCGCAGGGCCTACAACCAAAAGTTTGTCGCCGCCTGTATAAGGAAAATTGCCTTTTTTGTAAACTGTAATTGCCCGGCAAGCCTGTGAAAGGAAGAATTTCTGACCGTCTTTATCTGGAATCAAATCCTTGAGGCGGGAAATCTCAGGGAAGAGGGGAGCTGCATTTCCGCTTTTGAAATAGTTCAGCTTGTAAAGAATTACTCGATGAGCCGCAGTCGTTACGATTTTTCTGAAATTCGGGTCGCTTCGGATATTTGAAAGATTCATTGTCCAAAGACGCTCGTCAAGTTCTGCCGTTCGTGAGCTTAAAATGATGTCATTTCCAGCCTCGATTGCCCTTTTAAACGCCTCTGAGCTGCTTCCCGCATAGCCCCAAGCTCCAGTCATCATCATATCGTCAGTGATAATTAGCCCTTTAAAGCCCATTTTCCCTCTCAAAATCTCAGTGAGCCATGGGCGGGAAAGTGAAGCCGGTTCTGCCTCGATTTTTGGATAAAGAAGATGACCGCTCATTATGGCAGGCACATTCTGTGAAATCAGATATTTGTAAGGGACGAGTTCCCGCTTTTCTGCCTGTTCCCAGTCAATGTAAACGCCTGGAAGCTTAATGTGGGAGTCAGAGCTTGTGTCGCCGTGGCCAGGAAAGTGCTTTGCCGTTGGAATTACGCCAGCGTCAACTGAGCCTGCCACAAAAGCCGAAGCCAGCTGGCCTGTAAATTCAGCATCTTCGCCGAAGGAGCGTACATTGATGACAGATGAATCCCGGTTGGTGTACAAGTCAACTGTCGGAGCAAAATTCATGTTGATTCCCAGTGCCTTGATTTCTCTTGAAATGTAAAATGCGCTGTAGTAAGCATCCACCGGATACTGTGAGGCGCCAATAGCCATGTTTCCCGGAGTGATGGTAGTGTCGCCCTTAACATGGCGGATTGTGCCGCCTTCCTGGTCTGTTGCAACAAAAAGCGGAATCTTGAATTTATGCCTCTGAGCCAAATCCTGTAATGAAGAAATTGATTTTGCGACCTGTTCTGTGTTGTTCGTGTTCCAGCCGAAAACTTTAACGCTGCCCAAGCCTCGCTCGCTCACCCACTGGTTCAAAAGGGCGCTTGGTTCCTCTCCTGCCCAGCCGAACATAAAAATCTGGGCAAGAAGTTCTTCATCGCTTAAATGCGATACAAGAAAATCGGCAAGTTCTTCATTGGGATAATTGGACCAGAAATCTGCATTCTCAGGAATTTTGGAAGAAGCCTGTTTTTTTGAAAAGTTTTGAGCATAAGAATTAAAAAGGAAAGCAAAAGTAAAAAAAAGGACGACAAGTTTTTTCATAAGACTTAAAGTATTCTAGCAAATTTTACAGATTCTTTCTATCATACTAGACAAAGATTCGAATTTTGTGTATATTATTCTCACTTTGGCGTCTTACCCAAGCGGTAAGGGAGCGGTCTGCAAAACCGTTATGCAGCAGTTCGATTCTGCTAGACGCCTGCAATAATAGGTCGCTTTCGGGCGACTTATTTTTTTGCCTAACGAGCCTTTCAAGCATAGCTGGGGTTCGATAATTATATATAGGGAGTGGCACTGCGAAGCAGGGCAAAAACTCATGAGGTGAGTTTCTTCGCTACGCTCGAGGAGACTCCCGAAGAGCTGTGCTCTGAGGTCGGGGCGTTCACTCCCATCTTTTCTTTACGGTCTTAAACTTGGCGCAAGTTTTAAAATCAAGTCTACGGCCTCTTTTCGCTCTTCTTCACTTTCAAAAAGAATCTGGTTTTCGCTGCCGTTTTTAAGAATTATCCTTAGAGTTTTAAAATCCACCTGGCTTGTTTCCGGGTCATTTTCGTAGGCTAAAGTTGGCAGGGAAAGAATTTCCGCCCACAAAATTGCATTTGTTCCTGAAATAAGCATATTCTCGTAAATACCGGCTTTTCCAGAGCCAGAGGCATCACGGGCGGCAATTTCTGTTGCGACAAGGGCTACGCCAAGCAAAACAATGTTCACGAACCAGCCATAATTTCGGAGCGGAACAATAAGAATCAGAATGAAGGCCGCCACGGCAATTGCGACCCATTTTTTTGACCTTTTGACTTTAAGCGGCATCAGACATGAGCCGGCCTGTGCGATTATTTTTTTTCGCCTGTAAGGAATGGTACACAAAATCGCGATGAAGCCGACCAAAGCCGCCGCAAGCATTCCAAAATACAAAATCTGTTCAATCGTCATATTATTCCTCAAATATAAAACAAATTATACTGAATGTGCCTTATTCTTCAACCACAAAGAAAGCGTTTTACGGGCGCTTTCAAAGGCCAGTGGAAGGGCTGCAAGTTCTTCTTCATTCCTTACGAAGACTTCTTCAAAACCAAGGACTTCGCCTTCCTGAGCATGAAGTTTTGCCCCTTTCGGCAATACGGCCTCAAAAAACATGTCGCAGGTTTTGTACTGGATATTTTTGTAATCGTAAGTGTTGGGAAAGCTCGCAATGTATTTGAGTGAAAGCGGTTCCACACCTATTTCTTCACGACATTCACGGATGCAGGCTTCTTCTGCGCTCTCGTTTGGGTCAACAAAGCCTCCTGGAAAAGCCAAAAATCCCTTGCGAGGCTCTTTTGCCCTTTTTTCAAGCAGAATTTTGCCATCTTCATTTTGAATTACAAGTCCAACAGCAGAAGCCACATTATTGTAAAGGTCGAAGCCGCAATCCTGACAGAGCCACTTTCGCATTTTCACATTCTGAATATTTTTTCCGCCACAGGCAGGACAAAAATTAAAGTCATTTTTCATGTCAGCCTCGTTTTTATATTTTATTTAGTAATAGATAATTTTGTAGTCGCCGAAAGGTGTGTAGCCGCAGTTTGTGTAGACATTTATGGCTGTTGAATTGGAATTTTTTACGAAAAGAACTACATCTTTTTTGTTTTTCTTAAAGCGGTTTGACAATGTACGCACGAGATAAGTTGCTATTCCCTTGTTGCGGAAAGAAATGTCTGTGTAAATTCCTCCAAGCTGAATGCAATTTTCGCCTTCAGCATTGATTGAAGCCTTTGCGATTATCCTGTTATTGTAGCGGACTCCAAAGACAATGCCGCTTTGTATATTGCGCCTGAGGAGAATTCGACAATTCTGCTCATTGAAGCTTTCTCTGTCGATTACGACTTCTTCAAGCTCATAGGCCTTTTGAATTGGAAGCATTTCATCAAAATCAGAATTCTTGCAGTCAAAAATCTCACAAGAGTTTAAAAAATGCCTTTTTTTGTTGTCTGGCTTTTCAGCGAGCGTCGCTTCTTCTGCAAGCAAAGCATTGTATTCCATAAGGCTGTATTCGGTTGCAGATTTATTGACCGTTCCGTAGAGTTTCTGAAAAATTTTTGCGATTGCATCCGTGTATTTTTTTTCGCCGATAATGCTGAAGATTTTTTGAGGCCTGAATTTTTGAAAATAGGCCTCGACAATTCCAAGCACGGTCTCGCTTTCAAGACAATGGAGAATTTGACCGCTTTCCGAAACCGAAAGAACGCCCCAGATGACATTTCGCTCATCAAGAATATAAAGAATTTTGGTGTCTTTTTTTTGAAAATGAGAGACCAGAGCCACGCATTTATGCTCGTTTGCGAGAAGAAAATCTAAAACCTGCTGGCGAACCTGACTAAAACCCAGCCAGTCCCCGTCTAAAAGCTCAAAAATCAGCACTTTCTTTTACTATTTATGGTTATCTCCTGCAATCCATTGAGAGCGAATCTTCGGAGATTTCAAATATTATAACAGATTATGAAAGAATTTGAAGATTTTATTTGAATATTTGCTGTTTTTTCTATATTTTTATAGAAATCATTTTTTATAACTTATGGAGAATCTTATGGAAATCGCATATCAGAAGATGGTAAAAATCCATTACACACTCAAAGATGTCGAAGGAAATCAGCTC
>CAMVJE010000041.1 GCA_947167745.1 uncultured Treponema sp.
GTTCAGCAGCAATCTTGTACATGTTTGGAATCATCAAGAGCAAGCCCTGTGAAGCAGTAAAGGTGGTTGTGAGCGCACCTGATGCCAATGAACCGTGAACTGTACCAGCAGCACCAGCTTCTGATTCCATTTCGATAACTTTTACTTTGTTACCAAAAATGTTTTTCTGACCTGCGGCTGACCAGTTATCAACCCAGTCTGCCATTGGAGATGAAGGAGTGATTGGATAGATACCAGCGACTTCTGTGAACGCATAAGCAACATGAGCTGCTGCCTGGTTTCCGTCCATTGACTGTTTTTTTCTGGACATTTTGTCCTCCTATAAAATAGTAGAAAAAGAAGATTCGGGAGTGGATTAGAATCTTCTATAAAAAAACACAAAAATTGTTACCTAACAGAATAAACCTAAATCACGAATCTTACAAGGGTAATTTTTTCCTATTAGATAATGAAAAATAAAATCTCTTCAGTTATAATTAAAAAATCCGATATTTAAACAAACTTATAAATAAAGCTATTTATTATTGGGGGAATATATGAAAAAATCATTCTTTATTTTTGCCGCTGCTGCAATCACCGCACAGCTTTTTGCATTTGACCCTGAGGTTTCTCTCAAACCTGCAGGTGCATTAACAGAATACACCAAAACAGATTATCAGATTACAGAAAAATTCGGTGATTACTACCGTTCTCCACGGGCAAAATATGTTCATGTTTTTGATGTAACTGGACGCGAACTTGAAACATCTGAACTTACCAGCAAAGACGCCCTTGTTGACCACATTGCATATAAATATGAAGGAAATAATCTCGTAGAAAGGGTCTGCACTGATGCTGACGGCAAAATCTCATGGAAAATGACCATGACTTATGATGCAAGCGGAAATAAAGTCGATGAATCTGAATTTAACTCAAGCAACAACCTCGTAAACCGCACAATCTGGAAATTCAATGGAAAGCAGGCTGATGAATCATATTACAATGCAGATGGCGCACTTCTTTCAAAAATTATTACAAAATATGATGACCAGGACAGAATTGCCGAAGTAGCTCAGTATCAGGCAACAGGAAGCCTTGAACAGAAAGCAACTTATACCTACAACGATGCAGGAAAGCTTTCTGAGATTGCTTATTCAAATGCAAACGGTTCACAGACAAAAAAAGTTGTTTACCGGTTCGATGCTTCTTACCAGATTACTGAAGAACAGACATACAATCAGGAGAACAAACTCATCATCCGCGTAATCTACAAATATGATGACGCTGGAAACATCATTAAAACAACAAAATACAATGTTGCAGAAAAATTCGGAACAACAGTAAATGAACTGGCTGGAATTGCCGAATATTCTTATGGAGCAAGTGCAAGAACAAACAACGCTCCAACAAGTGCTCCAAGCACAACAATTGACGCAAAATAGCAAGATCAATAATGTGGGTATTGCTGATTAAAAAATAGGGGAAAGATATGAAAACAATCGGAATCAAACTTGCTGACGGAACATTTTATCCAATTCTCGAAGAAGGAACGCCTAAAAAGAGAATGCTGGATTTGACCACAGCCAAGGATAATCAGACAAAAGTCCAGATTGACTTGTATCGCTCAGAGAACGGCTCTATGGAAGATGCCGAATATGTAGACACCCTCGAAGTCACAAAACTCAACCCGCACCCCAACGGGGAGCCAGAACTTCACCTTTCTGTTGGACTGGATGAAGACAATAAACTCACTGCAGAAGTAGTTGACCCAGAAACCGGCAAAAAAAGTGAAACAGAGGTAACTTTGGTCTCACGAACTTTAGCCGAACGCGAAGAAACAACAGATTTTGGTGTGAAAGGTGCAGTTGCCGAAGATATTACAGATTTCTCTGACCAGATTATTGATTTGGACAGCCATGGGTCAATTCCAGAAGAGACAACACTTTCTCCCGAAGAAATGCCTGACATCAAATCTGATGCCCTTGAGGACATGCCTTTCTCTTTTGATCATTCAGAACCACATGCAACAAGCGAAATGTCAGAATCAGCAGGTTCTTCAAGTTCTGACAATTTTGAAGGTGTGCTTCCGGATTTCTCAGAACTTGATAAAGAAATTCCTGTCGACGACCCGACTTTGGAGTCTGTTGATTTCTCAAAGAAAGATGATGAAACTGTAGCCGACACGACAGAAACTTCAAGTGATATTTCTGATGATTTTTCTACAGATTCATTCTCTCTACCGGATTTTGACAGTGAAACAATTGCTGACGATTCAAATACAAGCTCTGACGCAGACACAACTATTGAAGATTATCAGCTCCCAGATTTTGACGCTCCTGTCACCGGAGAAAACTCAGAAACAGAAACCACAGGTCTTAACTTTGATGATTTCAATGATCCTGCTTTCAACTCAGACGACTTATACAATTCTGACACAACAGAAACTGCAAGTGGCTCAGCAATGGATTTCTCTGACCTCTATGACAAAGAAACTATAGCTGGAGAACATGCTTCACTTTATGACGATGAAGAGGAAGAAAAGAAAACCCGCACTCCGGTAATCATCTGCATTATCTGTGCAATTATCTGTATCATCGCTACAGTTCTGCTTCTCTTCATTATTCCGTCAAAATATAATCTACTTGCTTCCCGCAACACGAACGGAGTTTCAATCCTTGATCGCTTCTTCTCAAAAGACAAGGAAACGGTTGTCGAAAAAACAGTTGAAACTCCATCGCAGCTCAAGGAAGATGAAACAAAATTCATTGATGTTACAGTCGAAGAACCAAAAGCAGCTCCTGAAGCAGTTGAAGACAAAATCATTATTGCTCCAGAGCCAGAAAAAGTTGTTCCTGTTCCACCTCCAGCTCCAGTCGAAGAAAAGAAGCCTGAAGTCAAAAAATCTTCTGATGTAAACTATCATATCCGCTGGGGTGATACACTTTGGGATATTTCTGAGTCTTACTATAAAACACCTTGGAAATACCCGAAAATCGCCGACTACAACAAAATTAAGAATCCAGATTTGATTATTTCTGGAACAGATATTTTGATTCCAGCAGAGTAATTTGAAACACAGATTATCACAGATTAGATTTAATTTGTGATAGTCTGTGTTTTTTGTTAAAATCTTCTATATGAAAAAAGTCCTTCCTTTTCTTGCTTTCCTTTTGGTTTTTTCCGCCTGTGCGCCCGTGGGAATTTCCATCTCAAAAAACTCTCCCCAAAAGAAATTCGGTGACGACGCGCATTATTTTCTTGCATTACAGGCAGCAGACAGCGGTGATGAAGCGGAAGCCATCCGGCTTTTTAAAATCTCCCGAAAAAAGTCAAACCCTCTGATTGCGAAACGGAGCGCAGAAGCCCTCACCCTGCTTGGAAGCGTTTCTGATCGAATTGAGGCAGCAAATTTTCTGGCAGAAAACTACCCTGATGAAAATTCGCTTATAACTGCCTGTCAGGAATTATTCAATCACGGCGAATATGCAAAAATCATTTCCCTTACAGAAAATATTTCCCTTGAAAACTCAAAAAATGAAATCATAAAACTACGCTTGCTTTCTCTGGCGCAAAAGCGGGACAGCCGTTTTGATTCTGAATTTTTCAAATGGTATGTAAGCCGCCCCCTTTCAAGCGAGCATCTTGAATCTTACGCAACTTATATAGCACTCCTTAATGAAAAAAACAAAAATATCGAAGCCGAAAGCGAAAAATTCCAAAAAGACTTAAACAAGCGGAGCCTGCTCGAAAGTCAGCTTGCTCCAGACTATCACAAAGAAGCAGACTCTGAAAAAGATTCTCCTCAGAATTCTATTATTCCTGAAGGTGGGTTTGACCCGCTTTTTGAGGCACTTTCTCAGGCAGAAAATCCAGAAAAAACAATCATGGAATTCCGGATTGCTGTTTTTCATCGCAGCTACAAACTTACAATCAGCCAAATTGATAAAATTTTTCAGATTTATAAAAACCGCGGCGAGGAAGTGGACGCGCAAATTCTTTCTGATATCGGAAAATCCACTCTTTACGGAACAAAAGACTATTTAGCTTCGGCAAAAAAATTCGATGCACTGGCAAAAGAACTTCCCAGCGAAAAGGCTTATTTCGCCCATTTTTACGCAGCCCGCCTCTATGACAAGGCTGGACGCTACCCAAAACAAACAGTCTCCCGCTTCCGGAATGCACTTGAAGCCACGCAAGACGACCTCCAGTTTGACAACTGCCTCTGGTATCTGCTCAACTTCCAGCTGCGCACTTCAACCGACGACATAATTTCCACTCTGACGGAATACGGTTCACGGATTCATGCCCCGGAATATTTCGATGATTTTTTTGAATCACTCTCAATTCTCTTGCTTTCAAGTCATCGATGGCAGGATTTTTACAAAGTTTGGAAAAAGACAAATTCAAATTTCTCGGATTACACTCAGGGAAAGTATGCCTACATTTCCGGCCGTCTGATTGAAGAAGGACTGGCCCAGGGCGATGAAGGATTAAAAACTCGGCAGACCGTCGAAGCATTTACTCAAGTCCTAAATTCAAATTCTTCCCTCTATTATAAAGTCTGCGCAATGGAAAGACTTGGTGTTACTGACAAAGCTTTGATTGAGTCATATTTATTGAAAAAAAATGCTGGACACGAAACAGAAAATGCAGAAAGAAGCGCCGCAATTCATGATGCAGGGGTGCTTTTAAATGGCTACGAAGAATTTGGCTTTCCCCAAAGAGTTTATTCAGAATGGTTCTCCAACCGAAACAATCTCTCGATTCAAGACGCAATAGACGCAAGCTCTTTTTTAAGCAGATGTGCCGAAACAAGCAAAGATAATTCATACAATGTGCAAAGTCTGAGGATTGCCGCCCGTCGCTTTGAAAGCTCTGACTGCCAAATTCCACGGGAACTGCTTGAAGCAAATTTTCCGCAATTCTACAAATCAATAATCGATAAGGCTGCAAATGAATTTGGGATTCCTGATTATCTCATGTATGCCCTTGTCCGAAGCGAAAGTTTTTTTGATTCAGGAGTTACCAGCAAGGCTGGAGCAAATGGTCTCACACAATTAATGGAATCAACAGCAAACGACGAAGCTCGAAAACTTAAACTCGGCGATAACTACGATATTTTTGATCCCGAAACAAATGTACGCATGGGAGCACATTATCTAGCCTCCCTCATTTCACGCACTGACGAAAAAAATGAACTTCTAGCCCTATATGCATACAACGCAGGCTTAACGAATGTCAGGAACTGGGTTAAGCGATTCCGAAGCGACTGGTCAACTACAGGCAAAGCAGCTCATCCGCCGGCAGGAATCAGCATGGATCTCTTCCTTGAATCACTTCCATTTACAGAAACAAGGGAATACGGCAGAAAGGTAATTTCCGCAGCAGCTATGTATGCTTATCTTTACAATTCGAAATTACCCTGTGAAACCGTGCGGGAACTGATGTATTAGAGGAGAGGTCAAGCCCGCATGGAGGCGGGTAAAAGACAGTTGTCCGCGAGAATTTGACGACCATGTAATGGGCGCAAATTCTCGTCACGACATGGATGTCGAATTATTTTTCTGTCGCCCGAAGAATTCCGTCCCAGTTTTCAGGCGGATTTTGGATTAATTTTTCACATTTTTCGACGAATTTTGCTGATGGAGCATCCTTTTCGGCATTTAAAGAGAATTTTCCTTTTGCCCCGGCAAAATCACCTTTTACGAACAAAGCATAGGCTTCATCGTAAATCTTTCGTTTTTCTGCACTTTCGGAAAATTCTTCGTTTGTCATCGGAACGAAAACCTGAACGCCTTCTTTTTTACCAACGACGGCAATATTTGAAATCGGCCGGAATTTGTATTCACAGTCATGAGAAAGTGCGCTTTCCATTGTGGCTTTACTGCACATCGTATATGTTCCAAACTGTTTGTTGATTCCTTCCAGGCGGCTGGCAAGATTGACCGTGTCACCCATCATAGTGTAGTCGAAACGGCTCCGACTTCCCATGTTGCCGACAACGGCTTTTCCCGTATTCAGGCCAATTCTCTGAACAAAAGGCTTTCCTGTGACTTTCGTAAGTTCTTCCTGCATGTCAGCCAGTTTTTCCTGACATGCCAGAGCTGCATCCACCGCCCTTCTTGCGTGGTCTTCCTGCTTTGTCGGGGCACCCCAAAAGGCAATAATTGCATCTCCTTCATATTTATCAATTGTTCCACCGTGCGCGAGGATAATATCTGTCATCGCACTCAGATAATTGTTGAGCAAGTCGGTAAGTTCTTTTGGTGTAAGATTTTCTGAAATCGAAGTAAATCCCTGAACATCAGAAAAATATGCAGTAATTTCGCGCTCTTCACCGCCAAGATTCAGTTTTTCTGGATTTGCAATAAGATTTTCGATAACAGCGGGACTTAAATACTGCTTGAAAGCTGATTTTAAATATCTTTTTTGATGTCCTTCAGTCATGTATGCTTCAAAAATTGCCGTCACATAAGAAAGAACAAATGCAAAAATCACTGTAGCAAGGGGAAGAATGTATCCGGCAGAAAAAAGAACATACGAAATAACAAAATATGTCAAACAGAGGGCGAATGCAAAAATCGTTTTTACCACGAGAGAAACAATTCTGGCCTGTGAAATTGATGATCCTAGAAAAAAGCCACCGATTATAGAAATCAGAAGAATGAAAAAAGTAAGCGGAAAGGAAATATCCCTTAAATATGATTCCTGAAGAATTGTGTCCAACTGGCAGAGATGCACTCCGACTCCAGGATATGTGGCCGAAAGAGGCGTGGCGCAAATATCAAAAAGTCCGGGAGCATACAATCCAAAAAAAACATATGAATCCTTAAACTGTTCTGGGGGAATAAATTCACTATCACTGGCAGCAACTGCATTATTTGCCCCGATTTTCAAGTCATTCTCGATTTTAAATTCGCTCTGCAAAATCTGTTTTGCCGAATATGGCACGAATCTGCTCAGGTCATCGACATAGCGCACATACATGCCACCCTGCCTTGCCCTCGGAATCGAATCGAAATCAAGGGAGCCGTTTTTTACAAGGTAGCTTGAAATTGAAAGACCATACTCTCCATTTTTTGAAGGTTCAACAGGACTCCGGCGGGCAACACGGTCACTGTCAAGACTGGAACTTACATTGCCCAGCAGGGCCGCAGAATCACGCAGCGAGAGAATCGGTAATGTCGGCTCAGAATCATCAGTTTCATAAAAAACTGTCTGTATCACGCGGCCGAATTCTTTTGCGGCAAGTGAAAACTTTTCATCATCCGATGCACCATAGACCGACGGCTCAGAATAAATCATATCAAAAGCAAAAGAAGCTGCTCCCGCACGGTTAAAGTAATCAGTCATTTTTGCATAGGCTTCACGTGGCCAGGGCCATGCCCAGCCAAGCTTTTCTTTTGCCCAGTCAAGACTTTCCTGATCAAGCAGAACAAGGGAAATTTCTTCGGAAGGGCTATAAGATTTTGAAGAAAAAGCCATCCGGCTGTCATAAGATTTGTTTTCTGCCCAATTGAAGACACCAAAAACTACAAGGACAGAGACTAAAAGCATAAGAGTTACAAGAGAAATAACAATCTGCCGGATTTTTTTGATTTTCTTCATACTTCTTCCTATTTATTTTTTGCGAAGCGTGCCGTACGATAGGCTCTTGTGTCGGCCGATAAAGTCATTTGTTTTAGGGCAGAGTTTACATTGCTGATACGCTGGTCTGGAGAAGGATGGGTCTTATACATACCACTTGATTTTCCTGCCTGAGAAGCTTTGAGAAGAGAAAGCATATCCAGCATTGATTCGGGATTGTAGCCCGCACCAGCCATAAGCTTGAGGGCGAGAGAATCCGCATCAAATTCCTGAGATTTTGAGTAACCGTTATTAACCAGTTCTGTAACAACGTCGCTTACCATGTCATTCATTGTGCTTGCAAGTTCGGCATCTTTTTTTGCGACAGAAACTGCCGCACTCGTTGCAGAAATGCCGGCCGCCGTCCATCGGCTCGTCTTAATTGCCTTGAGACTGTGCTGAAGCTGAATGTGAGCGATTTCATGAGCTATTACTCCGGCAAGAGAATCTTCGCTATTTGTACATGCCAAAAGTCCTCTAGTTATGAAGATATGACCGCCACTTGTTGCAAATGCATTAACTTCGCCTGAATCAAGAATTTTTACATGGTAGCCGTTGTATAATTCAGGTTTATCAGAATTGATTACGATTGCAGCGCAAATTTTGTTGAGATAAGCTTCAGTCGTTGAAGCAGAATAAACTTTATAATTGCTGAGAATCGTTGCCGCAACCGCCCGCCCGATGTAATATTCGTTTTCGGGAGTAATTTCTTCCATTGCCTTAGAAACCGAAGCTCCGGCACTCAAGGCAGCCCCTGCTTCCCCGTAACCTGCCGCACTGGCTATTTGTCCTGCTGCAGAAAGAGCCCCTGTAAATCCGCTTGATGTCGCACAGGAAGTCAAAAAAAACAACATTTCACAAGCGACGATAAATGAAATTGCGATTCTAAATTTTGCCTTTTCAGTTTTCATTTTACTCTCCTCTATTTAAGTGACCTTCGGTAACAAAAGAAGAAAGTTCCGAATCAGAGATGGTGATTTTTTCGACCCGATCAACTTCCGCGTAGTTAAGATTTGTATTTGAAGACTTGAATGCTTTTTCGGCTGCTTCGGAAAATCCCTTTCCTGCGAGGGCAAGTTCGTTTGATGAAGCGTTCACCGAAGTGCTGCCTGATTTTGTGATTTTTTTGCTAGAGAGGCTTCCGTTTGGAATCCAGCCCGTAACCGAAGCATTTGATGAAAGTCTGACCCGTGATTTTTTTGAATTGCTTTCAAGAACGATGAGAGCATCTCCGTAAGTGACCGTGGCGGTTTTTTTGGCGAAAAATCCCGTGCTGCTTTTCAGACTGCTAGATTTTACGGAAACATAAACCGTCGCATTCGGTTTGAATGAAGTGGCAAAAAGTGCGCATACAAAGAGCGTAGTGGCGCATAAAAGACAAATTATTTTTTTCATAGCTTTTTCATTGTACGACAGAAAAACAAAATTAGGAAGGGGAAGAACATCATTGAAAAAATCATTGAAAAGCATCCAACTTACAGGAAAAAGAGAGATTAAAATTCCCATTCTCATTTTTTTAGCAACACGCTATACTTTTTTTCATGGAAAATCCTTTGTCTTCAATTTTGCCGTCAGCTTTTCACTTCATCTCACTGAACGGCTCCCAGCTCATGCTTTTAGTCGGAATCATGATGTTTTTCGGCTCATTTGGTGGCCGCATTTTTCAGAAATTAAAGATTCCCCAGGTCGTAGGCTACATCGTAATAGGAATCATCATCGGAGTTTCGGGTTTTGCCGTTCTTGGGAAGGACACTGTGGCAGCCCTCAACCCGGTTTCTACGGCTTCACTCACTTTAATCGGCTTTCTTGTCGGTGCAGAACTAAAAATCGATGTAATTAAAAAATACGGAAAACAGTTCGTTGGAATTCTCATTGGTGAATCAATCACACCATTCTTTGTCGTGGGAATTTTAACTGGCACAGTCACATATCTTTTTACAAAGTCAATTGCACAGTCTCTTTCTTTCGGTCTCTTGCTAGGGGCAATTTGTGCCGCAACCGCTCCTGCAGCCACTACAGATGTTCTCAAAGAATACCGCACGAAAGGCCCCCTTACCACAACGATTTTGGGAATTGTCGCAATGGACGATGCAGTGGCCCTCATTCTCTATGCCATTGCCGCAACGATTTCAGCGCCTCTTCTGGGCGGTCACACGGTTTCATTTCTTTCACAGCTTGGCGCAATTGCCTATGATATTTTCGGCTCAGTCGCCCTGGGTCTGGCTTTCGGCTTCATACTGAATCAGATTATCAAAAACATCATGAACAATGACGGCCGGGTTTTGGGCTTTTCTTTGGGAACGCTATTCTTGTGCACAGGCCTCTGCAATGCCCTGGGACTGGACAATATTCTTTCCGCAATGTTCATCGGATTTTTCATGACGAATTTCGCTCATCCGAAAACAAATGCGATGTTCAAGCTTGTCGAAAAATTTACACCGCCGATTTACGTACTTTTCTTCGTTACGGTGGGTGCAAAGCTTAATATCTGGATTGTAACACCCTTTATCGCCATCATTGCAATTCTTTATGTTGGCGGGCGCACCATCGGAAAAACAATTGGAAGCAGACTTGGAGCAAGAATCACTCACGCCCCGGAAAGCGTTCGCAAATATCTTCCATATTGCCTTTTAAGTCAGGCAGGTGTTGCAATCGGTTTGAGTATTGCTGCCGGAAACGATTTTCCTGACTCAGTCGGTCCGCAAATCATGCTCATCATCACGGCTACAACTTTCATAGTTCAGATTCTTGGACCAATCTGCGTAAAATATGGAGTCACAAAGGCTGGAGAAGTTGGGCTCAATGTCACCGCTGAAGATCTGATGAAAAACGCAAAGGTCAGCGACATCTCAATCAAAGGACAAGTCATCTGCTGGCCAGAGTCTTATACAATTGTCAACGACACAGATAGGGTTGGCAGAATAATCAGCAATTTCACCCATCACGAGAATATTAACTATGAAGTGCGTGGAAGCGAGGGTGAAAACAAAGGCAAACTCATCGGGCAGATTTCAATCGAACACCTTAAAGAAGCCATGCAGATTGGTGAGATGGGCGAAAATCTTCTGGCAATGGATATCATGGAAAAGGCGAAAGTCACCTGCAAGCCGGAACTCTCACTCCCTGAGGCCTACCAGCTTTTCAGTGACTATGACACCGAAGCAATCTGCGTGATAAACGAGAAAAACGAACCTATGGGAATGCTGGAGAAATTCGCCGTAGACCACTACATCCACTCGCGGATTGTGGAATTGGAGCACAAACTGGCAAAAATGGAAGCCTAGCAAGTCTCCAAAGCTTCTATAATTTTATCCATATTTTCCTGCTTTGTTGCAATGTGTTCCAGTTTGACTTCTACATCACACAAGTCCCTGTAGATTTTCTGGCGTTCTTCGTAAAAATCATGGAAAATCGCACGGACTTCCTGCACATTTTTTGGATTCTTATTTGCAATATAGGCCGGCAGATTTTTCATTAAGCCACCTGAATCGTACTTGATTTCCCAGATGATTCGGTTTGCGGCTGTTTTTTCGTCTGCATTCAGAAAGATAAATTTTCCGATTTTATGCAATGCTTTAAGGGCCGATGGATTGTTACAGATTCCGCCGCCAGTAGCAATCACAGCGTTCTGCTCAGATGTCAGCTTTTCTGCCAGCTTATTACAGGCTTCTTCTTCGGCTTTTAAAAAAGCATCTTTTCCCTGTTCTGTATAAATCTCTCTGGGCGTCTTTCCTGTTAAAGCAAATACTTCATCATCAGTATCAAAAAAAGGACAGTTATAGAACTTTGACAGCATTTTGCCTTGCGTTGACTTTCCACAATGCTTGATTCCCAAAAGAATTATTGAACTCATGAAAATGATTATAGTTATTCCAATAAAAAAATGATAGAATGTTTTTCATGAATTTGTATGCACTTTTGGGAATTTCTTTTATCCCTGCCCTTTTGTTTTTTTGTCTTGCCATCATCCTTAATAAAAATTTGAAACTCATTCATTGCGTATGGGCATTTATCCTTGCACTTTTTACAGTAATTCCAACATCCTTAATTCAGTTTTATGTACTCAGCCTGCCAATTTTTAACACAAGCACTTTTGCCGCTGTTATGATTACGGCAATTCTTTTCAACGGACTTATCGAAGAGTCAATGAAAATGCTCTTTATGTGCCTGATTCCTCAAAAAAAACAGATTTTAAGCACTTTTTTCTGCTGCGTAATCTTATACGGACTTACAATAGGCGGATTTGAATCAGTAATTTACATCATAAAAAAATTTCAGGAGATTCAGGGCCAAGGCGGTAAAGAAATTGTAGTACAACTTTTGCTGAATCGTATTTTCTCAGCCCAGGCAATTCATGTATTCTGCGCGGGTCTCACAGGTCTCTACATTTGGAATTTCCGCCGTCAGAAAAAGAACATCATGCCCTTTATTTACGCAGTTCTCCTCCACGGCATCTACAATTTCTTCGCCAGTTTTGAATCAATCTATCACTGGCTGGCCATCGTTGCAATTCTCTTCGCGGCCGTAGAATGTAGAATTTTTTACCTTTCAACTATTGACAAAAGCAAGACTACAGAGTAGAATACACGAACATTGCGACGCTGGGTAGAGCAGTTGGCAGCTCGTCGGGCTCATA
>CAMVJE010000042.1 GCA_947167745.1 uncultured Treponema sp.
CGCCGGGAAGGAAAATCATTGATTTATGCCCTCAGCGATGAGCATGTAAGCAAAATCCTGAACATGGGACTGGAACACATTGAGGAGTAACTGGAACCAAAAATCCAAACGAGCACGACAATGTAGGTGCTCGCTCCATGGATTTTTGGATTCCTACGAGAATTTTTCAAGAAAAATTCTCTCTTAGCTTTTACACCGCATCCATGCGGTGCACAGTTTAAAAGGAGTAATTTATGGAACATACACATGAACACAATCATCTTGGTGAACACATTCACTGCGACTGCGGACATTGCGGTCACGAACACGAGCATGGCCATGAGCATGAAGAACATGAATCTTGTCAGCACGAGAATGGTGACTGCCACTGCCACGAAGAGGAAGAAGAAACACCTCTCAAGAAAATCCTTCTTTCATTCTTGATTTTTGTCGCTGCCCTTCTCGTCGAGCATCTTCCGATGTTTGCGGCAGACTCGCCTTTAATGTCTTCTTTGGCGAAAAATTTTTCTTTCACAAACGATTTTCCAAGGCTCATTTACGGAGTCCTTTACCTCGCCGCCTTCCTGATTTGTGGCCGGGATGTCGTCAAAGGTGCAATTCGCTCCATTCACAAGGGAAATGTTTTCGGCGAGCAATTTTTGATGACAGTAGCCTCTGTCGGTGCAATTTTTGTCGGTGAATTTGCCGAAGCCGTAGCCGTCATGCTTTTCTATAATCTCGGTGAATTCGTTCAGGATTATGCAGTTGACCGTTCAAGAGATTCAATTTCCGCCCTCATGGATATAAGACCTGACAGGGCGACTGTCCTTCGTGATGGAAAAGAAATCGTCGTTTCCCCGGAAGAAGTTCAGATTGGCGAAGTTATCACCGTAAAGCCAGGGGAAAGAGTTCCGCTTGACGGAATCATTATCGAAGGAAAATCTTTTGCAGATACTTCTGCCCTCACAGGCGAAAGTCTTCCCCGCCAGGTTTCTGCCGAAGCAAAAAGTGAAGTTCTTGCGGGCTTCGTAAATCAGACAGGTCTTCTTAAAATTAAAGTCACAAAATCTTACGGAGAAAGTGCTGTTTCAAGAATTCTCAACCTCACCGAAAAGGCCAGTGAGGTTAAGGCAAAGTCAGAGAAATTCATAGCCCGTTTCGCACGAGTTTACACGCCGATTGTCTGTATTGCAGCCCTTGCAGTCGCCGTCCTCCCGCCGCTCGCCCTGAACTTCTTTGCACCGGAGCTTTTCGCAAAATACGGCTGGTCTGTCTGGCTCTACCGTGCCCTCACATTCCTTGTCGTTTCCTGCCCATGCGCGCTTGTGATTTCTGTTCCGCTCGCCTTTTTCTGCGGAATCGGCTCAGCCTCAAAATCCGGCGTTCTTATCAAAGGCTCAAATTTCGTAGAAGTGCTTTCTAAAGCCAAAATCGCTGTATTTGATAAAACTGGAACTCTCACCAAGGGAATCTTTGATGTAGCCGAAGTCAATCCTTCAAATGGAATGACAGCTGACCAGCTTCTTGCAATCGCCACCCATGCCGAAAGCTATTCAAACCACCCGATTTCAAAATCACTCAAAAAAGCCCATCATTGCGTTCTCTGTGATGCCCTCAAAATTCTGGAGCCGGAAGAAATCAGCGGATTTGGCATACGAGCGGTAGTTGAAGGAAAGAAAGTCTGTGCCGGTAACGCCAAATTCATGGAAAATGAAAAAATCACCGGCTTTGAAAATGACAAACGAAAGGTAGCCGGAACAATAGTTCATGTGGCAGTTGACGGCACTTATTGCGGAAATATCGTGATTTCTGATCAGGAAAAAGAAGATTCTAAGCAAACGATTGGTAGTCTTAAAAAACTGGGAATCAAAAAAACGGTCATGCTCACAGGCGACACAGAAGCTAGTGCCAGCCTTGTTGCAGAAAATCTCGGTATCGATACTGTTTATGCAGAACTTCTCCCTGAAGATAAAGTTCAGAAGGTAGAGGAACTAATGAACGATAGTTTATTGATAAGGAATCATGCCCCGTTAATTTTCGTTGGTGACGGAATCAACGACAGCCCAGTTCTTGCCCGGGCCGATGCTGGAATTGCGATGGGAGCCTTGGGAAGTGATGCCGCAATCGAGGCCGCCGATGTCGTAATCATGGACGATAAGCCCAGCCGACTCTTGGACGCAATCAAAATCTCCCGCCGAACGATGAGTGCTGTCTGGCAGAACATATATTTCTCGATTGGAATCAAGGTGGCAATCATGCTGCTGAATGCAATCGGTCTTGGAAACATGTGGCTGGCCGTCTTCGGAGATGTCGGAGTTTGTATCCTGGCTGTAGCCAACAGTGCCCGAGTTTTGAAAAAATAAGAAGTCTTTTATTAAATCCCATTTTGTGCTATCCTATAACTTTACTACTTAATGAGGTATTATATGGAAGCACAGTTTGTACCAGCAGCAAAACCAATCCGAATGGGAATTGATGTAGGTTCTACGACGGTAAAAGTTGTCGCCCTTGATTCAAATGATAAAATTCTTTTTGATGCTTACGAAAGGCATCGCGCAGATATTCGAAACACAATTATCACGGTTGTAAGCCGGGCTTTGGATAAACTCGAAGCTGAACTGCCTCTTGGTGCACAGCAAACTGTCAGTATCAAAGTTACTGGCTCTGGAGGCCTTTCAGTTTCTCAGTGGCTTAACATTCCTTTTATCCAGGAAGTTGTGGCAGCTACAACCGCAGTCAAAAAACTCATTCCACGAACAGATGTCGTAATCGAGCTTGGTGGTGAGGATGCTAAAATCACCTACTTTACAGGCGGTGTTGACCAGCGAATGAACGGAACTTGTGCAGGTGGAACGGGAGCCTTCATCGATCAGATGGCTGCCCTCCTCGAAACTGACGCTTCCGGCCTCAATGAGCTTGCCCGTGGAGCAACAACAATTTACCCGATTGCAGCCCGCTGCGGTGTTTTTGCAAAAACTGATGTTCAGCCGCTTATTAACGAAGGAGCACGCCGTGAAGATATTGCAGCTTCAATTTTCCAGGCTGTTGTTTCTCAGACCATCGGCGGCCTTGCCTGTGGTAAGCCAATCCGTGGAAATGTAGCTTTCCTGGGCGGTCCGCTTCACTTCCTTGACCAGCTCCGCCAGCGTTTTATCGAAACCCTTCATCTTGAAGGCGATGCAATCATTGTTCCGGAAAACAGCCAGCTTTTCGTTGCGGCAGGTTCTGCCCTCAGTGCCGAAAAATCACACGGCCTTACACGGGAAGTCAAAGTTTATCCAACTATCGCCAGCTTCCGTGAGAGCCTCAAAAATCTTGTCGGTGCTGAATTAAACGAAGTTCAGCGACTGGAGCCTCTTTTCAAAAATCAGGCTGAGCTTGATGAATTTACGGAGCGTCACGCAAAAGACAAAACAGAAACAGCCCCACTTGCAGAAGCTTCCGGCCCGGTTTTCCTTGGTCTGGACGCAGGTTCAACAACAACGAAGGCTGTATTGATTGACCAGAAGGGCCGCATTCTCTGGAGATTCTACGATGTAAACGCCGGAAATCCAGTTGATTTGGCCGTTCGTGTCCTTAAAGATTTGTACAAAATTCTTCCTGAACACGCTTATATCGCCCGCTCAGTCTCAACTGGTTACGGTGAGGCTCTTTTCCAGGCTGCGCTTGGAGTCGACGCTGGCGAAGTTGAGACAATCACCCACTATCGTGCGGCAGATTTCTTTGTTCCCGGCGTTGAGTTTTTGCTGGATATTGGCGGTCAGGACATGAAATGTCTGCGCATGAAGGACGGCGCAATCGTTTCAATTCAGCTCAACGAAGCCTGTTCTTCTGGTTGTGGTTCATTCCTCGACAACTTTGCCCGCTCAATGGGTCTTTCCGTGCAGGAATTCAGCCAGAAAGCCCTGCTGGCACCAAAACCTGTTGATCTTGGTAGCCGATGTACGGTCTTTATGAACAGTCGTGTTAAGCAGGCTCAAAAAGAAGGAGCTACAATCGCTGATATTTCAGCAGGTCTTTCTTATTCAGTAATCAAAAATGCCTTGTTCAAGGTAATCAAACTGCGAAATGCCCAGGAAATCGGTACAAAAATCGTCGTTCAGGGCGGAACTTTCAACAACAATGCAGTTCTCCGTGCCTTTGAGAAAATTGCAGGCGTTCAGGTTTACCGCCCGGATGTTGCAGGTCTCATGGGTGCTTACGGTGCCGCCCTTATCGCTTATGACCAGTGGCGGGATTTAACAGCTCCAAAACCCGGTGAAGAAATCGGATTCGTTCCACCAATCATTCATTCAAATATCGCAAAGGCAGACGAACTTGAGAATTTCAAAGTTGACCTTGAGCTTCGCCGATGTGGTGGATGTCAGAACAACTGTCTTCTTACAATCAATACATTCCATGCCGGCGGTTCACGCGGAACAAGCACATTCGTAACAGGAAACCGCTGTGAGCGTGGTGCCGAGCGAGCCGGAGCCGTTATCGATGCAGGAAACGCAAAGGCAAGCGGTGCCACAGACGAAAACAAAGGATTGCCAAACCTCTTCAAATGGAAGTATGACCGCCTCTTCGGATACAAGCCTTTGCCGCTTTCAGAAGCACCTTTAGGAGAAGTCGGAATTCCCCGCGTACTCAACATGTATGAGAATTATCCGATGTGGTTTACATTCTTCACCGATTTGGGCTTCCGTGTCCGACTTTCACCACGTTCATCTCGTGCAGTTTATGAATCAGGTCTTGAAACAATTCCATCTGAGTCAGTCTGTTATCCGGCAAAGATTTCTCACGGACATATCATGCATCTCCTCAAAGTCGGATGCAAATTCATCTTCCTTCCTTGTGCTCCCTACGAGCAGATTGAAGACACAGGCTCTGACAACCACTACAACTGTCCTATCGTAACAAGCTATTCTGAAGTCCTCAAAAACAATGTTGATGCCCTGCGCCAGGACAAGAGCGTTCTCTTTATGAATCCTTTCCTCCCAATCGAAAACAAGGAAAGGCTTGCAGAACGACTTTTTGAAGAACTTTCACCTCACTTCCCTTCACTCACCAAAGAAAAAATCAATCATGCTGTTGACGCAGGCTGGAAAGAACAGGAAAAATTCCGCAAGGAAGTCCAGCAGGCAGGCGAAGAAGCACTTGAAGAACTTATCTTGCGAGGCGGAAACGGTATCGTTCTTTGCGGCCGCCCTTATCACCTCGACCCGGAAATCAATCACGGTATTCCGGAAATGATAAACGGTCTTGGCCTTGCGGTCTTTACGGAAGAAAGTGTAGCTCATCTTGGAAAAGTCGAGCGACCGCTGCGAATCGTAGACCAGTGGACTTATCACAGCCGTCTTTATCGGGCAGGAAGTTTTGTCGCCGGAATGCCTAACCTGGAAATCGTACAGCTCACCAGCTTTGGCTGTGGTCTTGATGCAATTTCTTCAGATCAGGTTGATGAAATCCTCAAAGCCAAAGGAAGAATGTACACGCTGATTAAAATTGATGAAGGCTCAAATTTGGGTGCGGTACGAATCCGAATCCGCTCCCTGATTGCGGCAGTCAAGGAAAGACAGCGAAACCGCCGCAAGCTGGAAACCCGGTCATCTGCATACCACCGAATGCCTTTTGAAAAGGAAATGAAATACACCCACACGATTCTTGCTCCACAGATGTCTCCGATTCACATGCGGCTTCATCAGCGTGTTTTCGAGAGCGAAGGCTACCGAATCGTCTTCCTTCCAGAAGTTGATAAAAAGGCCGTTGATGTCGGTCTCAAATATGTAAACAATGACGCTTGTTATCCGGCAATTCTCGTAACGGGTCAGCTTTTGTCTGCCCTCGAATCAGGAGAATATGACATCAATCATGTAAGCCTTGCAATCATTCAGACTGGCGGTGGCTGCCGAATGACAAACTATATCGGCTTTATCCGCCGTGCCCTGAATGATGCAGGCTGGGGTCACATTCCGGTCATTTCACTTTCTGCACAGGGACTGGAAAACAATCCGGGCTTTAAGCTCACATTCTCTCTCGGTAAGGGAATCGTCATGGCCTTCATTCTTGGAGACCTTTTGATTCAAGTTCTTTACCGAACCCGCCCGTACGAAGCCGAGCCAGGAAGCGCAAACGCCCTTTACGAAAAATGGAACAAAATCATCGGCGATACGCTGGGTAGCGGCAAAATGACACTGCACCGCTATCATAAAATAGTACGCGGAGTCGTCCGTGACTTCGACAATTTGCCTCTTCTCCCGATTAAAAAGCCAAGAGTTGCAATCGTCGGCGAAATTCTAGTTAAGCTTCATCCGACTGCAAACAACAACCTTGTTGATACAATCGAAAAAGAAGGAGCGGAGTGTGTTCAGCCTGGATTCATCGACTTCCTGCTCTACAACTTCTCGGACAATATCTTCAAGCACAAGAATCTTGCCGTTCCTAAGAGCGGAGAGAGAATCGCCCGAATTCTTATCTGGCTCACAGAAAAATTCCGTGGCTATGTCACCAAAACTCTCAAAAAGAGCCGAAGATTCGAGCCGCCGACATCAATCTACGAAAAGATGGACTACGCAAAGGACATTATTTCTCTGGGCAATGTTACAGGCGAAGGCTGGTTCCTTACCGGTGAAATCGTAGACTTGATTCATAATGGTGTTCGAAGTTTTGCCTGCGTTCAGCCTTTCGCATGTATGCCAAACCACATTTGTGGCCGTGGCGTAATCAAGGAATTGCGAAGACGCTACCCAGAGGCAAACATCTCCGCAATTGACTACGATCCGGGAACAAGTGAAGTCAATCAGCTCAACCGACTCAAGCTGCTTCTTTCAAACGCACCTTACGGCTCACATCCTGATGAGGACAAAAACGGCCTTATCAATGGCAAGCCAGCTGAAAATGCAGACGAAGTTGCTGAAATGGAAGCTCGTCTCAAAGCTGATATGGAAAGAGAAGCTGTCGGAGAATAAAAAAATTCCCTTGTGCAGGTTTCATGGCTTGCACAAGGGAAATATTAACTTTCGTTAGTTAGATTTTCTTTTACTTATTTGCCTTTTTCTTTAAAAATTCCACCAAAGCAGGAAGATAGAGTCTGTCTTCATAAGCAATGTGAGTGTGAATCCAGTCATACAAGAAATGGGCAAATTTTATCGCCTCAGAGGCCGGGAGCCTGTCAATATCGGCATAAATGTCCTTACATTTCTCCGTAAAGGCATCGTGAATTTTCTTATGCTTTTTATAGCCGTCAAAATTTGATGCAAGCATCAGTTTTTCTTCATCCTGAAAATGTGTTTCCGCATAATTCAGGCAACGCTCTAAGGCCCATTTAACTAACATACGATAGTTTTCTGCATTATTATTTTTTAAAAGACTCTGGTAAAATTCATTGCAAAGCCTTACAAGCGTTTCATGCTGCTCATCTATAGCTGGAATTCCGATTTTGTATTTTGGATCCCATTTTATGTAGTCATCGTTCACCAAGCCGTTGCCCATTTTAATTACTTCCTTCAGAACATTATAGCACAAAATTTTTTTGTTGAGAATTTAAAAAATTTGTTTTCCTTTCAATTTAATGTTAAAATACTCTTTATGGATAAGAGCACAAACAATTCAAAGCCCAAAAAACAGGGCAAACTGGTCTATTACATTGTTGGAATTACAGTCGTAATCGTTGCGGTTTTAACATCCCTTCAAATTTATATCGTCAATGCACGTACGAAAGAATCTGTAGCTTCATCTTACGAAGAAAACTGTCTCAAAATCACTGATGCTTATTCTAATGTAGTTTCTATCCGCTTGAGTGAATACATCAAGCAAATGAGAATGTACACCGAAGCTGACATCACACAAACAGCGGATCCTCGCCAAATTCAGGAATGGCTCATAGAACACGCAAAATCCCGCACGCCGGACTTCGACCGAATCGGCTATATTGATGCAAAAGGTGACTTCTACAATGACCAGAACAAAGTCACTAATGTAAAAGACAGAATTTACTTCAAAGCCATCATGGAACAAGGTCACGACACAAACATCGATGACCCGGTAACATCAAAATCAACAGGAACCACAATCATCCATGTTTCTCAGGCTGCAAAGGTCGGCGGAAAGACAGTTGGCTTTTACAGTGCTGTCGTAGGCGTAGACAAACTTACTGAATTTATCAAAACCATCCGAATCGGAAAAACCGGTTACGCCATTCTTTTTAACAGCGAAGGTGAAATAATTGCAACATCGGCCCCAGAAGTTGATGAAGAAAGCACAAAAGCCATTACAGAAGCTATGCTGCCAATCACGCAGGCCCTTGCACAAAAGCAAAGCGGCAGTATCTGGATAAGTGCAGGCAAACTCGGCCATAAATATGTCACATATAAACCAGTTGAAAATGCAGACTGGGGCTTTGCCTTCCTTATTGATGAGAGCCAGGTTTACGCTACGGCAAAAGAGATTTCAATCACTCTGATTTTTGCGGGAATTATCCTTGCCTTAGCCCTCTTAATCGGAATTGGTGTCGGAATTTTCCATTCCCTCAAGCCTCTTCTTAAAGTCAAATCTTCTATCGAAGAAATTGCTTCTGGAAAAGCTGACCTTACCCAGCGAATCACAGGAGCAGCCGCAAATGTAAACAACGAAATAGGCGGCGTAGTCAAAGGCTTCAACAAATTCACCGAGAAACTTCAGACCATCGTCTCTGATGTCAAATATTCAAAAGAAGTTCTTGCGGCAGCTGGCGAGGACCTTGATGTAAGTATGCAGGACACAAGCGCATCAATCACGCAGATTATCGCAAATATTTCAAGCGTACACACGCAAATCAGCAATCAGGGAGAAAGCGTCGCCCAGACAGCAGGTGCGGTCAACGAAATTGCCTCAAACATCGAATCTCTTGAACGAATGATTGCAAACCAGTCTCAGGGCGTAAGCAACGCTTCATCAGCAGTCGAAGAAATGATTGGAAACATCGCCTCAGTAAATCATTCTGTAGATAAAATGGCAGCTTCTTTTGACTCGCTCACAGAAAATGCCAAGAGCGGTGCCGAAAAGCAGGTTCATGTAAACGAGCGGATTCACGAAATTGAGCAGCAGTCACAGATGCTTCAGGAAGCAAATGCGGCAATCGCAGCAATCGCAAGCCAGACAAACCTTCTTGCAATGAATGCGGCAATCGAGGCTGCACATGCAGGAGACGCAGGAAAAGGCTTCGCTGTAGTTGCAGATGAAATCCGTAAACTTTCAGAAACTTCTACAATTCAGTCAAAGACAATCGGCGACCAGCTTTCAAGCATCAAGGAGTCAATCAATTCCGTCGTTCAGGCTTCACAGGAATCAAGCGAAGCATTCAATACAGTTGCCGAAAAAATCCATGAAACTGACCAGCTTGTCCGCCAGATTAAGAGCGCAATGGAAGAACAGCAGGAAGGCTCAAAACAAATCACAGATTCTTTGCAGTCAATGAACGACAGCACAATTGAAGTCAGGACAGCATCCGAAGAAATGTCTATCGGAAACAAGCAGATTCTCGACGAAGTGCGAAACCTCCAGAACGCTACTATGGTAATGAAGAGCAGCATGGAAGAGATGGCCGTCGGTGCAAAGAAAATCAACGAAACTGGAGCCTCACTTTCAGAAATTGCTGGAAAAATGAAGGATTCCATCGAACAAATTGGCACACAAATCGACCAATTTAAGGTATAATGCCCCCAAGGGGAATTATATGGAACTCAAAGAATACACGCACTTTGTAAATTATTACGAAACTGACAGAATGGGCGTAACTCACCATTCAAACTACATTCGCTGGATGGAAGAAGCAAGAATCGACTTCCTTAAGCAAATCGGATGGGATTACGCCAAACTCGAAGAAGAAGGAATAATTTGCCCGGTCACGGCCGTAAGCTGCCGCTACAGGCACAGCACGACCTTCAATGATACGGTTTCCATTTCCGTATCAATCGAGGATTTTTCAGGAATCAGGCTCAAGCTAAAATACACAATGAAAGACTCTTCAGGAAAAAAAATCTGCGAGGGAAGCTCTGAACACTGTTTCATTGATGCCGAAGGAAAAGTCCTGCTTGTAAAAAAAGAATACCCGGATTTTTACAAGGCTTTGACGGCATTGATAGAGCAATAAACAGTTATATCAGCGGTAGTTTATGAAGATATTTTTCAGATTTTTGCTCGTGACTATGGGCTCATTTTTGCTTGCAACAGGAATCAATACCTTCGTTCACAAGGCAGGTCTCTTACCAGGCGGATTTACAGGAATCACAATTCTTCTTCAGGATATTTTTTCAAAATTCTTCGGAATTAATATTCCTTTCGCAGTTTTCTACTGGGGACTAAATATCGTTCCGGCAGCAATCTGCTTTAAATATGTAGGGAAAAGATTCACCCTGCTTTCTATCTGGGCTATTGTCGCCTCGGGCTTTTTTACGGACTTGCTTCCCGGTTTTAACTTTACGAATGATGTCCTTCTCTGCACGGTTTTCGGCGGAATAATCAACGGAACGGCAATCAGTCTTTGCCTTCTAGCCGGAGCAACCAGTGGCGGCACGGATTTTATCTCAATTTATGTCTCAGAAAAAACCGGCCGCAGTATCTGGAACCATATCTTCATAGGAAATGTTATCGTACTGGTGATTTTCGGCCTTTTGTTTGGCTGGACAAGAGCACTTTATTCGATAATCTTTCAGTTCGCAAGCACACAGATTTTAAACAGCCTCTACAAACGCTACCAGAAGTCAACTCTGCTGATTATCACAGACAAGCCCGAAGAGCTGGTCAAAACAATTCGAGAAACAACCGGCCACGATGCGACTCTTTTCAAAGGCGAAGGCTGCTACACCGGCCTGGAAAGGAACATGCTCTACACCGTAATTTCAAGTGACACCGAAGAAAAACTCATTCGTGAAGTTAAAAAGACAGACCCCATGGCTTTCGTAAACATATTGCAGACAAAAATGCTTAAAGGCAATTTCATTATGAAAAAGCAGGATTAATTGCTTATCACTCGCATCCATGCGAGTAAGCAAGGATTTAAAATGATAAAACAAAACTATCAGAAAGAACTAGAGAAAATACTGTCTGAAATTGAAGAGGAACAAAAAACTACCGTTAGTTATAGAAAGCCGACTCTGCTGCTCCATGCCTGCTGTGGGCCTTGTTCATCTTATGTAATTGAATATCTTGCCAGTATTTTTGACATCACGATTTATTATTATAACCCGAACATTCATCCAAAAGAAGAATATTTCCGCCGGCTCGAAGAACTGAAAAAATTTCTGGAACGATTTCCTGATGCCGTTAAAAACGAGGTAAAACTCGTAGTCGATGAATACAATCCCGAAGAGTATTTTGAAGCCACTAATGTCCGTCAGGAAATAGAACTTCAAACAGAGCCCGAAAAAGGCGAACGATGCCGAAGATGCTATCTTTTCCGAATGAAACGCGCCTGGGAATATGCCTGTAAAAAAAATTTTGACTGGTTCACGACAACGCTGAGCATAAGCCCCCACAAAGACAGCGAAAAGATTAATGTGATTGGAAGAGAACTGGAAGAAATGAAATTTCAGCAGGTGAAAAAAGCAGATAATTTTTCACAAAAAAATGACGATTGCCAAAAAGGGAGTTTCTCGTCTGACAGCGGGCAAAAAACTAACGATAGTTTGAATATTTCCCCGCACACAAAATTCTTACCCTCAGATTTCAAGAAAAAAGGCGGATTTTTACGCAGCACCCAGCTCACCGAAGAATATGGCTTATGGCGGCAGGATTACTGTGGATGTGTGTATTCAATGAGAAACAGGAAAAGCTAAGGATATAAAATTTATTCGT
>CAMVJE010000043.1 GCA_947167745.1 uncultured Treponema sp.
TTGGTAAAATTTCTTGCAGGATTTTTACTTGCGAATTAAACTGAAATATATGCGATTTGTGTAGGAGATTTATAATGAAAAAAGTACTATTGTTTGTGACTTCATTCTTTTTGTTTTTTCAGGCATTTTCCCAGGACTTTCGCTATAATGGGGAATTGACTGTTCAGGCTGGATTAGGTATGCCGGGAACCCATGATAATGAAGCTCGCTTCCTTGCAGGCTCTATTTCATTTGCGAATACATTTAAGGCTTATTTTGATGACAGTATGGTAAATGTCGAGGCGATTCTGATAGCTGATGACATTGGAAGTCAGTCATCTAATGGAATTTCGGCTTTTGTCAGTGATGACGGGCATTTTTCCCTCAAACTAAAAGAAGCGTACTACGATTATAACGGTGGATTCTGGGCTTTGCGTGCTGGTCGGCAGATTTCTGCATGGGGCAAGGCAGACGGCATTCAGATTACCGATATTTTGTGTCCGCAGGATGAATCGAATATAATTGCCTCAACTTACAAAGAAAGTCGTCAGGGTATTGATGCACTCAGGCTTTCTTTCATCGGGGAAAAAGTTCAGGCAGATGCATACTGGATTCCTTTCTTTACTCCCAGCACGATGCCACTTGCAAAAAATAATCCTTTGCGACGAATTAACTTCCCGGATAATTTTGACAATTTTGTTTTGGAAACTCCATCACGCTATGATGATTTTGAGCTTCCAGAAAAAAAATTTGCCAATAGTGAATATGCTGCTAGGCTGGGCATGTATTTTTCATCTTTTGATTTGTCATTTTATGGATTTTACGGCTGGGACGACATGCCTTTCATTTCTTACACGCAAGGGGCTTCGGGTATTAGCGTAAGCGGCAGCTACGAGCGAATGGCCATGTTCGGTGTGGATTCGGCTATTCCTGTCGGGGATTTTGTCTTCCGATTGGAGTCGGCCTTTTTCCCGAAAAGGAAGATGCAGACAAGTGCTGAATATCAAGTTGCCAGACAGATTGGGGGAGAGGATTCTGAAAGTTTTGAAGACCACAATCAGATTTTGGCCTTGGCTGGCTTGGACTGGTCTTTAAGCGATGGCTGGACAATAAACATGCAGTACATTGCTGACGGAGTTTTTGGCAAGTCGGAAAATCTTGATAGGAAAAGTTATAATCATCAACTGAGTCTTTCACTTGAGAAAAACCTCTTGAATGAAACCCTTACATTGTCTGGCCTGGCTTTTCTTGATTTGAGGGATTTTTCTTCAAATACGGAGCTTTCTGCTGAATATAGTCTTAGTGATTCTATAAAACTCTCAATTGTCGGAAACATCTTTTTGGAAGGC
The DNA here is from genome assembly GCA_947167745.1 of uncultured Treponema sp. The sequence goes on from CAMVJE010000043.1 coordinate 1,329, forward strand.
CCGGATGGAAAAGATGGCTTGTACGGTGCTTACCATGATTTGACTTGTCTGACTCTGAGGGGAAAAATTTCTTTTTAAGCAATCACGGCTAGTTCACAAATTTTTTCTACTGAATTTTACCTTTAAATTTTTACACAGCTGTGTTAAAATTGTAATCTATGGATTCTATTCGGGTTTCACCTGGAAAGGTTGGCCGAGCCGGAACTACGGTCACGGCAGAGGGTGTCTATTTTACGGTATTCAGCCGTAATGCAAAAAAAATTTTTCTCGATTTATATGCGTCCCCAGAGGATGCGGCACCCTATCATACCGTTGAGTTAAATCCCGAAACCAACAAAACCGGCGATCTTTGGCATGTTTTTGTAGAAGGGCTCAAAGCCGGAGACTTGTATCTCTATCGAGTTGACGGACCTTTTACGCCTAGCCGGGGCCATCGTTTTGATAAAAGCCAGCCTCTTTTTGATCCACGGGCAAAAGCTTACAGCGAAGGCTCGGTTTTTAAGTATATGCATCCCGGAAAAGACAAAAATTTGGAGCGAATGCCGAAATGCGTCATTGTTGATGACGAGGCCTACGATTGGGAAGACGATCGTCCTTTGGAAATTCCTCTGGAAAAATCAATCATTTACGAAATGCATGTAAAAGGCTTTACTGCCTCTCCGACTTCGGGAGTGGAGCATCCAGGAACTTACCGTGGCGTAATCGAAAAAATTCCTTATCTTCAGTCTTTGGGTATTTCAGCAGTTGAGTTGCTGCCTGTCATGGAATTTGACGAATATGAAAACTCTAACATAAATCCCCGGACCGGCGTACGAATGAAAAATTTCTGGGGTTATAGCACGATTGGTTTTTTTGCACCAAAATGCTCATACTCCAGCGACAGAAGGCCGGGAGCCTGTGTTCGGGAATTTAAGGACATGGTTAAGGCCTTGCACAATGCCGGAATCGAAGTTCTTTTGGATGTAGTTTTTAATCACACAGCTGAAGGCAATGAGAACGGTGTTTCGCTTAATTTCCGTGGTTTCGACAATAAAATTTTCTATCACTTGGTTCCTGACCATAAAGAATATTACATGAACTATTCTGGATGCGGAAATGCCGTGAATGCAAATCATCCTGTTGTTCAGGATTTTATCATCGATTGCCTGCATTACTGGGTTCTTGAGATGCATGTGGACGGTTTTCGTTTTGATTTGGCAAGCGAGCTTACCCGAGACGAAAAGGGCTGCCCTTCGGATATTGCTCCCCTAACAAAGCGAATTTCAGAAGATTCAATTTTGCGAAAGACAAAAATAATCGCCGAGCCTTGGGATTGTGGCGGGGCATATCAGATTGGCAATTTCCCTGGAGGTCGCTGGTGCGAATGGAATGACCACTACCGGGACGGTATCCGCCGTTTTATCCGTGGTGATGAATATATTGCCAATGAAGCTGCCACGCGAATCGCTGGTTCCAACGACCTTTATGCTTTAAGTGGGCGGGGACCAGTCAATTCAATCAATTTTGTGACGGCCCATGACGGCTTTACCATGAATGATTTGGTCACTTACAACCACAAGCACAACGAAGAGAATGGCGAAGAGAATCGTGATGGAAGCGACAATAATTTGAGTTATAACCATGGTTTTGAAGGTCCGACGGTCAATCCCAAAATTGAGGCTATCCGTGCCCAAAAAATCCGTAATTTCTTTACGACGCTTATGATATCGCAGGGTGTTCCCATGTTCGTTGCTGGGGATGAAGTAAGGCGCTCGCAGGGCGGAAATAACAATGCTTACTGTCAGGATAACGAAATTTCATGGTTTAATTGGGATGATGTAAAAAACAATGCTCAGCTTTTAGAGTTTGTGCAGAATTTAATCGCCTTAAGAAATCAGCATCCTGTTTTTCACCGACATGAATTTTTCGGTGGGGCGAGAACGAGCCTCTTCAATGAGCCGCCAGATATTAGCTGGTTTAACTATGACGGTACTATTCCCGACTGGAAGAAGATGAACCGTTATCTTGGTTTCCGTTTGGGAGGAAAGGCAACGGGGCTTCCGCGCGATGACAATGATTTTTTTGTCGCCATGAACATGGATGTACATGATGTGACAATCACGATTCCCAAACCTTCAAGCGGCCGAAGATGGTTCCGAACAATTGACACATCAATCGGAAGCCGAACGAGCATTTTGCTTGGCGGTAACGAAGAAAACTTAAATTCCCAGGAGCATTATGTCGTTATGGCAAACAGCATTCTGGTTTTAATAAGCAAATAAAACGGTCGGGGACAGACCGAAAAAGGAGTTTTATATGAAATTTGATGCAGAGAAATTCAGAGAGAATCTTTCCGCTCGTCTTCGCCGACAGTACGGAAAAGACATTTCTCAGGCTAACAGCCACGATTTGTTTGATGCAGTTTCTGCTTCTGTTCAGGAATTGATTATGCCGGCCTGGATGGCTACTCGAAATCAGTACGAAAAAAAGCCTACAAAGCAGCTTTTCTATCTTTCAGCAGAATTTTTGATGGGACGAGCTTTGAGCAACAACCTCATCAACCTCGGAATCAAAGATGAGGTCAAAAAAGTTCTTGCAGACATGAACATCAATTACAATCTTGTTGAGGACGAGGAGCCAGATGCTGGTTTAGGTAATGGTGGTCTTGGTCGACTTGCTGCATGTTTCCTTGATTCTCTTGCTACTCTGGATTATCCGGGCCACGGATACGGAATCCGCTATCAGTACGGCATGTTTGAGCAGCGAATCGAGAACGGCTATCAGGTTGAATATCCTGATAACTGGCTCAAACACCGCGATCCATGGGAAATCAAACGCTCTGACCTTGCTGTAACTGTCAAATTCGGCGGTGAAATTAAGTACGGAAAAACCCCGGACGGTCAGGATCGTTTCTATATCGAAAATGCCGAGGAAGTTACTGCTACTCCTTACGATATTGCAATTGTTGGCTATGACACAAACACTGTGAACACGCTCCGTCTCTGGCAGGCTTCAAGTCCTAATGGCTTCGATTTACAGCTTTTCAATGACATGCGCTACAATGAGGCTGTTTTCCGCCAGAATAGTGCAGAAAATGTAACCAGAGTTCTTTATCCAAATGACAATGGTCCTCAGGGAAAAGTCCTCCGACTCAAGCAGCAGTATTTCTTCTGCTCTGCTTCTTTGCAGGATTTGGTTCATCGCTTTGTAAACAACTATGGCACAGATTTCTCAAAATTCCCGGAACTTCACGCAATTCAGCTTAATGATACTCACCCGGTTGTGGCTATCCCTGAGCTTATGCGAATCTTGCTGGATGAATATGGCATTGGCTGGAATGCGGCCTGGGAAATCGTTCAGAAGACCTTTGCCTACACCAATCATACTATTCTTGCTGAAGCCCTTGAAAAATGGGACATTTCAATCTTCCAGGGACTGCTCCCACGAATCTATCAGATTGTTGAAGAAATCAACCGCCGCTTTATGATTGAGCTTCGTGCAAAATATCCAACTGACTACTCAAAGCAGAATCACATGTCTATCATTCACGATGGAAAAGTTTACATGGCATGGCTGGCAATCCACGCAGGCTACAGCGTAAACGGCGTTGCTGCCCTTCATACGGAGCTTCTTAAAAATCAGGAGCTTAAAGACTGGTATGCCCTTTACCCCAAAAAGTTCAACAACAAGACAAACGGTATCACTCAGCGACGCTGGCTTTTGAATGCTAACCCGGAGCTTGCCGAATTCATTACAAAGCGAATTGGCCATGGTTGGGAAAAAGACCTTACCAAGCTCAAGGAACTTGAGAAATTTGCTGATGATGCCGCTTCACTTGATGAACTCATGCAGATTAAACGCCACAATAAGGAAGCACTTGTCGATTACCTCAAGCACAAGCAGAATGAATTCCTTGACCCCGATTCAATTTTTGATGTTCAGGTAAAACGACTCCATGAGTACAAGAGGCAGCTCCTCAATGTTCTTCACATCATGTATCTTTACAACCGAATTATCGAAGATCCGAGCTATAATCCGCCAAACCGCACATTCATTTTTGGTGCAAAATCGGCTTCTGGTTATCGCCGTGCAAAAGCAATTATCAAGCTTATCAATACAGTTGCGGAGCGTGTAAACAATGACCGCCGTATTGGTGGCAAGCTCCGTGTTGTCTTCATTGAGAACTATCGAGTTTCTGTTGCAGAAAAAATCTTCCCGGCAGCGGATGTTTCTGAGCAGATTTCTACAGCCGGAAAAGAAGCTTCGGGAACATCAAACATGAAGTTTATGGTAAACGGAGCCCTTACAATCGGAACCCTCGACGGTGCTAACATCGAGATTTTTGAGGAAGCTGGCAAAGAAAACGGATTCGTCTTTGGTCTCACAACGCCGGAAATTCTCAAAATGGAAGAAGAACATTCTTACAACCCTCAGCAGTATCTTGAACGCAATCCTGCCCTTGAAAAGGTTGTTGAGCAGCTTGTTGATGGAACTTATGATCCGACACGGCAGATTTTCAAAGAAATTCACGATTCTTTGGTTTATGGTGTTGAAGGACAGCGTCCAGATATTTATTATGTACTTGCTGATTTCGACAAATACTGTAAGGCACAGGAAGAAGTCGCAAAAGCCTATGCCGATAAAAAAGGCTGGGCAAGAAAGGCTCTCATCAATATTGCAAATTCAGGCAAGTTCTCATCTGACAGAACTATTGAAGACTACGTAAGAGATATTTGGCACCTGAAGAAAGTTATTGTTGATGACAGCGAGATTAAAAACGCATAATAGGAGTTGTTTATGACAAAAGAACAGGAAGCTACCGTTCTGGAAGCACTTGATATGTTCCGCCCGCAGTTGCAGGCAGACGGCGGTGACATGGAATTCGTCTCAATCGACGAGCAGAACCGTGTTCACTTGCGACTCACAGGTGCTTGTGGCTCTTGCCCGATGGCACTTATGACCCTCAAAATGGGCGTTGAGCGCTATCTTAAAGATGCCTGCCCTGAAGTAACTGAGGTTGTTCAGGAACAGTAAAAAAAAGCTGATTTAGTACATTTGTGCTAAATCAGCTTTTTTTAGCGCTATTTAGTTTTTTCTAGTATCGTTCGGCATTCATTTTTGAATAGTCGTCGAAGAGCTTGAGACATTCGGCACGGTCATATTCCTGTGCCGAATAAAGCCCGCCTTTTCCTTCAAAGCATTTGTAAAATTCGTCGTCACGGAATCCGATTTTGTCCGTATCGTCTACAGTGCATCCGTAGAAAACCTTCCGTATATTTGCCCAGAGGATTCCTCCTAAACACATAGGACATGGTTCTGCAGTGGTGTAGAGTTCGCAGCCAGACAGGTCGTGAGTGCCGAGATTTTTACAGGTATCCCGGATTGCTTCCATTTCGCCGTGGCAAGTTGGGTCGTGTTTGAGAAGAACCCTGTTGTGTCCCCGCCCGACGATTTTGCCGTCTTTAACGATTACGCAACCGAAAGGGCCGCCGTCTTTGTTTTTGATACCGTCGTATGCTTCTTTTAAAGCTTCATCCATGTATTTCATACTTATGATTATATCATAAAATGCTGATTTCGGTTATTCTAATTTTGTATGAAAAATCCCTTCCTTCCAGTTTCAAAGCAAGACCTTCTCGACCGAGGCATAGACGAACCTGATTTTGTTTTTGTGTCAGGTGACGCTTATGTTGATCATGCTTCATTTGCTTCGGCTCTTTTGGGGCGGCTTCTGGAGGCAAACGGATACAGCGTGGCTATTCTGCCCCAGCCTGACTGGAAGAATGTTGAAGAATTCCGCAAATTCGGGCGGCCAAAACTCGGTTTTTTGGTGAGTGCGGGCGCCATGGACTCAATGGTTTCAAATTACACTGCCAACAACAAACCCCGAAGCGAAGACGTTTATGCTCACGGCGGAGTTGCGGGCCATAGGCCGGACAGGGCGCTTATCACTTATGTTTCAAAAATCCGTGAGGCTTACAAGGGCGTGAATGTCCTTATCGGCGGAATTGAGGCCAGCCTGCGCCGGACAAGCCACTATGATTACTGGTCAAACACCGTGCGCCGTTCAATTTTGCTTGATTCAAAGGCAGATTTGCTCATGTACGGCATGGGCGAACACTCAATTCTGGAAATTGCGGCAAAATTGCGGGAAGGGATTCCTGCTAAGGCCATTCGAGGCGTGAGGGGAACGGTCTGGTACACGAGTAAACAGGATGAATTGCCAGAATATCGTTTGTGGAATGGGGTTGCGAGTCAGAAGAAGGAGATTCCAGGACAAGCACAGAATGACAAAAATCTTGCCATAATGCTGCCTTCTTACGCTGAAATCTCAAAAAACACGAGCGAATGCAAGAAGCTCTTTGCTGAAAGTTACCTCGTTCAGGAGCAGAATACTGACGCGATTAACGGCCATCGCCTGATTGAGCCGGTTGATGCCCGCTTTATTGTACAGGAGCCGGCCTCCCTCCCGCTTACGACAGAAGAATTCGATTCAATTTACGAGCTTCCTTTTACACGGAAGTGGCACCCCATGTACGACGCTCCGGCTGAAAACGGAAAGACAGGAATACCGGCCCTCTCCGAAGTTCAGTTCAGTCTGGTAAGCTCTAGGGGCTGTTTTGGAGCCTGCTCATTCTGTGCCATTACCTTTCATCAGGGAAGGCGCATTCAGGCCCGAAGCCACGAAAGTCTCATAAAAGAAGCAAAAATAATCACCGAAAACCCGGATTTTAAGGGCTATATCCACGATGTGGGCGGTCCCACGGCGAATTTCAGGCACGATGCCTGTAAGTTCCAGAAAGAACGGGGTGCCTGCCCCAACAAGGACTGCATGGGAACAAATCCCTGTAAGAATGTGAATGTGGATCACACGGAATATGTGGAGCTTTTGCGGAAACTGCGCTCTCTTCCGAAGGTCAAAAAAGTCTTTATCCGCTCAGGAATCCGCTTCGACTACCTGATGATGGACAAGGACAAGACTTTCTTTAAGGAGCTGGTGGAGCATCATATTTCAGGCCAGCTTAAAGTCGCCCCTGAGCATGTGAGCAACAAAGTCCTTCGCCTCATGCGGAAGAGCAATCACGAGCTTTACGAAAAATTCGCCGCCGAGTACGCCGACTGGAACAAGCGCTTGGGGAAAAAACAATATCTCGTGCCCTATTACATCTGCTCACACCCGGGAGCAGGACTTGCCGAAGCGATTGAAGTCGCCCTTTACCTCAAAAAAACAGGCTTTGTTCCCGACCAGGTGCAGGATTTTTACCCCACGCCGGGAAGTCTTTCAACCTGCATGTACTGGACTGGTCTCAATCCCCGTAACCGTCTTGAAAACGGAGAATTTGAAGAAGTTTATGTTGCCCGTGGGGCACACGAACGCCGTTTACAGCGGGCACTTTTGCAATTTAACCGAAGGGAAAACTGGCCTCTGGTAAAAGAAGCCCTGGAAAAGGCCGGAAGAAAAGATTTGATTAAGGTGCTTCTAAGGTAAGATTTATCTTTTCAAAATTTTAAATAACTATTCTGCTTTATCAAAAACAGCGTTCACAGATTGCAGTACGCTTTCTATTACTTCCGATCGTAAATTTTCTAAATTGTGAAACTCGAAGCCACCCTTATCAAATAAATCCAAAGAATCAACATTAAGTGCCGCTGCAATCTGACGAAGCATTGGAAGTGATGGAAAATATCTGCCATTTTCAATCATAGCAATGTAATTTGCAGAGGCTTTTGCTTCTTCTGCAAGTTTTTCCTGAGAAAAATGTAATTGTTTTCGATATCGTTTCATATTGCTCGCAAGGCAAGCCTGTATCTTATCCATAAATTCTATAATTCACAATGATATAAATAATTTTTATATAAATATTGCTTATTGACTATTAAGTAATGCAGATATAAAATTAAATATATAAGCAATGCTTATAATATTCTTACTAGGCGAAGGAATTACAATGTTTTCAAAATTCCGAATATTCTCTCACCTTGAAAACTACAAAAAAGCAATCTTGAAAACCAAAGCTAAAGGAACTTTCAGAAGTCAAGACTATTCGCATATTCTCCCAAAAGATGAAATCGAGGAAAATCTCTTACAAACAGATTTCAAAGAAAAACTGCACGCGACATTTTCTGAACTGAAATTAAAAAATCAGATTCATCGGTATTTTCACCACCTTAATTCTTCACAAGCATTTGCACTAAATCTTTTTGCTCCAATAATCGAAGAAAATTTGTATCAAGATTTTCTTGGAAAAAAAATTGGAAATGTTTCAAAAGCGGAATTTGAGCATATTGAAGAAAATTCTTTCGAGATGGATGAAAATCGAAAGACAAATTTTGATTTTTACATTTGTGCAGATAAAAAAAATTATTTTTTTGAAGTGAAATACACAGAAGATTCGTTTGGTAAAGCAAAAAATGATACTAGTCACCAAGAAAAATACAATAGAATTTATAAAGCAGAATTAGAAAAAATCTGTTCCAAAAATATCGATGAAAAGCGATTCTTAAAAGAATACCAATTGTGGAGAAATCTATGCCATGTTCAATATGGTGAAGTCTATTTTGTTTTTCCCTCATTTCGCACTGACCTTAAAGTCAAAGTTGAAGAAGCTAAATATTTTTTAAAGGTTGAATATCAAAAGTCGGTTTTTGTTTTGGAAATTGATGATTTCGTAAAACGAATGACTGGCAGTAATAGTGAAAAAATTTCTGCACATTATAAGGAATTCAAGAAGAAATATCTTGATTTTTTAGTGTAGCGAGATTTTGAAATAAAATTTAAGGGGTAAATCGTATGAAAAAAATTTTGTGTTTGGTAGTTAGCATAACTGCCTTTTTATTAACAAGCTGTATAACAGGTGCGGCCTTGGTTGGAAAATCTTCTGGAGTTACGCAGGAAGTCTGGCTATATCGTAATGAGGAGCCCTTTAGCAAATGGGCAGATATAAAATGGACAATCGGAACTTCGTATTCAGATTTATTTGGGGGTGGTTCTATAAAAGTATTAGCACCGCTTCCTTCAGAAATGGTGTCAATTCAGTTTAGCTCTGGTCGATTTTCATCTGCTAGTTTAACAAGAAGCAATCCTGAGCAATTTCCTGACAAAGAGGGCTGGAAAAGTTTTGAATGGAAATTTCCACAACTTGTTGGCAAAGAGAAATGGGTGAAAGGTTATGAATCACAATTAGAAAAATCGCCAGATATACAGAAAAAATTTTCTGAATTAAAAGATAAATACAAGGATATATCTAAGTATGACTATGTTGTTGAAGTTCAGTTCGATGCAAGCGACATTGAATTTAAAAAGAATGAATATTCAGATTCAAGTTCTTTTTATAATGAAATTTGGTATGAAGCTTACATTCCCGAAGGCAAAGTAAAAGATATAAAAGTTTATGAATGGTCTTTACCAAATGAAGTTCCTGTTATTTTAAATGGGAAAGAAGTAGGAAAACGTAAAATTTCCAATAACAACACTTTTGCAGCATCTTTTGAATGTACAAAAATGAAGGATGTCATTGATGGATTTAAATTCAATGGATATACAGGAAGAGCAGTACTAGTTCTCCCTTTACAAGTAACCCGCGTTGGCGACCATTATTCTTGTGAGGGGTATGAGTTCTGGTGTGGTTCTGAAAGCCTTGTTCAAGGCGGAAAAATTCAAACAAAAGTCACATATGACTATGCATCTGTATTTAGTACAAATCGTAGTTGGTTGAAAACATTCTTTTGTTTTGAGTTTGATGAAAAATCCGGTACTTTTAGATTAGAATTACATAGAGGAGATGATATATTTTACTAATATTTCATAGATATCCCGCACTGCTTGAATTGCGAAGCGGAATGTTTTCACAATAAACCACCTGCTATGCGGGTGGTGGGCAAAAGCTTATAGCAAAAAAAACTTTCCTCGAAGGTGTACAATAGGTTGTTCAAGTCTATTGCGTAATGCCAAGGAGGAAAGTAAATGGCAAATATCAGAGATACACGGTAGGACTCAACGAGGCTACAATCAGGAAATATATTGCTGAGAAGGAAGCTCACGATATAGCGATGGATAAGCTCACGACAAAAGAGTACGAAGACCCTTTCAAGGGTAGTAAGTAGTACGAACGCCCCTTCAGGGGCTGCGACGGGGTAACCTGCAATAGACTTGAACATCAGTGAAAGCCGGGACTTAAGTCTCAGCTTGGGAATCGAGCCTTATAGGCTGTGTTCAAGGGGCTGTCCCAAAAGTATGGGGCAGTTCCCCTATTATTTTAAATTTACAAG
>CAMVJE010000044.1 GCA_947167745.1 uncultured Treponema sp.
GAGCGCCACCCTGCGGAGGTGGAGGTCGCACGTTCGAATCGTGTCAGTCTCAATGACTCGTTCGTTAAGGGCGAGTTTTTTTATTTTAAAGCAGTTCTTTGCTGAATTTTTCCTTTTTTTTATGTCATTTCGGCAAAAAAATCATTCAAAAATCCCTGTCAAAATTTCTTAAAATTCCACAAAAACGACATTTTTATAATAGAAAAATCCAATAATTATATATAGAATTCACCCGTTTATAAGAGGTAGAAAGTGAAAAGATTGATTTTATTATTTTTGGCGCTAACTCCATTATATGCGCAAAAGGTTGGATTACCCGTCTCGACGGTAAAGAATTCTTATGTAATCGAAAATTCAGCTTATTCAGTAGGTTATGCTGAAAATTTTGGAATTCCGGTTTGGGAAATGCATGAACTTACACCGATGATGCTTCATGGTGAAGCAAATGTACCTGTAGAGTGGAAGCCGGATTCTCGGGTGCGGGGATTCAGACTCTCAGCAAAGGATATTGAGAACGAAAAAACGCCATGCGTACAGCTCTTTCCAAGCACTCATGCAAAAAACGATGTAAGGATTCAAGAATCTTCATATTATTCATCAAATCTTGTTTTCATGAATAAACAGCTCTACGAAAGTCTCTGGAAGCGGGCGACAGCCTCCTTTGAAGAAAAGGCAAAAGAGGTCGGCAAAGTTTATTTATATTCTGGCCCGATTTTTGATAGAGATTTTCTTAAAGCAAAGCATATTGTGAATAATAAAGTCGTTGTTCCAGTGGCTTACTACAGAGTCATTCTTTATTTTGAGAACGAAAAGCCTGTTTACAAGTGCTATAGATTTGCTAACAAAATTCCAAGTGATTACGAAAGGAATTGTCCTCTTGAGAATTTTGAAATCAATATTTATGAACTTGAAGCTGATACAGATGTTGATTTTTTTGACCGAGATATCGATGCAAATTTCCGTCAGGACAAGATGAAATTCCTTGAAAATCGCGTACGCTAGCCAGTAATGATTAGTTGATTTCAATTCATTTTTGTGCTAGAGTGTTTTCATTGGTCAGGAGCCAGCAAATTCTTTCTTCAAAACCGTGTCAGGGCGGAAGCAGCAGCACTATGAAGATTAGGGTTGTGCATGGTTTCCCTGGCCTTTTTTGTTTTAAATTCTACTTATTTTCTAAGCGCGTCAATTCGTTCAAGCAGAGGCGGATGATTATAATTGAAGATGCTGTAGATTTTCGGAACCTGGATTTCACTTAAATTTTCTTTATTCAGTTTAATCAGTGCTGTGCACAAATGTTCGCCTGTTCCGCAAATTTTCTTTGCAAATGCATCCGCCTGGAATTCATCGTGGCGACTGAAGAAATTCATTATTGGACTGAGCAGTTTGCTCCATTCACCGAATACAAGACTTAACAAAAAGATTCCGATAAACATCATCTGATATGGGACATCTCCATCGAGAAAAAAGCCGAAACTTGTATATAAAGCTGGAATTTTTATGAAAAAGCTGATTATAAACAAAACTATGAATACGGCAGGAATCATAAAGAGCATTTTTTTGAGGATATGGTGATGTTTGTAGTGGCCGAGTTCATGACCAAGAACGGCTTCGATTTCTTCGGGAGTGAGCTGGTTGATGAGGGTGTCATAGAGAACGACTCGTTTTGATTTTCCGAAGCCGGTGAAGTAGGCATTGGAGTGACCAGAACGGCGGGATGCATCCATTACGAAGAGACCGCTGGCCTTAAAGCCACATTTTTTGAGCAATTCTTCAAGGCGGGTTTTTAATTCACCGTCTTCGAGGGGCGTAAATTTATTAAAAATCGGTGCAATAAAAATGGGGTAGATGATTGAAATTCCTAGGGAGAAAGCAAAATATATACAGCCTAGCAAAATCCACCACCAGTCAGAAGCGTATTTGAAAAGCCCGATCATTGCGAGCAAAAGGGGAGTCATTATAACAAAATTGATGATAAATCCTTTAATTCCGTCCGCAATCCACATGGCAGGAGTCATATTGCTGAACCCAAAATGTTTTTCGATGCCAAATTCTGAATAAAGGGAAAAAGGAATTGAAAGAAGTGCACCTGGAATACCACCAAGGATTAAAAAGAGCATAGCTGCAAAAAAAGAATTATCTGTTACATTCCAGATTTTGTTTAGAAGAGCTGGGTAAAATCCGCATAAAACGAGATAAAGTGAGAGGAGAACTTCAAGAATAATGCTTGGAATCCAGAGATTATATTTTGCATCTTCGTATTTGCAAGTTTTGTCCAGTGTTTGTGCGTCTATTTGATCTGAAAGAATTTCGGGAATTTCGCGCCCATGTTTTTTACGGAAAGAAAAATCAATTCGTTCGAGAATCAAGTCTAAAAGGAAGGAAAATGCTGTACCAGCAAGAAAGATTTGAACAAAAATATTTGAGAAAACCATGGAAAGACTATAGCATTTTTTGGGGCTTGGGGCAAAGCCCCAGGAGAAGGGGTAGTGAGCAACGAAGTGGGAACGAGGGGAAGGCTTTCCCCTTTAAAATAAAAAACCGGTCTGAAATAGACCGGCTTGAGGGAATTTAACCAAAAATCAGTGCGAAAAGCTTACCGATTGGGTCAAAGTCCAAAAGAAGAACATCGATTGCGAAGAAGACTGCAACTCCAACAACTGCGATAAAAAGAAGCAATGCAATTCCGATGAGCATTTGAAGTGCGATAGGAAGAGAGTCAAATCCCGATGTTTTTTTTGCTGGAAGTGTATCTGAAGCCATAGTTTACCTCTGTAAAATTAATATCAACTACTACTATATTAAAGGTAAAATTACTTGCCGTCAACTGAAAAAATCGTCTAAAAACGACCTTTATTTGAACATTAAGTCATTTTATAGTAGGATATTTAAAGATTTTGGAGGAATTATGCTCTTTACGCCGGTTGAAATTCAGGAAACTGTAAATATGTTTTTGCGCCACAAACTTGATGTGCGCTGTATCACTATGGGAATTTCTCTTTTGGATTGTGCGGATTCTGATTCAAAAAAAGCCTGTCAGAAGATTTACGATAAAGTCATGAAAAAGGCTGGAAATCTCGTTAAAGTCGGTCAGGACATCGAAAAGGAACTGGGCGTTCCAATCATCAACAAGCGCGTTTCCGTCACTCCGATTGCTCTTGTGGCCGGTGCCAGTGAAGCAAAATCTTATGTAGAATACTGCAAGACCCTCGATAAATGTGCGAAAGAACTTGGAATCAACTTTATAGGTGGATTTTCGGCCCTGGTTCAGAAAGGAATCACCCCTGCTGACCGCATTTTGATTGACTCTATTCCGGAGGCGCTGGCAACAACAGATTTTGTCTGCTCAAGCGTAAATGTAGGAAGCACAAAAAGCGGAATCAACATGGATGCCGTAAAACTCATGGGCGAGACTATTAAAAAGACCAGCGAGGCCAGCAAGGACTGCGCGGTAAACGGCTGCTCAAAACTCGTCGTTTTCTGCAACGCACCAGAAGACAATCCTTTTATGGCAGGCGCTTTCCATGGCCCTGGTGAGGCTGACAGCGTAATCAATGTGGGCGTTTCTGGTCCTGGCGTAATTTTGGCCGCTGCCCGTGACTATAAAGGAAAGCCAATCAATGAGCTTGCAGAAGGAATCAAAAAAATGGCCTTCAAAATCACCCGTTTGGGGCAGCTGGTCGGTGCTGAGGCCGCAAGCCGCCTTGGCGTTGATTTTGGTATCCTTGACCTTTCACTTGCTCCGACTCCCGCTGTGGGGGACTCTGTTGCCCGAATTCTTGAGGAAATTGGTCTTGAAGGGGCTGGTTGTCCTGGAACAACTGCGGCTCTGGCTATGCTCACCGACATGGTCAAAAAAGGCGGCGTAATGGCTTCAACAAGCGTTGGCGGACTTTCAGGCGCATTTATTCCTGTTTCAGAAGACGAGGGCATGATTAACGCGGTCAAGCAAGGCTCAATCTGCCTTGAAAAGCTTGAGGCCATGACAACAGTATGCTCGGTCGGCCTTGATATGATTGCAATTCCCGGCGACACTCCTGCAACTACGATTTCGGGCATTATGGCCGACGAATTTGCAATCGGTATGGTGAACAATAAAACGACGGCGGTGCGTTTGATTCCGGCTCCAGGCAAAAAAGCCGGTGACTGGATTGAGTTCGGAGGCCTCTTGGGCGGTTGTCCTGTCATGCCTGTAAGCAAGTTCAGCTGCGCGGATTTCATCAATCGTGGCGGACGCATTCCGGCACCAATACATTCGTTCAGAAACTAGAATTTCTCACAGAGGGCACAGAGTCCACAGAGAGATTTTCGCAGAATAAAACTTTATACCCCAATCTAGTTTTTTCATTGATATATTGATTTGGGGTATTAGCGAACCGAAAATCCATCCGTGGATTTTCGGATTCGTACGAGAATTTTCTAACGAAAATTCTCTCTTTACTCTTACCCTACATCCTGTAGGGCTTTTATGAACAAACATTTGTTGAACGGTTTTTACAAAACGCTTTTCTCTATTGCGATTCCCATAATTCTGCAGAATCTGCTCCAGACCTTCGTGAACATGATGGACACGATTATGGTTGGCCGATTGGGTTCTGTGCCTATTGCGGCAGTCGGACTTGGCAACCAGATTTTCTTCATGCTTAACATGGTGGTTTTCGGTGTATCTTCCGGGGCATCGATTTTTATAGCTCAGTTTTGGGGAGCGCAAAATATTTCCGGTATTAGAAAAACATTTGGATTTATGCTTCTAGTCTGCTTTTTCGTTTCCATTGCCTTTCTAGCTGGTGGCACTTTAATTCCAGAAAAGCTCCTGCGATTTTACACAGAAGATAAGGCGGTTCTAAAAGAGGGGGCTCGCTATCTCAGACTTGTTTCACTTTGCTATCCTATGCTGGCTGTCTCATTTTCATGTCAGATGGCTTTCCGAAGTACGGAGCATGTTCTTCTTCCTATGGTCACGACGGCTATTTCCTTTGTGATGAATGTGAGCCTTAATGCGATTTTTATTTTCGGTTGTGCGCCTCTAGGAATTCCCCGCATGGGTGTTCTCGGTGCAGCTTTGGCTACTGTAATTTCTCGTGCTGTAGAAATGATTATTACTGTGACTGTTGGAATAGCCAGAAAATTTGAAGCAATGGGAAAAATCCGGGAATTGCTTGGCTTCAATGGTGATTTAATCAAAAAACTTGCATTTGTTGGCCTTCCGGTTTTGATCTCGGAAACTCTCTGGGGATTTGGAATTACCACTCAGAATTCGATTTTTGCGCATGCAGGCACAGATTCTTTTGCCGCATTCAGCATTATGAATACGGTGAGTCAGTTGACCTGGGTTTTCTTTATCGGCATGGGAAGTGCGTCTTCGGTCATTTTGGGAAAGAAAATTGGTGCAGGAGAAGAAGATGGGGCGCGGGCTTATACTAACCGATTCTGCTGGTTTTTCCCGCTGATGGGTTTGATTATCGGTCTGCTGCTTTTTCCGATTTCCCGAGTCTTACCCCTGATTTTTAATGTTGAGCCGCATATTATCGCTATTACTCAGTCAATGCTCTTTGTACTTATGGGAATGTATCCTTTCCGTGCCTTTAATATGCTGATTATCGTGGGTGTTTGCCGTTCTGGCGGAGACACGATTTTTGCTTCGATTATTGATAACGGCTGGATGTGGCTGATTGCGATTCCACTTGGGTGTATTGCGACTTTTGTCTGGCATATGCCTGCCTGGGTGATTCTATTTTGCCTTGAAAGCGAGCAGGTTCTTAAAACGATTTGTGGTCTCTGGCGCGTAAAAAGCGGTAAATGGCTTCATAATATTACGCATTAGCCTAAAATTTTACATAAAGAGGACGCGGAGCTTTGACTCTGGGAGAAGATTGAGCGCTGCACCAACCATGACACAGCAGTTCGTTTCGTATTCTGCCCACATTGCTCCTTCCTTGAGACGGTCAAAAGTGATGAGGCCGAGAATGCGCTCCGGGGTGCCAAGAATACACTGAATCGATGATTTTACGCCACGATTGTCGAGAATTTCCCCAAAATCTTTTGCAGATTCTTTGAGTTCTGTTGTGAAATCAACTTTTACGAAAGATTTCCCTTCAAGCGCGCGTGTGAATTCTTCTGAATAGACATAACGCGCATCAGAGAGATTATCGGGGCGCTGGCCGAAAGCGTGCATTCTTGCCATAGCTTCACCGTAATATATGTTGATTGAATCAAGATTGTATGTTTTGAGCATGTGTTCGAGAACGGTGATAATTGCCGGTTTTGACTGTGCACCGAGATTGAGCAGGAAGTCTGACATGCTTTTGAGTTCTTTTACTTCGCGCACATCATATTTGATTCCTTCAGTTTTTGATTCGCTTGCCTTTTTGTAAAGTTCACCGTGTAAATCGTCACGGAAGAAAACATAGCGATCCCGGCCTTTGTCTTTGGCGCGGTAGAGACAGAAGTCAGCTTTTTTGAAAAGTTCATCGAAAGAAGGACCGTCTTTTGGATAGAAGGCAGAGCCGATTGAAGCAGTGATTTTTATGTCTGTGAACATGTCTTCAAAACCAGTTCGGATGTCATTGTTGATAGAGCGGAAAATGCTACGGAATTTGGATTCGTCCATGTCTTCGAGAATAATAAGGAATTCGTCTCCACCATAGCGACCGACCACACCATTATCACCGATAAGTTCCTTGAGAATGAGGCCTGCCTTTTCGAGAACTTTATCACCTGCCAAGTGACCGTAAGCGTCGTTTACAGGCTTAAAGTGGTCAAGGTCAACGATTGCAAGGACGGCATTTTCTTTTGTGCCAGGAACGAATCGCTTTTCGGCATAATTTGTGATGGCTTTTTTGTTGTAGACTCCGGTTAGGGCATCAAGTTTTAGCTCTTGAAGAATTTCATTTGACTTTTCGGCCTGTTCAATCATTACTTCAGGAAGAATTCGACCAACCATGTAAATAGAGCCGTTGTTTTCTAAGCGTTCGGCCTTAAAACACATTCTCTCAAAAACTGAGTGACCTGCGCGTAATGAGCAGTTAATCGTTAGTGAGAATGAATCCTTGCATTGTTTTAGCTCGGACATTTTTTCGTTAAAGAGGTGAATGTCATTTTCGGCAATCAAAGAATTTGAAATGACATCCTCGCACCAAGAGTTCAAGTCCTGCTCGTAGACGGTTGTTTTTTTGTTTTGAATGAAGTTGTCGATTTTTATGATATTCGTGCTCTGCTCATACAAGAAGAGATATTCGTTTGTAAGGGAAAGAGCCGTGGAAATCCTTTTTTCGTAAAAAATCGCATCTTTTATGAAAAGAAGGGCAACAGTTGGGTCAATTATGCGCACTACAAGGCATGGTTTGCTGTTGTAAAAGTCTTCTTTGGCAGAGACCAGATTGTGCAGAATTTCGCCATTGATTTTTTTGAACTTAAAGACTCGGAATTCAGCCTGTGAGTTGCTGGTTCTTATGAATTTGGTAAATTTTTCTTTTTGTTCGGGAACAACGATGTCTGCGATATTATTGTAGAGAAATCCGACTTTTTCAAAATAACGGTAAAACTCAGTATTGCGGTCGAGTATTTTTAAGTCGTTGTTTATGTAGGCTGTTTTTACTTCAAGACTTTTCATAAAAGCTTGGCTCCACCGTGGTGAATTACTCTGCCATTATAAACGAGGACAGAAATTTTTTAAAGAGAAATTCAAAGGGAAATTTAGCGAAGAAGGAC
The DNA here is from genome assembly GCA_947167745.1 of uncultured Treponema sp. Next base: position 7,708 of record CAMVJE010000044.1, read on the forward strand.
TTTTATTAAATCTTTTCGACCGGCCTTTTCCAGGGCTTCTTTTACCAGAGGGGCATTTTCGCGACGGTTGAATTGCAAAAGTGCCCGCTGTAAACGGCGTTCGTGTGCTCCACGGGCTACGTAGACTTCTTCAAATTCACCGTTTTCAAGGCGGTTGCGCGGATTTAAGCCAGTCCAGTACATGCATGTGGAAAGGCTTCCCGGCGTCGGGTAAAAATCCTGCACCTGGTCTGGCACGAATCCTGTTTTTTTGAGATAAAGGGCGACTTCAATGGCCTCTGCCAAGCCTGCCCCCGGATGAGAGCAGATGTAATAGGGCACGAGATATTGCTTTTTACCCAGGCGTTTGTTCCAGTCGGCGTACTCGGCGGCGAATTTTTCGTAAAGCTCATGATTGCTCTTTCGCATGAGGCGGAGAAGTTTGTTTGAAACATGTTCCGGCGCAACTTTAAGCTGACCTGAAATATGATGCTCCACCAGCTCCTTAAAGAAAGTCTTGTCCTTGTCCATCATCAGGTAGTCGAATCGGATTCCTGAGCGGATAAAGACTTTTTTGACTTTGGGAAGGGCGCGGAGTTTGCGCAGCAATTCCACATATTCGGTGTGATCCACATTCACGTTTTTGCACGGGTTTGTTCCCATGCAGTCCTTGTTGGGGCAGGCTCCCCTCTCTTTCTGGAAGCGACATGCATCGTGGCGGAAATTCGCCGTAGGGCCGCCCACATCGTGGATATAGCCCTTAAAATCCGGGTTTTCGGTGATTATTTTTGCTTCTTTTATGAGACTTTCGTGGCTCCGTGCCTGAATGCGCCTTCCCTGATGAAAAGTTATGGCGCAGAAAGAGCAGGCTCCAAAACAGCCCCGAGAACTCACCAAACTGAACTGAACTTCGGAAAGGGCCGGGATTCCTGTCTTTCCGTTTTCGGCTGGCGCGTCGTACATTGGGTGCCATCGCCTTGTAAAGGGAAGCTCATAAATGGCGTCAAATTCTTCTGTCGTAAGCGGGAGGGCTGCCGGTTCCTGCACAATAAAGCGGGCATCAACCGGCTCAATCAGGCGATGGCCGTTAATCGCGTCAGTATTCTGCTCCTGAACGAGGTAACTTTCAGCAAAGAGCTTCTTGCATTCGCTCGTGTTTTTTGAGATTTCAGCGTAAGAAGGCAGCATTATGGCAAGAGATTCCCGTGTCGAGCACGGGAATGACATCTTTTGTCCGTCAGTCACTGACCGCGTTTGCCCATCTGTCATTGTCGGGCTTGACCCGACAATCCTTACCCGTGCATGCTCATCTGTCATTGTCTGCGTTTGCCCATCTGTCATTGTCGGGCTTGACCCGACAATCCTTACCCGTGCATGTCCGTCAGTCACTGCCTGCGTTTGCCTATCTGTCATTGTCGGGCTTGACCCGACAATCTTTTCATCCCATCGCCGGTAATTCGGCAACTCATCCTGTTTACTCGTATACCAGACCGTTCCCCTCACGCCTCGAATGGCCTTAGCAGGAATTCCCTCTCGGAGTTTGGCCGCAATTTCCAAAATCGAGTGCTCGCCCATGCCGTACATGAGCAAATCCGCTTTTGAATCAAGCAAAATTGAGCGTCGCACAGTGTTTGACCAGTAATCGTAATGGCTTGTCCGGCGAAGGCTGGCCTCAATTCCGCCGATGAGGATATTCACTCCCTTGTAGGCTTCGCGGATTTTTGAAATGTAGGTGATTAAGGCCCTGTCTGGTCTGTGACCAGCCACTCCTCCGTGAGCGTAAACATCTTCGCTCCGAGGCTTGTTGTTGGCGGTGTAATTGGAGACCATGGAATCCATTGCCCCCGCGCTGACCAGAAATCCCAGGCGAGGACGGCCGAATTTGCGGAATTCTTCAACATTCTTCCAGTCAGGCTGGGGCAGAATAGCCACGCTGTATCCGTTTGCCTCCAGAAGCCGCCCCAAAAGTGCCGAGGCAAAAGAAGCGTGATCAACATAAGCGTCCCCTGACACAAAAACAAAGTCAGGCTCATCTATGCCTCGGTCGAGAAGGTCTTGTTTTGAAACTGAAAGAAAGGGATTCGTTTTACTGTTCCTGAACGACTTCGCTGACTTCCGGGCAGGCGTCTTTGAGGTAACGCTCAACTCCCATTTTAAGGGTCATGAGTGCCATGGGGCAAGAGCCACAGGCACCGGTAAGGCGCAGGTGAACGCGGTTCTGCTCGTCGATTGAAACGAATTCCATATCGCCGCCGTCGGCCTGAAGCTGCGGGCGGAACATATCAAGTGCTTCGAGAACTGTCTTTTCCTGTTCTTTTGTCATAATTTACTCCTGTTTCGCCACGCAGTTATATTAACGCAACGAATCTTTTCTATAAAGATAATGGAATTTTTTAGAAAAAGAAAGAGAAAATGCACAATGTAGTGAGCTCTTCGCAACTTGAGGCGGTTGAGCTCTATTGAACTAGTCTTTGAATTACAAGGTCGATGCTAGATTTTACTTCGCTGACATCTTTTTTGTTGAGAATGGCAATCTCAAAAATTGCAGATTCAACGAGAGAGTAGAGCAAGTTATTTACTGTTTTGACGGGCAATTTTTTGAATTCGCCCCGTTTCTGTCCTTCGATGATAATCATGCTGAGAAGGTGTTTGATTCGGATTACGCGTCGGTTGACCCTTTCTTCGGCACTGGCTCCCGTTTTTTGCAAATTAATCAGGTAAATCAAAAGGACATTGAAAAGAGGCCTGTTCCCGTTGCATGTGTCGATGACCCAATACATGAGCTGTCGCAGGCATTCTTCAGCGGAGAGATTTTTGTCACCAAGAATTTCCATAAGGCGGCTTTCAAGCTCTCCTGTCATCTGTTTGATGCTCCAGGTGAAAATTTCCCGCTTATTCTTGAAGTAAATGTAGAGAGTTGTGCGGGTGATTCCGCAGGCATCGGCTATTTTCTGAAAAGTAACATCATCATAGCCTTCACGGGTAAAAAGCTCCAGCGATTTTTCAAGAATTTCGTGCTTTCGCTTGTCATGCTCAACTACGATTGCCATTATCTTCTGCCTCGGTTAGAATTGAACTTGTTGCGGGCTGTTTTTCTGTTCCATTCGCCTCTTTCACCGCCAGAAGCCCGGCCTTTTTTCTCTTTTTCGCTTCCGTTGTACATGTAGAAAGTTGTGTCTAAGTTTCCTGCCTTGAGGTCTTTTAAGGTGCTTGCGTAGTGTGCGATGCACTCCTGGAAATGCTTGTTCGATGTTATTACGCCGATTTCCCAGCCAGGGAAGTCTGTGAAGAGGGAAGACATGCTTCGGTAAAGCTCTTTTGCCTGCTCTTCTTCGCCAAGGCGTTCACCGTAAGGCGGATTACAAATGATGAGTCCGCTTTCGTAAGGGGCCTTGAGGTCTTTAAAGTCTGCGATATCAAAATCCGGGCGCTCAATTCGCGCGTCGCTTCCAATCATTTGAAGGGCGCGGCCAGCCATTACGCAGGCGTGTTCGGCATTTGTTCTTGAGCGCTGAACGGCACTCGGGTCGATGTCGGTTCCTGTGATACGGCACTCGACATCAGTGCGGATTTTTTCGGCTTCGGCGCATTTGATTTCGTGGGCTCGGT
>CAMVJE010000045.1 GCA_947167745.1 uncultured Treponema sp.
ATTGGAAATCATCTCGCAGGCTACCATAAGGGCGTCTTTTGCGGACGCTTTTTTTATCCAAAAATATCTTTAAAATCTAAAAATTTAAACTAGCTTTATTGTCAAAATAGGATAAAATAGAAACGATATGCAGAAAATTTATCTTGATACACGAAAACTAGACGCTTCTTGCCGTGCTTCTTATGGCCTTACTGAAGAAATAATGATGGAAAATGCCGCCATGTCTCTGGAAATGGCCATTCGTAATCCAACACCTCCATGCACTGAACGGAGAAAGGCACAGAAAATCCTCATTCTTTGCGGTGGCGGAAACAACGGTGCCGACGGATACACTCTTTCTCGCAAGCTTCGTTTTGATTATGATGTCAGCATCATTCAGTTTTTTGAGCCAAAAAGCCAGCTTTGTAAGCTTCAGGCTGATCGTGCCGAAAAATGTGGCGTTCGGTTTGTAAAGCGGGAAGACTTGTCTTTCTACGACCTTCGTTTTGCAGACATCATTGTGGACTGCGTTTTTGGAAGCGGTTTCCATGATGAACTGGACGAAAAAACAAAGGGCACTTTGGGCGACATGAATGCCTGCGAGTGCTTTAAGATTGCATGTGATGTTCCCACCGGCTTGCATGAGGACGGCACTGTTGCAGAGGGAGCTTTCGTTGCAGATTTAACGATTACTATGGGTGCCCTTAAGGCTTGCCTTTTCAGTGACATGGCAAAGGATTTCGTTGGTCAGGTGAGATGTGCCGAGCTTGGTGTAAATCGTCGTCTCTATGAAAATTCAACGAATTCAAATCTCGTAAAAGGCATGTTGCTCGAAGAAAGTGATTTGTTCCTTCCTCACAGAGCTGTTTACAATGTGAATAAAGGTTCTTTCGGGCATGTTGCCGTGGTCAGCGGAGAAAAGCAGGGGGCAGCTGCTATTGCGGGTTCTGCTGCCCTTCGATTTGGTGCAGGGCTTGTTACTCTCGTTCACAAAAACAGCTCTAAAAAAGGCCTTGATATTTTCCCAGAGCTTATGGTTTCTTCTGAAATTCCAGAAAAAACAAATGTAATTGCTTTTGGAATGGGCTTGGGGCGAAAAGATGAAGCCGCCCAGATTTATTTTGATTATATTTTGGAGCACGGAAACATAAAATGCGTTATTGATGCCGATGCCTGTCATGCCCAGGGCTTAAAGAGCTTCCTCGAAAAAAAGGAAAAGGGTGTTGTTCTTACGCCACATCCAAAAGAATTTCAGGCTATGCTAAAAAACTGCGATTTGGGTGAATATTCTGTAGAAGAATGTGTGCTTAACCGCATGGAACTTGCCGAAAAATTTTGCCGAAAATTCCCAAAGAAAACTCTTGTCCTAAAGGGTGCCAATTTGATTATCGCACATTTTGACGGCTTTAAATTCAAGCTTTTTGTTAATCCTTTTGGCCAGCCTTGTCTTGCAAAAGCCGGAAGCGGAGATGTCCTTAGTGGCTTGATTGCAGCCCTTTTGGCTCAGCACCGAAAGACTCTTGATGCCGCAATCAGCGCTTCTTTGGCTCATGCCCTGGCTTCCCGAAAAATCAAGTGTGACTATGCCATGACTCCCTATGACTTAATTTTGGCGACCGGTCAGCTTGAAGAATTCGAGACAAAGAACTAACGAAGCTTGCCTTGGGAGATAAAATCCAAATGAGCTTTATCCTTCGCACTCAGGCGTTTTTTGCCTAGTGAGAAGGATTCTTGTTTTTTAAAGGCATTGTCTGATTTTCCGAACCTTCCCTGCCTTTTTGAGCCTGGTGCATTAAAATCGCCCTTTTCGACATAAAGCTTCCATTCTTTTGGCTCTGGGACTTCAAAACGCATTTTTTGCCCGGTAAAGGGATGTGTGAATTCCAGCGTACAGGCATGGAGACAGAGGCGTCCAAAATTGTCGGTCTTTGCCCGGAAATTTTTATCGCCTGCCAGCGGATAACCTTTTGATGCGAGGTGAGCGCGAATCTGGTTCTTTTTGCCTGTGTCCAGAGAAAGCTCAAAAAGGGTGTGAGTTTTTCCCCTAAGAATTGTGGTGAAATTGGTGCGTGCGGGAACAGTTTTGATTGGCTTTTTTGCCTGCTCCTTTTTGCTTTCTCCAAATTCATCAGTTTTTCCGTCTTTTTTGGGAACGAAGCCGATGTTTCTAGCGTTAAAGGCTAAATCGTCGTCAATAAGACCTGAGAGAGGAAGAAGTTTTTTGGGATTCTTTGGATTTTCGGCTACTGCACGGTAAAGGCGCTCGCTGACCATCTTATGCCAGCTGTCCATGATTTTCTTTTGGGCAATTTCGCTGAGGGCAAACATCATAATGCCACTTGTGTCCCGGTCAAGGCGATGGACTGCAAAGGGGCGGTGTTTTGCTGAATATGTTCCGTTCCGTCGCATGATTTCTTCGAGGACGGTGAGGGCTGACTTGTCTTTTGACTGGCTGGGGACGCTCAGAATTCCTGTAGGCTTGTTTATTACGCAGATGTATTCGTCTTCAAAAAGAATTTCTATTCTCTGGCTGTGCTTTTGAGTTTCGTTTTTCATAAGAAGATGATAGTAGATTTTTTCGTTCTACGCTATAATTGAGCGAGAGCAAACACAGGAGCTGTTATGAAACTTTCTACAGAAGTTGAATTCAAGGTAGATTTCTTTGAAGTGGACTCAATGAAAATTGTCTGGCACGGAAATTACATCAATTATTTTGAGAGGGCAAGATGCGCTCTTCTCGATAAAATCGGCTATAATTACATCGCAATGGAAGACTCAGGCTACAGCTATCCTGTGGTTGATGTCAGGATAAAATATGTCCGCTCATTGCACTTTGGTGACACTTGCCGGGCAAAGGCGACTCTTGCCGAATACGAAAATATGATTAAAATTCAGTTTGAGCTTTACAATGCGAAGACTGGCAAGCTCACCACAAAAGGTTCGGTCACCCAGATGTGCATCGATACAAGAACTGGAGAAACACAATTCGTCCTGCCTAAGGTCTGGACGGAAAAAGTAGAGAAATTATTGGCTAACGGAGGATTCCCAAATGATTAAAATGAAGAAGATTTTAGCTCTTACCCTTGCATTTGCCCTTGCCGCAGGTTCTGCTCTTGTGGCTCAGTCTAAGGACACGCCGGCCGCATTAAACGAGGTCTGTGCTAACATCGCAAAAAACAAGATTTCAAAGGGAAATTTTAACCAAACCAAGATGATTAAGAAAATCAAGAGAGAAATCAAGTCATCTGGAACTTTTGTTATTGCTGTTGAGGACGGAATTTTGTGGAAGACACAGAAGCCAATCGCTTCTTCAATGGCAATCACAAAAAGCGGAATCGTACAGACTTCGGCTCAGGGCAAAAAATCCGTGATGGCAAGTGGCGGAAACGCAACTTTTGAGCAAGTTTCTTCACTAATTACTTCTCTTTTTGACGGAAATGCTGATGCCCTCACAAAGAATTTTGACATTGAATTCATTGGGGATGCAAGCGACTGGAACGCAAATCTTGTTCCCAAAGATTCTTCTGTAAAAGGTTTTATCTCTCAGATTGAGATGGCAGGCCGTTCAGCAATCGATACGGTTGTTTTGCATGAGCCTAGCGGGGATTTCACAAAATATGAGTTCTCAAATTACTCTTATCCTGCAAGCCTCGCACCTGAAGATAAAGCTTTATTCAGTGAAAAATAAATGTCTGATGCTGGAGGAGCGGTCGTGATTTTCAGGCGTAAAAAAACATTTCCTGCAATCTGGCTATGCTTTCACGGCCTGATCCTCGGCGCATTTTTGATTTCTCTTGTAATTTCCCCAAAAATATCATTCGGAACGAGTCTTTTTGAGATTCTTCCGCCGTCTTCCAGCCTGCATGAGGTTCAGAAGGCTGACACCGCCCTTGCTTCAAAGACCGGGCGTGCCGTTACGATTCTTGCGAAGGCTGATTCTTTTGAAAAAGCAAAGCTGGCCGCCGAAAAACTCTATTCAAATTATCTTGATGAAGAGGGTCGGGTAAATCCTGATTTTTTTGATTCACTCACGCTTTATGTGGATTCTTCTTCCGTCGCAGAAATTACCAGCTGGCTGCATAAAAATCGTTTTTCCCTTATTGATGACGAGAGCCAGAAACTTCTTGAAAACGGGGGAGAAAAAGAAATCGCAAATGATGCTCTTTCCAGCGTCTTCGGTACATTCAGCATTTCAGATTTATCTAACTTGGTGGAAGATCCCTTTTTACTCAGTGAGAGAAATCTTCGCAATCTTTTGCAGGGCGGCTCTCTTTCAAGCACGAATATGTCTCTCAGGGATGAAGTGCTTTTTTGTGAAAAAGACGGCCAATTCTATGTCTTGATTCGGGGTAGGGTTTCAGAGAAAGGTTCAGCCCTGGCAAGTAAAAAAAATACCGTTAAGAATATTTACGATGTTACGGCGGAAATTATACGGCAAGCTCAGAATGATGACGGGCGTGACTCAGGCGAGCTTGATTTTATTTTTTCTGGCGTTCCCTTCCACAGCTATGAAAGCTCTTCGTCAGCACAGATGCAAATTTCAATAATTTCAACTGTCTCGCTGACTCTGATTGTCATTGTTTTTTTGTATATTTTCCGTTCGATTGTTCCAGCATTTGTCTCGGCTCTGGCGGTTGCCTTTTCATGCGGAATTGGCTTCGTTTCCGTGCTTCTGTTTTTCCGGGGAATTCATGTCCTTACCTTTGTTTTCGGAACAACGCTGATTGGAACCTGCCTTGATTATTCAATTCACTATTTTGCCAACTGGAAGGCAAATACTGACTGTGATTCAGGAACTACCGTTCGTAAGTATATTTTCCGGGGCATTACTTTGGGATTTGCTTCTACAGAAGTTTGTTTTGCGGCCTTGTTCTTTGCGCCTTTCCCGCTTTTAAAACAGGTGAGCGCCTTTTTGTTCACTGGATTGGCAACAGCCTACCTTTCGGTAGTCGCCCTCTATCCCTTGCTGAAAATGCCAAAAAATAGAGATTTGTCGATTCTGAATTGGAAAAATCGGCTTGCGAGCTTGAATGACACTGGCGAAGGCTACTTTTTGGCTGCAAATGTGCGAGAGAATGTTTCGACTAAGCGATTTGTGCGGGGGCTGGCTGGCTTCTTCCGTGCTCTTCCTCTTTTGCTTGTTGTTTTGGCACTGGGAGTGATAGGCACTAACTACCGTTCGTTAAAAATTCAAAACAACATTCAGGAACTTTATTCCATGTCTAAGCAAATGCTCCGTAACGAGATTCTTTCGGCAAAAGTTTTGAATACTGGGGCAAGCGGCTGGTACTTTATCTTAAAGGCAGAAAGCGAAGAAAAGCTGCTGAAAAAAAATGAAGAGCTTGCTTATGTCCTGGATGAGGCCGTTTCGGCTGGAAAACTTGGAGGCTATCTTTCGGTAGGGCAATTTATCCCGTCAGAAGAAAAGCAAAGAAAAAGCCAAAAAGCGGCGGAAAAATTACTGCCACTTGTAAAGGAGCAATTTGAAGCATTGGGGTACAGTGACTTTGAAGCAAAAGAGCTGGCAGAGAATTATAAAAATAACTACCGTTCGTTAGAAAATATTTTTCTTCATCCTTCTGATTCCAGTCTTCCAAGGCAAATTAGGGAGGGAATTGAAAATCTTTGGATAGGTGAAATAGATTCCGCCTTTTATTCCTGTGTAATGCCATTACATGCAAAAGCGGAAGAGGAGCAGTTTTTTAGGGACTATGCTGATTCTCACGAGGGAATTTTCTTCGTAAATAAGGTTAAGGATATTTCTTCACAGCTGGATATTCTTTCGAAAACTATGCTCAAAATGCTGGTCCTTGCTTTTGTGATTGTCATTGCAATTTTATGCTTTTGCTACAGACCTGTCCTTGTATTGAAAATTGCCTTTGTTCCGCTTTTGGTAACGCTGGTGACTACAGCTGTCCTGCTTTTGTGCAAGATTCACCTGAGTTTTTTCCCCATTACGGCTATGGTGCTGGTTTTTGGACTGGGGCTGGACTACATAATTTATGCGATAGAAGCAGGGGAAAAAGCTGGCCAGAAATCTGCTTCGGCGAAGCTTACGACTTTTGCGATTTTCCTCTCATTTTTGACCACGGCACTTTCTTTTGGTGCATTGGCTATTTCCACATTCCCGCCAGTGCATTTTCTGGGACTTACGGTTTTTGTGGGATTATTAACTGCCGTGGTTGGAGCATTCTGCGTTACGAAAAAATCGAATCCAAGCAAGCGCAAAAACGATGGCGGTTGCTGTGGCATTATTTAGTATTTCACGCACCAGGATTTTTCCTCGCTGGCGGTTAACAGTTCTCCGAGGGTGATTGTCTCTTTGAGCGTCCGGCGGCCATCTGGAGAAGAGAGAATTATCGTTAATTTTCCGCCAACAATTTCTTGCGCAAAGGTCGGACCGTACATTGACGAGAGTAAATCTTCGTATTCTTTTGAGTCCATTTTTTCGCCAATTAGGGCGGGAATCATCATTAAGTCGAGATAGGACTTTGCATCTTCGTTTAAAAGCTCGTAAAAGGCTGAGATTTGCTTTGGCCCTATGGTTAGCGTAAGTGATTTATCGTTTTTTGACAAAAGGCCGGTTTTAGAAAGGGGATTGTCAGCCACTTGGCTTATGGTTCCGCTTGCGCTGATTTCGTTAGGCTTTGGCAGGACAGCACTAGTATTTATGGCTCCAGCTGATTTAAGCAGAAGAAGAATGTCATCCTTGCTGAAAAGAGCTGCATCTGGATTTGCCCCGGTCAGGTTTTGCAGGGTTCTTGCCGTGGCTTCAGAAAATCCAGTGGAAAAGAAAATAGAGGCCGAGTCATCTGCTCCTGCCTTGATTGCAATTTGCGGGCGACAAGAAAGAAAAACCAGGGAGAAAAAGAAAAATGACAGGAAAAAAAGGCTGCTCCGCCGTGTAGCAGTGGCAAAGCCAGTCGCAAAGCGACCGAGCGTTAGCGAGCTGCGGAAGGGCGGCCGCCGGTTAATGTTTGCACAAAAAAACTTCATTCTATAATTATAAAACATTTTTTAGCGGGAGGGTTACTCTAAAGCCAGTTGCAAAGACTAGACCAGTGGTGATGCTTTTCCCGAAAGAAAGGGCACTTCCGTCGGTGTCATTGAAGACTGTGTAGTGAATGTCCTGAACGAGAGAAATCAAGGTTTTTCCGACTTTTACGCTGGGAGTGCTGAGGCAGACTCCGATTATGCCAGGGAAGAAGGAATTTTCGATTTTTACATCAGAGTTTCCTGGTTGGCTGGCCTGACCGATTGAGATTACGGGACCTGCAAAAACCCTGAAAAATTCATTTACGGTGAGAGAAAGCACTATGGGAAGCTGGAAGTTGCCGGTTCCCGCATCATAGCGAAGGTAGCTGCCCAGACCAGGCTGTAAGCTGGTGCCTGCATATCTGGCGTGAATCATGGTATCGAAACCACGGCTGTTCAATCTGAAATATTCCGGCGTGAAAAAAGACCAGTCAAGGGAAATAGAGGCATCAAGTACCAGCGATTTTAGGAAAGAGTCGCCACTTGAGCGTACCATTTTCTGCGTTGAGATGACAGAAGAGCCTGATGAAGATGTCTTTTCTGCTGAAGCTGAGCCTGATTTTTTGTCTGCGTCTGCCAGCAAGTCAGAATTTGATGCCGGTAGAAAGCGTTTGGTGCAGAAATAATGTGATTTCCAGTAGTTTTCTCTTAGTGAAGAAACGATTACGCCTGTGTTTGGGCCGTCGCTTACCGAGTGTATGAACTGACTGCTGCCGATGTAAATTCCGACATGGGAAACTTCGCCGCTTGCCGTTGTTTTGAAGAAGACCAAATCACCCGCTTCCCGCTCTTTTGCGTCAACATTCTCGCAGTAGTTGTAAATTGCTTTCGTGGTTCTGGGAAGCTGCTTTCCGATTGATTCCCTTGAAACGGTGAAAATAAGGCCTGAGCAGTCAAAAGAATTGGGGCCGATTCCGCCTGAGACATAGGGTTTGCCAATGAATTGCTTTGAATAGTCAACGAATTTTTTTCTTGCTATTGCGGCTTCGCTGGGAGACATATTGGAGTCGTTCTGGGCACATAGCTGGGGAACAATGAGAACGAAGAGAAAAAATGCAAATGTATAAAAAACGGCTTTTCGTGTAGTCATGTTATGATTATCGGAAGAATTTAACTTTGTCATAATTCCTAATGAGAATTTAAAAACTTATTTTTCTGCCCCTTTTTTTCATTGTGAATTGTTTTATTTCACTTTATAATATAGGAATGAAAAAGTGTTTTTTCCTTTCACTTGCTTTATTGGCTGGTTCAGCTCTTTTTGCGCAGAAATCTTTTCTGGATAATTATGTTTATCAGACATGGAATTCTTTCGGCGGCCTTACCGGCACAACGGCAAATGATATCGTTCAGACAAAAGACGGCTATCTGAACATTGGAACTTATGAAGGTTTGGTTCGTTTTGATGGCGTTGCTTTTACAAATATCAGACGAAGCCGGGCTAATGACTACAAATTTTCTTCAGTACGCACGATTCTCGAAGACTCAAAAGGAAACATTTGGATTGGCTCAAATGATGAGGGCGTGCATAAAATTTTCCCTGACGGCACGAGCAAGGCCTACACTAACAAGAACGGTCTTCCGAATAATTCAGTCCGTGCCCTTTGCGAGGATAAGGCTGGAAATATCTGGATTGGAACGGCTGCGGGCGTAGTTTATCTTACGCCGCGGGGACATCTTATAACGCCGCAGTTTCAGGCTGGAACGGTCTCCAAGGGAATTATCGCCGTTTCTTTGTATTGCGATACGGCTGGTCGGGTCTGGCTGATTACTTCAAACGAAAACGGTCTCTTTCTCTTTTCTGACGGGCTTTTTCATACTATTCCGCAAATTGACAAGGAGTTCGGAAGTTATTTCGCTACTTCAATCATTCAGGATTTAAGCGGTACATTCTGGATTGGAATGGCTGAAAATGGCTTGGTTTGCCTGAACAGCGCTAGCCTGACAGCCCTTAAAACCGGGACCGCCCTGGATAATTCTTCTACCTGGTCTATGTATGTTGCTCAGGACGGAACGATAATCTTCGGAACTGAGCATGGCGCTTTTTCTTTCCACAAGGGAGTTTTCGAGGCTTCAAGCAATAAGGATTTGGTTTCCGCTAAAATCAATAAGATTATCCGTGACCGAGAAGGAAACATTTGGTTTGCAACGGACAGAAACGGCATAGGAAAACTTACTCACGGAAAATTTGATGTGACAAAGCTGGGTACTTCGGTAAACGCAATCGTAGAAGATTCTGTGGGACGCTTTTGGATTGGAACTGATAACGGTGTAAGGTGCTATGTTGGTGAGCGGTCAATAAGCAACGAAATCACGGAATTTACAAAGGGAATCCGAATCCGGCATGTGGCAATGACTTCTGACGATGAGCTTCTTGTCAGTTGTTACACAAAACCGGGACAGCTTTTATATAACCCAAGGTCTGGAGAAATAAAAAGCTGGACCAGTGAGGACGGTCTTGCAGGCAACAAAGTCAGGGTTGCCCTGGAAACTTCTCCTGGTGAGTTCTATGTCGGAACTACAACAGGTTTGAGCATAATTCATGCGGATGGAAAAATAAGCACTTTTAAGCAGATTGATGGTCTCGAAAACGAGTATGTAATGTGCATCTACAAGGATACCAACGAAGTTATCTGGATTGGCACGGATGGCGGTGGAATTTATCTGATGAAAAATGAGACCATCATTGCTCATATTACTTCTGATGACGGTCTGGCTGGAAATATAATATTTAAAATCAATCAGGACAAGGAAGAAGCCTACTGGATATGTACGGGAAGCGGCGTAAGCTACTGCAAGCCCTTCGATTCGGCCCATACTGTTCCCAGCTCATACGAAAACATAAATTCTGACAACGGAATCAAAACCGATTCAGTGTTTCAGATTATTCAGGATACTTCAAACACAGTCTGGATTACCAGCAACAGTGAAATTGCATCTGCAAACATGGATGATTTTTTGGAGTCAGCCCATAGCGGAAAGAAAATTAAAAGCCTTCAATATTACTCAAAAAATGATGGCCTTGATTCTGGCGGAACAACCTCAACGGCACTCAGCATCTGTGATTCTCACGGACGGCTTTGGTTCACAATGGTGGATGGTTTTGCTGTTTATGATCCGATTAAAGTCCGGGAAAATCCTGTAATGCCTTTGGTTCATATTGAGAAAGTCACCATTGACGATGAGACCTACAATTACGGAAAATATAAAGAATTCATTCTTAAGCCTGGCACAAAGCGAGTCGAAATCGAATTTACTGGAATTAGTTTTGACGCTCCTGAGCGAATTCAGTTTCAGCATCAGCTGACTAACTTTGAGGACAGCTTTAGTCCGGCAAGCAAGGGACGAAGTGTTTCTTATACGAACATCAGTCCCGGAAAGCATACTTTCCTGGTTATGGCGATAAATGCCGAGGGAATGTATTCAGAGGAAGCCGAAGCAATGCTTTTCGTGCAGAAGCCTTATGTTTATCAGATGCCTGTTTTCTGGATTATTGCGCTAATTGTCCTTATAAATGTGATTGGAGCATTCTTCTATTTTAAGCAGCGTAAAATTCGCCTGGAAAACATCCGTCTTGAAGGCATGGTTCAGACCAGAACTTCAGAACTTGCTGCCGAGAAAGACAAGTCTGACCAGTTGCTTAGGGCAATTCTTCCCGATAAAATTGCTGACGAGTTAAAATACGATATTCATTCCGTGGCTGAAGCTTTCCCTGACGTAACCCTGCTTTTCTCGGATATTGTCAGCTTTACTAAGGTTTCCAGCAATCACACGGCGACTGAAATCGTTTCGGCACTCAATGATTTGTTTACTCGTTTTGACGAGAGGGCAAGGGTGATGGGTGTTGAAAAAATCAAGACAATCGGAGACGCTTACATGGCGGCTTGTGGAATTCCGACATCAAATCCTGATCATGCCCGTATTATGGTCGAATTTGCCAAGGGACTGTATTTGGATTTGGCGGATTACAATAAAAACGCTGAAATTAAATTTGAAATGAGAATTGGTCTAAATTGCGGTCCTGTTACGGCAGGTGTTATCGGAAAGACAAAATTCCTTTATGATGTATGGGGAAACACCGTAAATGTCGCCAGCCGAATGGAAACTGCCTGCAGGCCTGGAGAGATTCGCGTAAGCCAATCTGTTTATGAGCATCTAAAAGATTCTGATATTAAATTCTCTCAGCCTATGGAGTGTGAGGTCAAAGGTAAGGG
>CAMVJE010000046.1 GCA_947167745.1 uncultured Treponema sp.
GTTGGAAGATTTCTATACAGTAGATTGGTCAGAAACGGATGGAAGCGATGTAAAGCAGATTCTTGAAACATATTTTGAAAATATTCCTAACAACAGAAGTGCAAATCAAAAGTTGTTTGATGATTGCGCAAAGATAAATAAGTATCAAAAAATGATTGCTTCAAAAATGCTTGAAGCGTGCTAGAGGGAAGATTAAAGTTATGGATTGGCTGGTGAAGTAAGATGTCTGAAAAACTGAATTGTATAGATTTATTCTGTGGATGTGGTGGACTTAGTGAGGGGTTCAGACAGGCTGGTTTTAATATAGTGGGTGGAATTGACTTCAATGAGCGAGCGATAGAAACTTATAATCATAATTTTAAAGGTGCAAAAGGAATTTGTTGTGACCTTTTGAAAATGGATAGAGATAAAATTATCGAAGAATTTGGCGATTTGAAAAAAATTGATGTAATTATAGGCGGTCCACCATGTCAGGGATTTTCATCTGCAAATAGATGGCAAAAAGAAGCCTCTGACCCTAGAAATAAATTATTTTTTGAGTTTGTTAAATTTGTAGATTTAGCACAACCTAAAGCTGTTCTTATTGAAAATGTACGTGGTATTGTTACCAGAGATAATGGGTATGCAAAACAAAGAATTGAAGAAATTTTCCATGAACGAGGATATTTTATTACAAATCGAATTTTGGATGCCTCGGAATATGGTGTTCCACAAAAACGTTTAAGAAATTTCTTTGTTGCAGTAAAAGATGGAGAATTTAATTTTGATGATATAAAAAAATCTGATAAACGTTACACAGTAAAGGATGCTATTGGAGAATTATATAATCTTGAAAAAAATACTGCGGAACGAAAGGTAATACCAACACCACCACAAAATGATTATACTCGTTATTTAAGAAGGGAGGATAGTCTTCTTGTAAATGATGAAATTAGATATCCAGCTGAAAAAGTACAGGAAAGAATCTCTTATGTACCACAAGGGGGAAATTGGCAAAATGTACCAGAACATTTATGGCCATCACAAAGAAATAATCGGCATTCTTCAGCTTACAAGCGATTGGATGAAAATGAAGTTTCAGTAACAATTGATACTGGAAACAATCACAGTAATTACTTTCATCCGCTTTATAACAGATTGCCAACAATTAGAGAAGCCGCAAGATTGCAATCATTTCCTGATCAATTTGAGTTTATTGGAAGCCGTTCTGATCAATATCGACAAGTTGGAAATGCTGTGCCGCCACTTTTAGCAAAAGCAATAGCTTTAGAAATTTTAAGGAAGATTACAAAATGAAAAATAAGATAATAGATTTGTTTTGCGGATGCGGAGGCCTCAGTTATGGGTTTGAGATGGCAGGTTTCGAAGTTGCGCTTGCAATAGATATGTGGAACGATGCCATAAAGACATTTAATCATAATCATAAAAATCAAGTTGCCTACTGTAAAGATATTCACGATTTAACAAAGGAATTTCTTGATGAGTTCAACGAGAAAGGAGATATAGTCGGAATAATAGGGGGGCCGCCATGTCAAGGATTCAGTACAGTTGGACGAAGAGATGTAAATGATCCAAGAAATCATTTATATACTGAATATTGTCGAATTGTTGAAACAGTAAAACCAGATTTCTTTGTTATTGAGAATGTAAAGGGCTTACTTACATTAAGTGGTGGAGCATTTAGAGATGACATTCATACTAGGTTTGAAGCTCTTGGATATACAGTAAGAGATAAAGTTGTAAATGCAGCTGATTATGGAGTTCCTCAAAATCGTCAACGGGTTTTTTTTGTTGGATTAAAAGGAAAAGAATTCCATTTTCCAAAAGAGAATGCAGTTCATTTGACATGTTCCGATGCTCTTTCTGATATGCCAGATATTAATATTGAAAATGGCATGATGGAGTTTATGAATTATACAAGAGAACCATCTAATGATTATCAAAGATATCTAAGAGAAGGCTCCAATGGTTTAAAAAATAATCAAATAACAGTTCATTCAGAACAAACAGTAAACATTATCAGTATGATTAAAGATGGAGGAAAAATAAAAGATTTACCACCTGAATATTGGAAAATTAGAAAATACAATAAAGCTTTTGAAAGAATGTCTGCAAATAGGCCATCGAATACAGTTGATACAGGACACCGTAATTACTTCCATTATTCTGAAAACAGAATCCCTACTGCAAGAGAGAATGCAAGACTTCAATCTTTTCCTGATAAATTTGAGTTTTTAGGAACAAAAGGTAGTCAGTATAAGCAAATTGGAAATGCTGTACCACCTTTATTAGCAAAAGCAATAGCGGAAGCTATTAAGGAACAAATTAAGGAGTAGTCTATGGATTTAATTGGTTGTGGATGTATGGGCTTTTCTTTTACTAAAAAATATAAAAATGCAATAATCAGTTTTTATGATGTAATTTCAGAAATGGAAGAGCAAGATTTCATATCATATCCAGACTTACAATCTCATATTGCTATAAAAGGGGTTAGTGAACCTTCAGAAGTTAGGATGTACATACCTTTTCTTATGAAAGCAAAAGTAATAAATCCGTTGAATTGTATTAAGAATTCAACAGGTTCTCGTATAAAAGGATTCAAAATAAATGATGATTTTTTTACGGAACAAGGTACTGAGTTTATAAAAATATTAAAATTAGACATGAACAAAGATTTACAAACTGATGAAGAGGTTATAAAAAAAATCGAATCATTATATCATAAAGCTGGTATGCGCTTACTGTTAGCTCTAACAGAATCAGAAGATTATATTTATAAAGAAATAATATTATTCTTAAAAAAATATAAGACAATTGATAAAAATGAGTTTTATATTTTAACGACATGCATAGAAAATTCTTATACCGATAAATTAGAAAATATAATAAAGGATTATAGAGATAATAAAATTGGAGAGATTCATATAGTACAAAATGTAAATGATTGGCAGTATTTGACAGGTACATTAGACCAACTTGGAATAATTGAACAAGATGAAAATAAAAATTATATCTTAACAAGAGATGCTTTATCATTGGAGGTAAAAGAAAATGAATAATCAGACACTTACTAATTCAATGGCCACAGAAGCAAAAGAACTTAGTGATTTACTTGCCAGAAAAAAAACGGATGAACCAAAATCAGAAAGATTACCTTATTCACATAATCGTATCATCTTCGGAGCCCCTGGTACTGGAAAAAGTCATTCGTTGGAACTGGATAGAAAAAATAATTTCGCTGATGATTGTTTTGAGCGTGTTACCTTCCATCCAAACTACAGTTATGCTCAATTCGTAGGCACATACAAACCTGTTCAAGATTCCGCAGATGAAAATCAGATTAAATATGAATACATCCCTGGCCCATTCATGCGGATTTATGTGGCAGCAAAACAGAATCCATCGCAAAATTTCCTTCTACTCATTGAAGAAATAAACCGTGCAAATGTGGCAGCAGTATTCGGTGATGTGTTCCAGCTTCTTGACCGTGATGAAAATGGCAATTCTGAATATCCTGTGGCTGCGAGTGAGGATATAAAAAAATATCTTGCTAAAAATGGCATTCATGAAGATGAGCTGAAAATCCCCTCCAACATGTATATTTGGGCAACGATGAACAGTGCTGACCAAGGTGTTTTCCCTATGGATACGGCGTTTAAGCGAAGATGGGAGTTTGAATATATCGGAATTGATGAAAATGAAGATAAAGTAAAAGGCTATGAAATCCCAATCAGTGCAACAAAGAAAGTTAATTGGAATGACCTTCGAAAGGCTATAAACAACAAGTTGATTACGCTTGGAATTAATGAAGATAAACTTCTTGGTCCTTTCTTCCTTTCTAAAATAGTTTTGGATTCTGCTTTCGATAAAGGAATGGATTTTGTAAAGTTGTTTGAAAGCAAAGTGCTTATGTATCTCTTTGAAGATGCAGCAAAAATGAAAGCAAAGCAACTTTTTAATGTTGATGAAAGGAAATTCATTTATTCCGAAGTCTGTAAAAAGTTTGAGTTGGAAGGCTTAAAAGTGTTTAAATTCAACGA
Source organism: uncultured Treponema sp. (assembly GCA_947167745.1). The sequence continues at coordinate 4,041 of CAMVJE010000046.1, forward strand.
AGAAGATGTTGTTGAAGAACATGATATCGCAATCAAGAAAGATGATGCTCCGTCTGATGGACAGTTATTCTAATTGTCGCATCACTGATACGACAATTCTTTTTTACGGTATGGAGAATTGTGTTTGAAACCCTTTTATTTTCGTGAAGGCCGTCATTATTCTTTTGCTCAATTGGAGAAAGTCTTTTCCTGCGACAAGGAAAAGACCAGGAAAAATATCGGCACTCTTAAAAAATACAATCTTCTCAAAACAGTCCGTAACGACAAGCCAGAGTATTTCGACCTTTCCGACCAGGATATTGTTATTGGCGAAACTCCAGATGATTCGTCAGAGTTTTCCTATATTTTTGCTTTTGTCGGCGTTATTTTTTTGGATGATTTGGTTTTGCTATGCTATCCGAAGTACATCGACAACGATGAAAAACCTTTTGAAAAATTAAAGACTGTAATCAAGGTGATTGAAAAATATAATCAGAAAGAGCAGCTTGTTCATCTGTATAATGGTGAAGAAGAGAGCAAGCAGTTCAACCGCCTTGCCATTTCCCTTCATATTTTGCATGACTATTTTGAAAACGGACTGTATTCAAATCAGGAAGAGGTTGTCGAGCTTAACGGAGAAGGGGAAATTCTTTGGGATAAGACAATCAATGAAACTTTTGCTTTCATAAAAAACAATACTCCATATTACCTTGACCTTTATACCCATGACAACACGCAGAATGATTTTGATTTTATTCGCTGTCTTCATGCGGCAATTGTTTCAACCTGTTCCCGGAATTTGAATAATGAGCGGCTTTTGGATTTGTTTGGTTTGTCAGAAGCGGAACTGACGGAAGAAACTCTTGAAGATTTTGGCGATGTTGATTACATAAAATATCGGCTTGAAAGGGAAATTAAAAATCAGTTTGTAACTCGAAAGCAGAATCTTTTAAAAACGCTTTATACTTATGTTTCGGAACAGTCTTCCAATCAAAGCGATGAATCTTTCAGCCTTTATGGAACAAATGCCTTTAATCTTGTTTGGGAAACAGCCTGCGGCGAGATGTTTGAAAACATGAAGTCGGAGCCGTTGAAAAATCTTGCCAGATGCGAACTGATTCCGATGAAGGAAAATTCCAGCGGCAGCCTTGCTGATTACATAGAAATCCCTGAGTGGATTATTGACGGACAGAAAGTTTCTTATAAGGGCGACTTGATTCCTGATATTGTTACTTTTCGAAAAGAAGATTCCGGCAATACAGCAATGTACATTCTTGATGGAAAATATTATCTGCTATCTGTTTCGGACGGAAAGCTTTTTGGGAATCCGGGCATTCAAGATGTTGTAAAACAGTATGTGTATAACGCTTCCTTAAAATCTTTTATAGATACATTTCAGATTGGCGAAATTGCAAACGCTTTTTTGATTCCTGCTTTGGAAAGTGAAAGTGCAGAAAATCAGAATTATGGCGAGGTTCCCTATTGGACAGCCCAACATTCGCCTTTTAATGAACTGCCGTCTGTTCAGGTAATAAAATTGCAGGCTCAGAAAGTATGGGATTTTTATCTTGGAACGCAAACTGATAATGCACCGATTTTTAACCTGATTCAAAAATCTCCGACAAAAAACTATCTCTATCACAACGAAAATGACAATTCCATCATTCAGATTAACGACGGCAAAAAGCATATCCTTGTTGGATTTATGAGGAAGGATTATTTTGACACAGTTTGTTCTTTACGCGAAAAGGGCGAAAAAAGTTTTATATTCTATTTTAGAGCAACTGCTGATGATAAAGAATCTCAAAAGTTTATACGCTATCCGCTTCATCCATTTATAGACTCATGTTCTGAATTTATTGGTTATTCAAACGACAGAAAGCATTTTATTCACGGAACTTTGAGACAAGTTTATAAACGTTGCAGAATAGACGAAGTGACGGCCGAGCGGCTGTCTGCACTATTGCCTGTGAAAGCCAGAAATGCAAGGACATATTATATGGTTACCGTTGAAAACTGTTCTGAAGTTTCAAATATTCCGTATGAGGGAGTAATTTCTAGCAATGAAGATTTGAACCGCTTGATACGGGAAAATGGCTTGAACGATGTGCTGTCACGATATTCGCCCAAGGTGATTGATGTTTAAAGGAGAAGGCACCATGTACACACCGCCCTTTACCATCAGCGCAAAAGCAATCAATCTTATCTCAGAAATATCTGCACAACTGGAGCGGTATGTTATTCGCATGGAACAGGCAGACGGTATCAGGCTTCGTAAGGTGAACCGCATGAAAACCATTCACGGAACGCTTGTAATCGGAGCGGATAAAAATGGCTGGTGGGAAGTAATCGAATCATGAAATCCCTCCCCGTAGTAGCCGCCATCATCTTCCGCACCTCACCCCAAGGCACTCGCTCCGTTTTTGCCACCCAGCGGGGGTACGGTGACTGGCGTGGTTTTTGGGAATTCCCCGGCGGAAAAATCGAATCTGGTGAAACGCCCCAAACTGCACTCCAGCGGGAAATCCGTGAGGAACTTGCGACAGAAATCACTGTGGGGGAGAAAATCGCTACGATTGAATACGACTATCCGAGCTTTCATCTTTTCATGCAGTGTTTTGTCTGCGAGGTGGTGAGCGGAAAGCTTGAGCTTCTGGAGCATGAGAACGCGGTCTGGCTCACGGCGGATAATCTGCATTCCGTTAAATGGTTGCCCGCAGATGAATTGATATTAGACAAAATTGAGATGCTTTTGCAGGGCAAAAAAATCGTAGGTGCGTCGAAAGATTTACACCCTTCCCACTGACGAAATCCTCCTGAAAAAAAGTGATTGCTTTCCGTCTGGGATATATTGCATACAATCAAATTGTATCATATAATATTCTTGGAACAGGAGAAAACTATGGCAAATACAATCGTCATTTATTATTCCCTTGAAGGAAATGTTGATTTCGTGGCAAAGAAAATTGCCGAAAATCTTGGTGCGGACACCTACCGCATTGAAACGCTGAAAGAATACCCCAAAAAAGGACTTTTAAAATTCTTCCACGGCGGAAAAAATGTGATCTCAGGCGTAAAACCGGAACTCAAAGGCGAACTTCCTTCTCTGGAAGGCTACGACAAAATCATCATCGGTGCACCCGTCTGGGCGGCAAAACCCGCAGCTCCCCTCAACACTTTCTTCGACAAAGTAAATCTCTCCGGCAAAAAATGCTGTGCTTTTGCTTCCAGTGCCGGCGGAAACTCAAAAAAATGCCTTGAAATCATGGCAGCCGAAATTACAAAAAAAGGCGGAACCGTTGCAGCCTGTGCGGAATTCACCAATCCCCTGAAAAAGCAGGAGGCTGCCCTTAAAACGATTGCTGAATTTACCGGAAAATTATAATATAATCTTCCCATGGCAAACGGCGAAGAAGATTTACGGGAAAAAAACAAGGATTCCGCTCCTCTCTCTCAAAAATACGACGACTGGCGGGTCGGTCAGGGAAGGGAGGACGCGGACATGCTTCAAGAAAAACACTTAAGCTGGAAAAGCAAAAAGGACTGGAGCGAAAAATACGACCGGGACTATGACGACTGATTCTAGCCCTGCTCAAAGCGAAACTTATGCCGTCTCCCTTTTGCTTGACGCTCAGGCCTCAGAAAAAATTCGCTCCCTTCAAAAGGATTTTTCAAAGGCCACGGGAAACGACTCCCTCATAAAAAAGAATGCCCCTGTCCATGTCACTTTAGGGATGTTCCATGTGGCAGAGGAGCAAATTCCTGAGCTAAAATCCCTTTTTTCTGATTTTGCCTCTTCCCTTGAAAAAAAACTCTCTTTGGATTTTTGCGGCATAGATTCTTTCAAGGAAAAAGTAATTTTTCTTTCTGTTAACAAGAACGATAAATCCTCTTCTGCCGAAAAAGGCTCATCCTTTGAAATACTGAAAGCACTGAATGCCCGCCTGCACGAGGCCTTTCTTCCCCATTTTGAGGCTGGCGGAAACCGCAACTACATCCCTGAAAATTTCTTTCCCCACATAGCCCTTGCCGTAAAACTCACGAAAGACCAGTTTGAAAAGGGCATAAGCCTATGTACGTATAGTGCCCCGCATGGAGGCGGGGAAAATGCAGAGAGAGAATTTTCTTCGAAAATTCTCGTTGGAAACCAAAAATCCACGGATGGATTTTTGGTTTCGTCTATCCCTTGCGCAAAAGTCACATACATTTCCCTTGCCCGCTGTCATCCCTACGAAGAAATCATGAAGATTTCCTTGACCGACAGCCTGAATCCTGAGCAGAGACACAAAAACATGGCGGCCATTCACAGCACTGGTGGAAAGCTTGAAGTCTCCTTGCGTTCCCAGCTTTTTAAGTTCGGCTTCCGTTTCCGAAAAAATGACAAGAGGCTGACAGGAAAGCCCGACATCGTTTTCCCTCATTACAAGGCGGTGATTTTCGTGAACGGCTGCTTCTGGCATGCGCACGGCTGGGAACCCAGCCGAGGTTCAATAATTTCCGCTCATGCAAACGGAGCGACAGCGACGTACGCCCACGGCTGGAAGAGTGATGAATCCTTGATTCGCTCGCCGATTCTCGAAGAAAATGTGCTTTATTCCCTCAAATGCGACAAATTTCAAATGCCGACCACAAATCCTGAATTCTGGCTGGCGAAATTCAGCCGCAACCGGGAGCGGGACTTGCGAGACATAGAAAAACTGCTGGGCGAAGGCTGGCGAGTGGGCGTTGTCTGGGAATGTTCGATTACCGGCCGGCTCAGAAAAGAAAAAATCCGCTCAGTGGCCGAAAAAATCTCCCTCTGGCTTGAAGAAGGATATTCCGAAGTATACAGGGAGTTTTAGAAAATCTTCTTTGTAATCTCATTGCTTATGCGGCGATTCAGGTATTTTTCGTAATCGGACGGGACAATCTTGTCTGATTCCTTGAAAATGTACTTGGGCCCCGTCTCAGAGTGCAGCAGGTACTCTGGTTTTATTTGTTCTCTTCGTTTTGAATCTTGATTTCTTCGATAAGTTCCCGTTTATAATCGAACCATTTGGGAACATTTACTTTTTTTAGTTTGAGTTTTTGCTTTCCATCGTCAGCTTTGTCAGTTTCTTTTCGTTCAAGATAGTTTGCGTAGAGTTTTTTGATTTTTGACTTACGCTGTTCCCGGCATGAAAAGGGTGAAAAACCTGTAAGATGTTCCTCGAGAGGCTTTTTACTGTCTTTTGACAATTTTTCTGCTACTTTCATAGTAAAAAAAGCGTCTGCCTTGCTGTCATGAAATTCCATGCCCTGAGTGGGAATCTCGAGCTTTTCGACAAATGTTCCTAATCCACCCTGCATGTTATAAAATTTTTCTGTAATAGGGCGCACATCATAGCAGTTAAAATCAATCAATTCCAGATCGTAGCGAATGCACTCGGTTGCAATTGTTGCAACATCGTTCTGGCAACCAAATCCGAAAATTTTGCGGTCTTTTGACTCCAGAAGTGATTTTATTTTTGAATAATGAGCGGAAAATTTGGGATTTGAGTAATATTCTTCTCGGCGGTAGGCCAGTTTGCATTTAGCATGTTTTGAAAAAAGATACCAGTCAAAAACGGTTTCTGGATTTATGAGTAGGTCAGCTGATTCGATAATCGAAAAGTCGGAATTGCAGAGAACATAGCCGAATGAGCAGATTTTACCGATTCCACCAAAAGAATTTGCACATTCGATGTCAAAAAAAAGATAAGTCATGTCTGAATTATAGCATATTTGAAAAAAATAACCACAGATTACGAAGATGGCAGAGATTAAAAAAATATCTGTGCAATCTGTAGCATCTGTGGTTTAAAAATTCACTTTAGAAAGAATTCCCTGTGAACTCTGTGTAAAGTGAGGAAATTACTTTACGACAACATTTACAAGTTTACACGAATGGCTACGCCATTCTAACGAGAATTTTACTTGCGTAAAATTCTCGCAGCTTTATTTGACAACTACATTGACTAATTTACCAGGTACAACAATTATTTTACTAACTGTCTTTCCTTCGGTGAACTTTTTGAAGCCCTCGGTTTCTTTTGCCATGGCTTCAAGAGTAGCGTTGTCTGTGTTGGCGGCGGCTTCGAATTTTGCACGGAGCTTACCGTTAATCATAACAGGGAACTCTTTTGTGTCGTCCTTTGAGAACTCTTCGCTGAACTCAGGCCATTTTGCGTAGGCACAAGATTCCTTGTGGCCAAGTTTTTCCCAAAGCTCTTCCGCAATGTGGGGAGCGTAAGGAGAAAGAAGAAGGACAAATCCCTCCCACATTTCGCGGGGCAGAGAGTCAAGTTTGCTTGCCTCGTTTATGAAAATCATCATCTGAGAAATCGCAACATTGAAGTCAAGATTGTTTGTGTCCTCAGTGACTTTCTTGACGGTCTTTGCGTAAGTCTTTCGCAAGGCTGCCAGGTCTTTATCCAGTTTTCCCCTGATGTCGATGTCAGAGAGCGGCTTTTCGCTCATGTTCCAGATTTTGTCGAGGAAGCGGTTTACGCCAATCAAGCCCTGTGTGTTCCATGGTTTTGAGACGGTCAGCGGTCCCATGAACATCTCGTACATGCGCACGCTGTCTGCTCCGTAATTTGCAATCATCTCGTCCGGGTTGACGACATTTTTGAGGGATTTTGACATTTTGGCGATTACCCGTTCAAGTTCCTCGCCGTCATCCTTTGCAAAATATTTTCCGTCCCTTTCTTCGACCATGTCAACGGCAACGAGAGACTTGCTCTTTCGCTGGAATGCAAATGATGTAATCATGCCCTGATTGATAAGGCGCTGGAACGGCTCTTTTGTTGAAACAACTCCCAAATCATAAAGGACTTTGTGCCAGAATCGGGCGTAGAGAAGGTGAAGAACGGCATGTTCTGCTCCTCCCACATACAAATCAACCGGCATCCAGTAGTTTTCCTTTGCCTTGTCGGCAAAGCATTTTGTGTTGGTCGGGTCGATGTAGCGCAAATAGTACCAGCAGCTTCCTGCCCACTGAGGCATGGTGTTTGTCTCGCGGCGGGCATCTTTGCCGCATTTGGGGCACTTGCAGTTAACCCAGGAGTCGATTCCTGCCAGAGGGCTTTCGCCGGTGCCTGTCGGCTGATATGTCTTGACGTTTGGCAATTCAAGAGGAAGCTCTTCTTCCGGGATTGGAACGATGCCGCAGTCAGGGCAGTGAACCAGAGGAATGGGCTCGCCCC
>CAMVJE010000047.1 GCA_947167745.1 uncultured Treponema sp.
GTAAAAATATGAAAAAAAGTTTTCTTTCGGTTCTTGCATTTTTTACTTTTATTTTCGCCTTCTTTTCTTGTAGCGATGGTCTGAATGATTACGCAAAAAAGACCGACTCTGCTGACGGAAAAACCTACCTTGTCGTAGGCTCGGCTTCCATGGTTCAGCGAACGCTGAAGACGAAAATTGATTTGGACGATTTGTCTTCTTTTGTGCTAAAAAGAAGCCTGGCTTCTGGTCAGGAAGAAGTTCTTGCTTCGGCTGATTCACTCGAAGAGCTTAAAAAAGAGCAGATTGAAATTGAGGTCGGACTCTGGGACTTTACTCTTTCTGCACAATATACTGAGCCTGATTCGGCCTCGACGATTACTTTCTCTGGAAGCACTAGTGAGGAAATTGAAGCCGGTAAAGTAAATTCAATTTCTTTTGCCCTCGAAGCAGAAGATAGCTTTGGCGGACTTTCTATTACCGTTGAATTTGAAATCGATAAAAGCGTCTCAAGAATCGAAACTTTGCTTACAAAGCTGGATACAGGCGCGGAAATCGAGACAAAAACAATCGAAGCGGATTCTTTTGTGCTTGAGACTGGCACTGATGGCTCAGGCACAGCTTCAAAAAAAGCAGTTACATACAGCCGAAATGCCGCAGACGAAAATGAGCGGCTGGAAAAGGGCTATTACCACCTCGTACTGGACTTCTATGCAGACGGACTGACCGAAAAACTGAATACACTGGACTATTACATCCGCGTTACAGGCGGACTAACGACAAACTATAAGCAGACAGTCAAACTGAACGAGACATATTCAATCACTTATAATGACGGTGATGGAAAGCTTGCCTCTGGAGAAACAAAAGCCCTGAAATATTCTTCAAAAAGCGAAAGTATTGTCCTGCCTAAAATGGAAAAAGAAGGCTATGTCTTTGCCGGCTGGTTTGAGGACGAGAATTTCACCCAGCCAATTTCTCAAATTGAACAGGGAAGCCGGGGCGACAAAAACATTTATGCGGCGTATATCAATTCAGTTACCGTAAGTGCAAACGGAAGTGCCAATGCAGATATTGTTACAGGTCAGCATGTGGATTCCGTTGACTCGGCAATTACAAAAATTAGAGAGTTTGCCACGCCAATTGATTGGACGATTCTGATTGATGGAGTCGTGCCTTGCGTAACTACACTTTCACTTACTTCTGAATATGCGAATAGCCTTACTTTTGCGGGAGTGCATGACGGCGTCCTTCGAGAAGAAAAGAATGAAGGCGAAAACTACTATGATGTCCTTGATGGCGGCTCTGTGTTTGCGGAGACCCAGGCTGGGGCTACGATAAAGGGTTCTATCTTTACCATTTATGACTATTGTGTTCCTATTACTATAAAAAATTTAAAGATTACGCACGGCAATTCAAGCAGAGGCTATGGCGGTGCATTTGATACTAACGGAACGGTCACGCTTGATGATGGCACTTGGATTACGGACAATCACACCTATTATGACGGTGGTGCAATCATGAATACGGATAATGCTACGCTTACTATAAAGGCTGGGGTTCGCATTGACAATAACTCCGCAAGTGATTCTGGAGGCGCTATCCGTAACGCTGGAATACTTATTATCGAAGGCGGAGAAATTATGGATAATACTTCTGGCCGTGCGGTTATTCAGCAAGAAGGTACCATGATTATAAAAGGCTCTCCAATTTTTGGTGAGGGACAAAATATTGGTCTGGCAGCTTATTATCCATTCACTGCATATTGGGTTACTGTTGATGGAGAACTTGATTCAAATATTCCTGTAATAACAATAGCACCGGGAAACTTTACCGACTACAACGGAAAAGTAATTCTAAAAATGGCTGATGACTCGGCTCTTACTGAAGAAATGCTTAGTAAATTTGTGGTTACGCAACCGACCTCTGGCACAGACCGCTACGAAATTGACCTTGAAGGCAAACTCGCGCCTAAGAAGGCTGCTACAAGCGGAAGTGTCACGACTGACAACCGAGTGCTGAATATCAGCCTTAATACTACCCAAATGTACAAGAACACAATTCTCCAATTCAGCGTAACTGATGCATGGGGAAATGATGTCACAGATACAGTCACATTCGATGCTGAGCTTTTGTATCAGGGAAAAGATGTGAACACTTTGGCAAAAGAAGGCACGGCTTACTATACAGTAGACGGCAGTAGGGGAACCCTGGCCCTGATTCAGGACAATCCTCTTCCAAAAGAAGGCTCTTACCAGCTCTATGTAACGGCTTCTCGAAACTTGAATGGTTCAGATTCTCCGGCTGTAAGTAGCAGCCAGACATTCGATGTCTCCTTCATAAATGAAATCGTAACGCCAGATACTCAGATAGCCTTGTATGAGTACTTCAGCATTGATTCCTATTCGAATTCATACTCGTATTACTTGACCGATTCATCTAAAGTTGAAAATGCGGCGCTTGCCACCTCTTCATTCGAAGGCAATACCACAAAAACTACCTTTGACGTGTATGGATATTTCTATATTCTTAGCGATGAAAGTTCCGATCCTTTGTTAAGATCCAACAATCCTATTATTGCACAACAAACGGATGGGGGAGTAATTTTGTTTGAAATCAATGAAGAACTCAGCGAAGGTAAGCCCTGCAATTTTACGGTTGACATGGCCAACAACAAGGCTTACGCCTGGAGCGGAAATTATACCAATAAGACTATTCTTTACAGATACCCGAATATTTTTACGAGTGGAAGTGCTTCTGATTGTGAAACTATTAACCTTACTGTCAATGGATTTATTGCTAACAACGTAGTTATTTACAATGATATCGTCTATGTGATTGGCTATGACTCAACTTCTGATACATGTAGAATACTCACTTATGATATTTCCAACCTGACCTTTACAGATGGAGAGGCGACTGTTTCTGCAGCCAGCTCAACTTATGATTTGTCGGCCTATTTCGAAGACAAGATGACTGCTCAATGGCAGATTACAGATGCCTATGCTTTGGAGGGTGCCCTTTACTTCCTTGTTTATGACAGCTCGCTCTGGAATTCTTCTTACAGCATGGATTCGGCCTGGAAAACTGCCGGAGGAAGTATCTATGAGCGGGGGGCTATTGTAAAATATCTTCCTCCATCATTGAACGGGGAGGCAGAAATAAATCTCATTGGCTTAAAGTCAAATGTAGCTTACGCCAACACTGATATTTCTCAGCTTCTTTTCTACGAGTCTTCTTACGGACTTGTTCACACAACAGAAGATTTGACTTCCCCTGTGGTGACCATAATTGGCTCTGAAAAGGTGAATGCCAATAGCGAGCGTCTTTGTAACTACTATTTCCCGAATATTTATGGCGTTGGCAATTCAAGCGAGAAGTATTTTGCCCATCCTTCAAAATTCATCGCAGTTAAGCCCAAAAAACTTGTGATTGCTGATGACGGCATTGCCTTCTATTCAGATACTGACGGCCTTTCATACAAGAATGCCGACCGTGTGATTACGGTTGACTTGCAGGACTTTGTAATCGAAAGCGTTCAGACATCTTCTGCCAAATTCAGCGAAAAAGTTAGCGGTTACTTCAGGACTAATTCTCAGCTGAGACTCAGAAACATTATAAGTGATAATGACGGATATTATGATTCTGAAAAGACCTGCTACTACTATGACGGAAGTGCAGCAAGTATTGTTGGAAAAAAATTGAGTGAGGCTGACCTGACCTTGGCTTTTGGAAGCAGCGACGAGTAGTGCAGAATGAAGAAGCCTGAGCCGGTCATCAGCGTTTGCATTCCTGTTTATGAGACTGAAGCATATCTTGCCCAATGCCTGCGTTCAGTCTACAGTCAGGATTTTGCAAGCTTTGAAGTGCTGGTTTTAAGTGACGCAAGTCCCGCTCGTGACGAAAAAGGCCGTTCAGCCAAAAAAATCACGAAGGCGGCGCAAAAGGAATGTAAGGCCTATCGAAAAGAAATGGCTTTACCCCCGGTAAAAATACGCTTTCTGGAGCACAGGAAAAACCGGGGCTGCGTGGAAGTCCGCCGCAGTCTTGTTTATGAGGCTCGGGGACAATATATAGCCATGCTTGACAGCGACGATGAGTTTTTGGAGGGAGCCATTGCCGCTTTATACGAGGCCGCCTTGCAAAACGAGGCGGATATGGTGCACGGCACTTTTCTTTCCGGCCAATATGACGAAAATGGAGTCTTTTGTGAATCGGAAGAAAAAAGGTGCTCCAGGATTTTTTACGGAAGAAAGGAAGGCCTTGATATTGCCCGCTCCTGGTTCGCCGGGATATTCAGCGGCAATGTATGCGGTAAGCTCATAAAAAAGAGCCTGTACGAAAAAGCTTTTGCCGACATTCCCTACACGGAATGTAACATGGCAGATGACCTTTTGATATTCTTTTTTCTTGGCATGTATGCCAGCCGTTATGTCGGCATAGAGAAAAAAGTCTATCGCTACAGGATTAACAGCGGCATGAGTTCCGGCCGTTCAATAGACAGCCTTCAAAAATGGAAGCTGCTTTGTACATCAGCAAGTGTCTTCAGCATTATTTCCTTGTGGATAAAGGAAAACAATGCCAAAGACAAGCCCTTGCTCAGCGGGGAAGACCTTGACCACTTGGGCCGGGTTACGCTCCGTTACCTGACAGACAATGTTCTGCTGCTCTACAGAAGGGTCAGCCCGAACTTGTTTTCCGAGGCTCGCCAGATGCTTTTTGACTACTGGGGAGAAGATTTTGTGGTGAATGTGGAAAAGGTGATGAAAGAAAAGGAAAAATCACCAGTTCCGCAGTCATTTGATTGAAAAGTAAAAAATTATGCTTAAAATAGGAGTTATGGTGAAAAAGTCTTTATTATTCTTTGCGACAATTTTACTTTCTTTAGGTTTCTTTGCGGGCTGCTCTGATTTAGACAATGACTCAAAGGAAGCTTCCTCTGCATCTGGGGGCGAAAAATTCTGCCTCGTAAGCGGAAATCTTGTCCTTAAGTCTGAAAGCGGAGCCACTTCAAGTTCTTTGCTCTCTTCTGTTTCAAGCAAGGCTGCTTTTGCAAGCTCTGATTCACGCTCGGCTACAAGCTCTCTTACAGAATACACCAGTACACTGGAATTATGGGGTGAACTTTATGTCTCTGCCAAAAAAGAAGGCAATGACGAAGTAGAAGGAACGATAACGAGCAATGAGGACGGCTCTGTTTCATATTCATTAAAACTTCCTGCTCCCGGCGAATGGACTGTTACAGCCAGGCAAGATGCACAGGAGTATAACAATGGTGTTATTATTATCATGAAGGGAAGCACAAGCCTTATCGTTGACGATGAGTATTCGGCTATAACGGAAGACATTACTCTGGTTCCAGATGGTTTTCTAAGCCAAATCACAGGAGAAATTAAACTCGCTATTTTTGACAACACAGCAGACAAAAAAGTTTCTTCACTTACATTTTACTGCGACAAACTTTTAAACGCGGAAAGCAACGAAAATTCCCTCTCAAAAGACAGTCTTGGCGAAAATGGAACAATCGCTTTTGTGGACGGAAAGGCCGAAATCAATCTTTCCAAGGTCATGGCAAACTGCTATGAAGTCACATTCCTCTTTAACGACAAAGGCGGAAATACCCTCTATCGCTGCAAAGAAGCCCTTACCGTTTACTCAGGCTTTGTAACCGACAGCTGGTTTGGAGAAAGTTCTTATATCAAAAAGAATGGTGAAAATGGCTATCAGTTCAGCATTACGGACGACTTGATTACAAAGTTCGGGGCAGAGATTGTGCCTGAGTCAAATATCATGCTCTATGATGTGTCTTCATCTGGAAATTACAGTTATTATCAGGTAACTGATGTGACAACCTCTAACCTTGCAAATAATTATGTCGCTGAATGTAGTATATCTGGAAGTACAAATTTCACTTTTGATTCAAAAGGACATGTATACACTATCACTTCAGGAGGACTTTATTCATCAAGTTTACCATCAAGTACGCCAACTGCCTCTATAGAAGGAACAATTTCCCCGATGGGAATCTCCTGTGACAGAAAATCTGATAATCTCTATATTCTCGCAGTTGATTATGATGCGCAGGGCAATCGAATCTTCTATATGTATGAGGTTCCAGCAGGAGATAATTTTACCAGTAGTTTGGTAATAGCTTCCCTTAAATGCTATAAATTTACCCTAAACTTTAGCAATGGAATTACTTCTGTTCCTTATGCCTTTGCTGTGCATGACAATAAATTCTATGCTCCATGTCTTGATAGCGAGTCAAATTCCTTTTTTATTGAAGCAGACATTTCTAAAGCAGTAATAGATGACAAAACAGGTAAGTATATCATTACCCTTGGTGACAGCAATCTTGTTAATCTGAATGAATCCTTTCCTTCTGATGTAGGGTTTACGGACATTCTTTATCAAGATGGATATGTGTATACCCTGTTTAAGACTGAAGCATATCATCTTGGTACGGTCATCAGATATAACACATTCACCTCTTCTGCGACAAAGCTTGAAATACCGACACCAGCAAAACTTGAAGGCAAGGCACAAGTTTTTGTAATGTCGAATGAGCAACATGTTGATTTATATTCTGATGAATCTTCGAAAAATCCGGTTATGTGTGTCTACACTAAATTGTTTAGTAATATTTATGCTCCTTCAACAGATGCAGACCTTTCATCATATCTTTGCGGGCCTGTGCGCTTCCTTGCCATAAAACCAAAAAAACTTGTTATAGCTGATGACGGCATTGCTTTCTTCACAGATGATAGCGGTAATTTGAGCTATAAAAATATAAACCGGGTTGTCTATGTAGATTTGGAGACCTTCTCAATAGAGTCTGTCAGCGAGACCAATGCTAAATTTGATGCAGACAGAGAATCTTACGAGTCTGATTCCTTATCCGGGGCTGATTGGAATAATCAATTCTCAATTCTGGGCTTGCCTGCATCAGTTTACGGAAAGAAAAATGGTTCTAATTTTACAATTACAAACAGTGTAGATCCTGGTTCTACTTATTTCCACTTGGAAATTCCTTGTGCAGATTAATCAGAACTGCTTTTGTGTAAAATCCCAGCAATGAAAAGCTCTTTCCCGCTTATTTCGGTCTGTATTCCCGTTTATGACACTGAGCCGCTTTTGGCTCAATGTCTTCGCTCTGTCATAGCCCAGGATTTCCCGGATTTTGAAGTCGTGCTTGTAAGCGATGCCAGCCGAGGCAAGGACGAGAAGGGCAGAACTGCAAAAAAAATCGTCAAAATCATGCAAAAAGAGTGTGACAAGTCACGCTCTCTTCGCGGCCTTCCAAAAGTTCCCTTCCGTTTTTTAGAGCATAAGGAAAACCGGGGGCTTATCGAAGTTCGCCGCAGTCTTTGCTATGAAGCCCGTGGTTTTTACATGACCCAGCTGGATTCTGATGACGAAATGGCTGAGGGCGCATTGACTGCCTTGTACGAAACGGCCAATCAGTCTGGGGCGGACATCGTTCATGGAACTTCTACGGCGGGCTATTTTGACGAGCATGGAATTTTCACCCCTATAAAAGAAAATCGCTACGGAAAGATTTTTTACGGCAAAATCGAAGGTCGTGATGTGTTCCGACGCTGGCTTATGAACGGCGATTTTACGGCAAATACCTGGGGCAAGCTGATTAAGCGGGATTTATGGGTTCGGGCTTATGAGAACATTCCTTATACCGAGTGCAACATGGCGGACGATGTGCTTTTGTTTTTCTTCCTTGCTCAATACGCAAAGTCTTACATTGGAATTGAGGCGAAGGTTTATCGCTATCGTGTGAATACAGGCATGAGCAGTCAGCGCAAAATCGACACGATTCAAAAGTGGAAGATGATTTGTTCCACGGCCAGCGTCTTTACGATAATCTCCCAGTGTGTTGAAGAATTCTGTCAGCCGGACGAAATTGAAAAAATCCGTGGAATGACCAGATATTATCTTGACAACAACATCAAGCAGATGCGAGAGGTCGTGGTTCCTGAGCTAAAAGAAAAAGCCCGCGCATTACTCTGTGAGTATTGGGGCACGGGCTTCGTTGAAAAGATGGAAAAACTTTAGCCCATCAGTAACAGGCTATTCGAACCAGTTTTCAACCTGAAGTTCGCTCACTCCCTGAATAGGGGCAAAATGCTTTGTGTTTCTGGTTACCAAAATCATGTGATTCGCAAGTGCAATGGACGCTATTAGGCTGTCACTTTTTTGGGTGGGCTTTCCTGCTTTTTTGAGTTTTGAGCGAAGCATAGCGTGAATGTCGGCGGCTTTTTCGGTATAATTTTTTATTTTGAAGTTTTCGTGAACATCTTCATTGATGAAATTTTCTAGATATTTTTTCTTCAGTCCGTCTTCCATAATGTAAACGCCGAATTTTAATTCTTCCCAAACAGGAGAACAAATCGCACAGTCCGAACTGTGCTCCGCAATCTTTTTTAGCACATTAAAATTGGGCTGTGGTTTTATGATTTCAGATATAATATTTGAATCCAACAGGTAATGAGGCTCTTCTTCGATATAGTTCATAATCAATCCTTAAAGACCTCATCAAAAACATCGCTTTCGTATGTGTCGTTCTGTTTTTCCTTTGAATTGAAAATCTGGTCTATATCATCATTTGAAAAAAGCCCTGCTGTTTTCTTTCGAAATTCTGCTGCCTTGTCTAAAAAACTTACTTTAGATTTTGTTGAAGCAAGTTCCTGATATTCTTCAAATGACAGTAAAACGCCAACGGTTTTATTTCTGCGTGAAATAAAAACAGGCCCTGAAGTTTCCGCCTGATGCATAAAAAGCGGTAATTTATTTTTTGCTTCAAAAATCGGAATTGCATTCATAACGTCACCTCCAATCCTAAGTCTTCGAGTATATTGTATAATATAAATAGCTATTCTGTCAAATTTATATAGCTATTTAATTTTATAGCTAATCCCCCAAAAAAAAACACCTCGCACAGTGTCATCTGACAAAATGCGGGGTGTTCCCATTATCTTGATTATTCGCTCTGTGGTTGTCTAGTTTACCTGCAGGCGCAGGCTTTCCCACTTTTTGTAGTAGATGTCGAGATTGTCACCCAAATCGTCTTTGAGCTGGCACTTATCCATTGCGCTTGCAGGATAGAGTGGCGTAGACTTCATGTACTTCTGGGCTTCGAGGTTTACGAAGCAAGGGAAGTTGAAGAAGTCGAGGAATTTCGCATAGTTTTCCGGACGATGGATAAAGTTGATGAATTCAGTAGCCAACTCAGCGTTCTTAGAGTCTTTGAGAATACACATGCTGTCAAGGTAAGAAGCACCGCCTTCCTCTGGAATAAAGAAATCGATTGTGCTTTCCCATTCTGATTCGGGAACTTCACCGTAGATAACTTCTGCATAGCCATGGCAAAGCCAGAGATCGCCACGGGCAAAGTCTTTTCCGAAGCCTTCAGCATCGAATTTTACGATGTTTGGAAGCCATTTTTCGCGAATCATGTTGACAGCTTCGCTTACTTCTCGCTCGTTTGAAGTGCTTACATTGTAGCCTTTGTATTTGAGAGCGTCGCCGATAACTTCACGATAATCGTCCATCATTGAGGCATGACCCTTAAAGCGGGGGTCTGCAAAGATATTCCATGTGCGCTCATAGTCACCGGCAGGAACCTTTTTTTTGTTTACGCCGATTCCAGCTGCACCGAAGTAGTAGGGAACTGCGTAAATCATGTCCGGGTCGTAAGTAATTTTTTCGAGAACTTTCGGGTTGATTTTGTTTCGGTTTGTGAATTTGCTCTGAATAAGAGGCTGGAACATTCCCCTTTTCATCATGATTGAAACATAGTCCTGAGAAGGAACTACGATGTCGAAGCTCTTTGCTCCACCGTTAACCAGTTTATTGAACATGGTCTCGTTTGAATCGTACTCTGTTACAAGAACCTTGCAGTTAAATTCCTGCTCGAATTCTTTTACAACATCAGTTGGAGTGTAATAAGTCCAGCTGAAGAGTTTCAATGTCTTCTTTTGTTCACAAGAAAGAAGACCCATGCCGGCTGCAAGAGTACAAGCCGCAAAAGCGATACGTGGAAGAAGTTTCATTATTTTCTCCAAAATTAGTGTGCCGAGGCGAAGCCTTTGAGGCTTTTTCGTAAAAGCACGGCCAGACCGCCTATAAGCAGGATAAGCACGAAAGAAAGAGCGTTTATAACCGGACTAACTCCATGCCGTATCATATTATAAACATAAATCGGTAAAGTCTCAACATTTCCGTTGACCAAAGATGTAATTACGAAGTCTTCGATAGACATTGTAACGCTCATCATAAAGCCGGACATGATTCCAGGCATTATGGCAGGGATAATTACCTTGAAGAGAGTCTGCTTTTCGTTTGCCCCCAGGTCGTGACTGGCTTCGATTATGGAATAGTCGAATTCGTCAACCCGGGCAGAAACCATGAGATAGACAAAGGGAAGACAGAATGTTGTGTGGGCAATAATTATCGTGATAAGGCCAAGATTCATGTGGATTCCGCTGAGGAAGATAAGAAGGGAAACACCCATGATGACTTCCGGCAAAACCATTGGCAAAAAGGAGCTTGACTGAATGTAGCTTCGGCCAAAGAATCGGTACCAGCTGTTGCCGATAGCCGCAAGACTTCCCAAAACAGTGGAAATTGCCGCCGAAACAAGGGCGACGATTGCACTGTACAAAAGTGACTGCCAGAGGCGGCCGGAATTTAGGAAAAGCTCTTCGTACCAGACAAATGAAAAGCCTGTGAAATGAGAGCCTTTAGAGGCGTTAAAAGAATAGAAAACGATTACGAAAAGCGGAAGAAAAAGAAAGAGCAGGGCGATGACAAGCACCGTGTTAGAGAAAGAAAAGGCTCTTCCCCGCTTTTTCCAGCCCCGCTTGGCGTGCTTGTTGCTCTCGTTTTTGGCGACAGGATTTCGTTTTAAAAATGAAAGAATTACGCTGATTAAAAAATCCATTCTGTAAGCTCCTATTGTTTAGCCACAAGGATGCGGCTGCCTGACGAGTTTTTACGTGCAAAAACTCGTCAGAAAGAAAAATTGCACGGATGCAATTTTTCTTTCAACT
>CAMVJE010000048.1 GCA_947167745.1 uncultured Treponema sp.
TGCCGATAATAGAGGCGATATGAATACCTTAATCGCTATTGTTATCATTGTTGCTTTCGGCGCGATTGTTATTTCATTTGCTACTCGAAAAAAGTCTGGAAAAGGCGGACGACAGAAAAGTCGTGCTCAAATTATAAAAGATGCAGGCAGAAAACTAGCCCAGGATCCTCATAATGCAGACGCTCTTATTGCCTTGGGAGACTTGTACTACAACGACAGAGATTGGGAAAAGGCTTATCCAATCTATGAAACCCAGATGAGCATTGCACCGGCACACAAAGAAATCGATGTGTTCAGGGCTTCTCTCCGTCAGGGAATTTGTGCGGTCAAACTCAATAAAATTGCAGAAGCTTTTAAAGGTCTGAGTACTGCGGCTCAAATAAATCCAAATGATTTTGAGGTCAATTATTATCTTGGAACAGCATTTTACAAAAACGATGAATTTGAAAAAGCCGTTCCTCGTTTTAAAAAGGTCATCGTGATTAAACCTGAGGCTGGCGGAATAAATTCACCGCTTGGTCTTTCGCTTTACAAGGCCAAGCATTACAGGGAATCCCTTCCTTATCTCAAAAGAGCCTTGGATGAAAACCCAGAGAACAAAGAGGCTCTTTTTGCTATGGCAGACGGCATGAACGAAAGCGGCTATGGCGAAAAGGCAATCAAAGTTTTTATGCATTTGCGACCTGATCCGGAATTTGGAGCAAGGGCTTGTCTCGCGGCAGGAATGTTCCATCTAAAAACAGGCGAGGCCGATAAAGCGATTCAGGATTTTGAAATTGGTCTCAAACATCAGAATGCAAGCCCGGATGTGGCAATTGAAACTCGTTACCGGCTGGCTCTGGCTTATTTTGCCCAAAAAGCGATTGGCAAGGGTATCAACAACTTGCAGGAAATTCAGGCCATAAATCCCCAGTACAAGGATGTTCCCCAGCTTATTTCCCGCTATTCAGAGCTTAATCAGAACAAAAATCTTCAGACCTACCTGATGGCAAGTTCAAGCGATTTTGTTTCCCTTTGCCGAAGAATCGTTATGAAATATTACCAGAAGGCAGTTGCTAAAATAGTTGATATTTCTGTCTCCCCGGACAATATCGAGATTCTTGTCAGCGTTGAGTTTATTCGTTCAGAAGAGACTCATATTTTCCGTTTTTACAGAACGACTGGTGCCGTGGCCGATTTGTATGTGCGTGAGTTCCATGCCAGGGTTTCGGAGGCAAAGGCTGATAAGGGCGTTTGTATTACGGCTGGCCTTTTTAGTGAAGAAGGCCGTAAATACGCAGAAGGCCGTCCTATCGATTTGGTGGATAAGAACGGCCTCATTAAGATTTTGAAAAAGATTGATTCTTAGGGCGCTTTCCTAGCTTTCGCTAAGGGGCGGGCCTTCCGCGAGCACTTTCGTTGTCGTGCTCGATTTCCTTCGCTAACCGCTCATAGCCTGTGGCTGCTTGGGGTTTCCATGCCCTAGCGCATGAGCTTGTGGCGGTTTTTTTATCGCAATTTTTCGATTTTTGCGTGCTGCTCGTCAAAAATCTCCATAATGCGGTCGATGACTTTTTGTTTTGGGTCTGCCTCGTCTGCCGGAAGGGTTGCAAGGTAATCTTTTCGGAATTGCTTGCATTCCATTACGGGGCTTGCCGTAAAAATCTGTACATCTGGTGCGACTAAATCAGCCAGCATGTCATCGGGATTATTCATGTCGATGGTGAGGGCACTTCCGTTGATTGTGACCAAAATCATTACATCAAACATGCGAAGGTATGAGTCAATTTCGCGCAAGCCACGCTTTGTCTCTGGGTGGCCCGGGCGGTAGCGGGTTCCGCTGGGGAAAACAAGAATTACTTCGCCGTCCCGCTTGCATTTGTCCATGGCCCGCATAGCCGCAAGATTGATTGTTCTCGCTCTTTTTTCTTCTTCGAGCCTTTCCTGCTCTGACTGGGCATTTGCCTCTGCCTTATCCAGTGAGCGGGTGGGGTAAATGACGACACGGGTAAAGCTCTCTGCAAAAGCCCGAACCAGAGGATTTGCTTCGTTGAGTTTCATTCCTGCAATGGCGACGATTCGCTTTGAAAGGTCTTTGCCTTCTTCGCCCAAATCATGCTCCAAAAGGTAGCAGAGGGCTGGCAAGTCTGTGTTTGAGTAGTGTTCCATGAGGATAAGACCGTGTTTTCCTGACTTGACGGCATCCAAAAAAGCACGGAAGTTTTCTTTGCCTTCAAGTCGGCTTCCCTCTGCCATATTTTCTGCGACAAGGGCATCCATGAACTTTCGTGTTTGTGGATTTTCTTTTTGATAAACATTTGTCTCGTCGATTTTAGCCGCTGCAACGGAAAGGTTTGCCAGCGATTTGAACATATCAGCGTATTTTTCGCGAATTGAAAGTGCCATAAATTCCTCTAAAAAATGTTGTAGCCTTCATTGTAAGTCCTAGAGAGATTTTTAGCAAGTTGTTAGGGAATTTAAAAAAATTGCAAAAAATGAAAAAAAATCTGAAAAATAACTGAAAGCATTGTATAATAATTGATATTATTGCAGATAATAAATTATAGGAGTACTGAATGACTGTTTCTAAAATCAACTCTATTTTTGCTTCAATTGGTCGTTTTCAGATAAAGTACCGCTTTCGAATTCTTGCTGTCTTTCTGGTTCTTACGATCCTTTGTTGTTCTGGTTTGAGCCGTTTCAAAATGGTGAACGGTACCGATGGCTGGTATGGAGATGCTGACAAAATCAAAATCGACAAAAAGCACTACGAAGAAATTTTCGGAAATAATCACAGCCTCGGAATTCTTCTTGTAACCGACGATGTTTTTTCGGAGTCCAGTCTGCATCTTATTCAGGAGCTTGGTGACAGGCTCATGCAAATTCCATACGCTAAGAACCTTACATCCCTAATTGAAGTCGATATTCCTGTGGGAAATGAAGAAGGTTTTGAAGTCGTTAAGCCTTATGAGAAGGGAATTCCTTCGGATCCGGCTGAGCTTAAGAAAAAAAGAGATTTTATCATGCGGGGAAGCGAAAAAACAAACTCCCTCATAAATTCCCTGGTAAGCGATGACGGCAAGGAATGTTGGATTTTACTTACCCTTGAGCCGTATGAGGGAAATGCCGATGAAGAATCTCTTAAAGTCGGATATGCGCTGAATGATATTCTTAATAGCCCTGAATTTAAGTCAGATTCATTCAAGCTTTATGGAAGCGGACAGCCTTTCTCAGATGCCCAGGACGAAATTTACGAATATCCTGATTACATGCTGAGGGTGGCTCTTGGCTTTCTTGTTATGCTGGTCTTCCTGATTATCTTCGTTCATACTCCTTTGGGAGTAATTATCCCGGCTTTGGCTACTCTGGGAGCAATCGCAAGTGTCATGGGAGGAATGGCCTATTTTGGAGTAAAAGCCGATGCCACGCTTATCACCCTTCCGATTCTTTTGGGAATGGCACTTTCCGTTGGCTATTCAATTCACTACATCAATATGTTTAAGCTCTATTTCCGCAGGACAGGAAAAAGAAAAGAATCAGTAGAAAAAACTGTGGAAGAATGTGGTTGGTCTGTTCTTTTTACGGTGATTACAACCGTTGCTTCTCTCATCAGCTTTGCTCTCGTTGATATGAAGCCAGTCGCCTGGATGGGAAAAACTGCATCTCTGGTGGTCATTGCAGTTTACCTCTATGTAGCTCTTTTAATTCCGGTGTTTCTTTCTTTTGGAAAAGACCGTGCTCCCTCTGCCTCAAATGAAAAGGGAGCCACAAAAATTGACATGGCCTTTTCCCGCTGGGCAGGAATGTTGCAAAAACGAAGCTGGCTTATCGTTGCCCTTTCATTACTTGTCTTTGCAATTTGTGTCCCCTTTATGCTCAAGGTTAGCGTTAAAATTGATGTGCTTTCGATTGCTGGAGACAAAATGCCCCATTCAAAGGCCCGTTACGAGCTTACAAAGCAAAAATTGGGCAATCAGTACAGCTATTCGGTAATGATTTCTTATGACGAAGAAGGTTCTTTCAAGCGGCCTGAAGTTATGGCTTCCCTCTGCGAGTTTGAGAATTTCCTTTCCACTCTTTCCCTTACGAAAGTGTCTGGCGGAAAAGCCAGAGTTACTTCCGTTACTGACATCCTCAAAGAAATGAACAGGGCACTGAACGAGGGTCAGGAAGAATTTTACACGATTCCTCAGGATGATTATGTCCTGGCTCAGCTTCTGGAACTTTCTTCTATAGAAATGTCAAAGGATTTTTCAGAATCTATGGACGATGAATTCCGAACAGTCGCTTTGAGTATTGATATGGCTTACTATGACACAGAGGAAGCCACGGAAAATGTCGCAGAAATCAATAAAAAACTGGCAGAACTTTTCCCGCAGGCTCACAGCACGATTTTGGGCGACATGATTGAATATGCAGAAATGAGCAGCCGCATGGTTCGTGGTGAGCTTAAATCTTTCGGTTTTTCTTTCATCGTCATTGCACTGCTCTTGATAATTGCTTTTGCAAGTCTTGGCACCGGCCTAATCAGCATGATTCCAAATGTGGCTCCAGTTTTCCTTGTGGCGGCAACAATGGGCTTCTTTAAGTATCCACTGGACTTCTCCACAATGACCGTAATGCCCCTCATTCTTGGAATTGCCGTTGATGATACAATTCACTTGACCACTCACTTAAAATACGGCCTGGAAATTTACGGCTCTTATAAGACGGCCATGGAAGCTTCTTTCAGGGAAATCGGTAAATCCATGTTTATGACCACATTTATTTTGTGCACGATTTTTGCGGTCTACATGTTCAGTCCCCTGCATTACCTTTTCGTCATCGGCTTTTTGTCTGTAATCGGTCTGGCAGGAGCCTTGCTTGCCGACTACACAATTACCCCGGCTTTGCTTTATATCGTAAAGCCATTTGGAAAAGAGAAAACAGTCAAACAAGAAAATAAACAATAAAAAGGAGAAACTTATGAAACTTACAAACTTAATTTGCGCATCAGTATTGATTGTTGCAGGAAGCCTTGCTTTTTCACAGACGGCAGCGGAAATTGCCAAAAAATCGCATGATTTGCCCGACGGAAAGACCTCTTCTTCAATGGCCGTATTGACCCTCATCGACAAAAACGGAAAAACTCGTGTCCGTGAAGTTGCCTCTTATAAGATGAATGAAGGAGACATTAAAAAATCTGTCATGGTTTTCAGAACACCAAAAGATGTGGCCGGGGTAAGCTACCTGAGCTTCGATTATCCTGACAATCCAGACGGAAGCCCAAAGGACAGTGACAGCTGGCTTTACCTTCCGGCCATGAAGAAAGTCCGCCGTGTCTCTGGTTCCAGCAAGGACGATGATTTTCAGGGCACAGACTTTACCTATGATGATATAGGCGAGCGAAGTCTTGGAAAGGACACTTTTGCCATTTTGGGTGAAGAGAGCGTTGACGGAACAGATTGCTGGATTCTTGAATATACGGCAAAGGATAAAAACGCAAAAATTTCTCGCCGCATATATTGGATTGGTAAGGACAATTATGTCACCTACAAGGGCGAATATTACGACAAGGCTGGCAAGCTCAAAAAAACTCTTGCCTGCGAGGGGATCACTCAAATCAGCGGGTATTGGGTAACTCAAAAAATGACCATGACTAATGTGCAGAACAAACATTCTACAATTTTCGAGAGCAAAGATCATCAGTTTGACAAGCCGATTGATGCCAATTATTTTACGGTCAGCGCTCTTGAAAGGGAACTTTTGAAATAAAGGAGAAAACAGTGTTTGAGGAGCTTTTAACTTCTTTTTTTGATGAAAAATTTTCACCGCAAATACTTCAGGCCTACATGTCAATTGCAGGAATCATTTTGCTCTGTATAGCGGCAATAGTCTTTGTTTCGATTTATTTCTGGCATCTTAAAGGAAAATGGGATGACAGTTTCTTTACAATCACCAGAAATGGTATTGGGGAGCAAAGCGAAAAAATCAGGGAAATGCTCAAAGAACTGAAAGCAAACAAGAGGGAGATAAATTCAGCCCTTGTCCTGATAGAAGAGCTTGTCGTTCGAATGCAAGGCCATATTGAAATGGCCGTAACAGCTAGGGTCAAAAAATTCCTAGGCGACATCAAAATTACGCTTTCTTCAGAAGGTGAGGCCTACAATCCTTTTTTGGAAGACGAAAGCTGGAATGGCCAAAGTGAAGATTATTTGCGCGGAATGATTCTTTATGCAAACCGCTCAAAGCTTTCATATTCAAGGCGAAACGGTAAAAATGTTGTAACAGTTCTTGCACATGCTGCTGGAAGCCATGCCATGTACTACACAATGGCAGCCATGTTCTTGGGAATTGCTTTTGGTTTTGTCTTAAAGCTCATGCCTCTTCATGTGGCAACTTTCATTTCAGGGGGATTGCTTTTTACAATCCAAACCCTCTTTATGAATTCACTTTCCCTTCTGCTGGCTCCAGTGCTTTTCTTCTCAATCATCACGGGCTTTTCAAGTCTTTCCAGCAACTACGATATAGGAAGAATTGGCGGAAAAGTTCTCGGCACTTTCCTCATCACCACCCTTATTTCAATTTTACTGGCTTTCTTTATAGGTCATCTTGTTTTTGAAAATACAGTTTCACCTCTTCCTCTTGCATTTGAAAAAGTCAGTGAGAGCTTAACACAACAGGAGCCTCTTTCTGTAAAAAACTTGATTCTGGGAATTATTCCAAATAATTTGATTATACCGATTTCTGAAGGAAACATGCTCCAGCTTATTTTTGTGGCAATTTTTGCAGGCATTTCGATGCTGGCTCTTGGAGATAAAGTTAGCACTATAAGGCATGTTTTTAACGAGGCAAACGAGCTTTTCCTCAAAATGATGAATACCGTCATTGCAGTTATGCCTTTGGTCGCCTTTTCATCAATGGGAATGATGGTCTTCTCTAGCGAGGCTTCTTCTTTGCTTATGCTTATCGTTTATCTCATTGCTTTCGTTATCGGTACCCTTGTGCTCTTCTTGGTTTACTCAATTTTCATTCTTTTCGGGGCAAGAATTTCTCCATTATATTACATCAAAAAGGCTGTATCCTATTTTGTTACTCCATTCATGATTTCCAGCAGCAGTGCATGTATCCCAATGACGATAAATTTCTGCCAGAAAAAACTTGGTGTATCAAAAAAAATCACTTCATTCACTATTCCGATTGGAGCTACAATCAACATGAATGGTACCGGAATGATGGTCATTCTTTCCGTGCTTTTTCTTGCAAAAATCACAGGCGTTTCCCTGGATCTTGCAATGTGTCTGAAGCTTGGTGTCCTGGCTATTCTCGTAGCCGTTGGTTCTGCAGGAATTCCAAATTCAGTTCTGATTCCTTTGACCATGCTTCTTACTGTGACAGGCATTCCTGTCGCAGCGATCGGATATATCCTTGGAGTCTGGAACATTATTGACCGACTGGTAACTGTGGCAAATGTAAACGGTGATATTGCAGCTGCTGTACTGGTTGCAAAAAGCGAAAGTGAGCTTGACGAAGAGGTTTATAGAGACAAAAAACTTGAAAAGATAAAGGAGTCCAAATGAAAAAAACTTTATTTGTAATTTTGACAGCTTGTTTTGCATTTTCCATATTTTCATGCGCAAGCACAGGTAAGGCAGTAGCAAAAGGAGAAAAAATGGAAAGCATCACAAAAGAAAGTCAGTCTATCAAAATGGAAAAGCTGGGAAATGCCCGGGAACTGGGCGGCTATGTCAGTCAGGATGGGCGAAAAGTAAAGCGGGGACTCTTGCTCCGTTCCGCAAAGCCTGTCTCTGCAAGCGAAAATGACCTTAACCGGCTCAAAAATGACTTTCACCTTGGGACTATCATCGATTTTCGTATGAGTTATGAGCGGGAGATTGAACCTAACCCGCAGATTGAGGGCGTTAGTGATTTCTGGTGTCCAATCATTGATGAAAACCAGATTTCTGCGAATG
The DNA here is from genome assembly GCA_947167745.1 of uncultured Treponema sp. The sequence continues at coordinate 7,932 of CAMVJE010000048.1, forward strand.
TAAATATGACATCTGGCTTAAAGCCGATGAATACTTTTGAGCGGCTTAAAATCGCAATTGATAAAGGAATCGTAACGGACAAAATGTATGTCAACTTTCTTTCGATGGAGCAGGGTAAAAAAGGATACAGGGAGTTTTTCCGCCAGCTTCTTGCCTTGCCAGAAGGAAAAGCCCTTTTGTTCCACTGTACTCAGGGAAAAGACCGCACGGGACTTGGTGCAATGCTCATTCTCTCGGCTCTTGATGTTGACGAAAGCACAATCATGCAGGACTACATGCTGACCAACATTTTCAATGAGAATTTAATCAGCAGGGAAAAGCAGATGCTCTCTCAGTACAATCTTTCAGAGGAAGAAATGAACAAGTATCTTTCCGTCATGGATCAAGTTGACTCAGTCTACATGCAGAATGCCATTGATTTTCTCAAAAAGGATTATGGCTCTCCTAAAGGCTACATCATTAAGGAACTTGGACTTACGGAAAAAGACTTTGAAATCCTGAAAAATAAATTTTTGGAATAGGCAGGGGGTGTTATTAAATGAATTCTAAAATTTCAAACGAAGAAATCATAATTTCTCTGGCAGGCAGAATTGATAACAGCAATGCTTTTGATGTCGAAAAAGAAATCTCAAATATTCTTTCAGAGAATGAAAAACTCACTCCGTCTTTTGATGCCGCTGAATTGGCTTATATTTCCAGTGCTGGCCTTCGAATTCTAATGAAAGTAGCAAAAAGTGCCGGTAAAAAAATTAAAATTTACGATGTTTCAAAAGAGGTCTATGATATTTTTGAGACGACAGGATTTACCAATATTCTGGATGTTCAAAAAGCCCTGAGACAGGTTTCTGTGGAAGGCTGCGAGCTGATTGGCTCTGGCGGCTATGGTAAGGTATACCGCCTTGATTCTGAGACAATCGTAAAGGTTTATACGGCAGGATTTTCTCTGGAAACCATACAGCAGGAGAGGGAGACCGCTCAAAAAGCCTTTATTCTTGGCGTCCCCACGGCAATTTCTTACGATGTGGTTAAATGCGGCGACAAGTACGGTGTAGTCTATGAACTTTTAAATGCGAAGACGACTGCACAAATTATGAATGCTCAGCGGGAGCGGATTCCTGAAATCGGAAAGAAATGCGCAAATCTTCTGAAACAACTGCATGAAATCACCGTTGAAGATGATAGCTTCCCTGACCGAAAAAATGACCTTTTGAAATGGGTAGACAAGATTCTTCCTGTTATTGAGCCTTCTGAAGCAGATGAAATTCGTTCTTTCATCGAGAAAATTCCTGAGGCTAAAAATTTCCTCCACGGTGACTTTAACTCAAAGAACATTATGGTGAACGGTGACGAATTTCTTTTGATTGATATCGGAGACGCAGCTTTCGGTCATCCGGTCTTTGATGTGGCAGGCCTTCTCCTCGCTTATCTCTACCTGCCTCAGTCAAAAATGCCGGAAGAAGAGCGCTGCCGTCTCCTGGGTTTCCATCTTGAAGATGCCCCTCTTCTTTTGAATCAGCTTCTTGCTACTTATTTTGACCTTGACGAAAATGACAAGGCTGGAATTGGTAAAAAAATTCAGATGATTATGCCTTATGCAAATCTTCTGGCTAGCTATCACGGTACGAGAAGAAGCGGCTTTAATCTGGAATACATGAAGAATATCTCACAGGGCATTATAAAATCAAGACTCTTGCCATCAATCCGGGAAGCAATTCCGCTGGAATGGTAAAAACAATTCGTTGAGAGGTAAGCAAAATGAATTCAAGGATTGAAAATGAAAGGCTTGTTATAGAGCTGGCCGGCAGAATTGACACAAGCAATGCAAGCCAGGTCGAGTCTGAAATTGAAAGTATCATTTCGGCAAACAAGGGCTTAACTCCGGCTTTCGATGCTGAAAAACTGGACTATATTTCCAGCATAGGCTTACGAATTTTACTCAAAGTCGCCAAAACTTGCGGGCAAAAGATTCAGGTCTTAAACGCTTCAAAAGATGTCTATGATATTTTTGAGACAACAGGCTTTATCAACATCCTTGATGTTCAGAAAGCCCTGCGGCATATTTCCGTGGAAGGCTGCGAACTTTTGGGCAAGGGCGGAAACGGCAGTGTCTACCGCCTCGATGATGACAAAATCGTAAAGGTTTACAAACCCTGGATGAAGAGAGAGACAATCGACCAGGAGCGGGCCTTTGCGAGAAATGCCTTTATGAACGGCGTTCCTTCTGTCATAGCCTATGACCTTGTTCGTTGCGGCGACTGTTATGGCGTTGTTTTCGAGCTTATCAAGTCAAAGACTCTGGGGCAGACGATTAAGGAAAATCCGGACAAACTGGAAGAATATGTCGATAAATATGTGGCTCTGGCAAAACAGCTTCACAGCGTTCATGTTGAACCGGGAAGTTTCACTGATTTAAAAAGCGTCTTGCACCAGAGGGTTCCGAAGATTGCCCAGTGGACAAGTCAGGAAGAAAGAGATTTGCTTGAAAGTCTGATTGACTGTATCCCAGACACTGACACCTTGATTCACAACGACTTGCACCCGGGAAATATAATGATTCAGGACGGAGAGCTTCTGCTGATTGACATGCCTGAAATGTGCAACGGCCCGACCGCCTACGATTTGGTTGGAATTTACCGGGACATGATTGTGGCTCCAAGCGGAAATTCAGCAAACCATATTGAGGCAAGCGTCGGTCTTCCAGCCGACAAAGTGATGCAAGTCGGAAACATGTTCTTCGCAAAATACACAGGAATAAGCAATCCCGAGGAAATGGAAGCCTACTATAAAAAGCTGGGCCTTCTCTTCGCATTTAATGTCTCCCTTGTTGTTGGAACAGAGTCAGAAAACGCAATGAAGCTGGCTCCAATGCTGATGGATAAGCTCTTACGCGGCGTTGTAATTCCAAATGAGCAGGCCTTGCGCTATTTGCTGTCGAACTTGAATTCTTTTTAAGACTTCGATAATATAGAATTCAAGTTTGGGGGCGTAGCTCATCTGGTAGAGCATTTGGTTCGCAATCAAAGGGTGGCCG
>CAMVJE010000049.1 GCA_947167745.1 uncultured Treponema sp.
CGCGTCACCTTGCCAAGGTGGATGTCGCGGGTTCGAATCCCGTTTTCCGCTCTAAAGCGAGCGATTTAGATTTTCATCTGAATCGCTTTTTTTTATTTCAGATTTAAGGGGAAACCAGAGTGAAAGTTACCAAAGAAATCGAAAAATTGGAACACTCAGCAGCAAAACTCACAGTTACGGTTGCAAAAAAGGATGTCGCAGACAGCTATTCAGAGACATTGAGCAAATATACAAAACAGGTTCAGATTCCTGGATTCCGAAAGGGTCATGTTCCAGCCTCAGTTCTTGAGCGCAAGTATGGTGAACAGATTAAAATGGAAGCAGCAAGCGACCTTATCGACAAATCATTGAATGAAATTTTCTCAGACGAAAAAGAGCTTGAAAACCGCCCTCTTCCATATGCACAGCCTGCTCTCGAAAAAATGCCAGAGTTCGACATTTCAAAAGATTTCGTCTATACAGTAACATACGATGTATTCCCAAAAGTTGACTTGAAAGGATTTGATTTCAAATCAATTACAATCAAAGAGCCTCAGGTTTCTGTAGGTGATGCAGAACTCAACGAAGAACTTAAGGGTATTCAGGAACGCAACGCAGTTGTAATCGACAAAAAAGATGACGAAAAGGCAGAGAAAGACAATATCGTCACAATTTCTATTGTCGAAAAAGACGAGAATGGAGCCGAAATTGCTTCTACCAAGCGTGATGAATTCACATTTACTCTCGGAACAGCAGAGAATGTCTACAAAATCGACGATGAAATCATCGGAATGAAAAAAGGTGATTCAAAAGAAGTCACAAAGAAATACGGCAAGGACGAAAAAGACGAATCTCTCAAAGGACAGACAAAAAAATACTCTGTTACATTAAAACAGATTAAAGTCCGAAACCTCCCTGCCCTCGATGACGAGCTTGCACAGGATGTTAACGAAAAATTCAAGACTCTCGACGATCTCAAAAAAGACATCATGCGCAATCTTGAAAATGCAAAGACAAACAAAATCAACGAAATCAAAACAAATGAACTTCTCTCACAGCTCGTTGAAAAGAATCCATTTGAGATTCCACAGAGTATGCTCAATGCAGAACTTGACGGCCGCTGGAGAATGATGGCTCAGCAGTTCCAGACAAGTGTTGAAGAGCTCGACCGAATGATTGCTGCTTCAGGCCAGAAAAAGGAAGATATGCTCAAAGAATGGACTGGCGATGCAGAAAAAATGCTCAAAAGTCGCATTATCGTTGACAATCTCATGAAAGAAAAAAATATTTCTGTTACACCAGAAGAAATCGAATCTGAGTATCAGAAAATTGCTGACGCTAACGGTATTTCTGTTGATGAAGTCAAACAGCACTACGCTGATCCTCGTTCAAAGGAATATCTTATTGACGAGGCAAAAGAGCAGAAACTTTACAAAGATATTTTTGCCGAAGTTAAGGTTACTAAAGGCGACAAGATTTCTTTCAAAGAATTGTTTAACTTGAAATAATCAAACAGCTCCGATTTAAAGCGGAATGTTCCAAATTAGTTCGGAAACATTCCGTTTTTTTTTGGATTTTTTGGTAAAATTCATTATATTTAATATAGAAATTTTTTATTGTGCTGATATATGTAAAATTCACAATTCAGTACAAAAAATGAGGAAAAGATGAACGAACAGATGAACAATTACATGCCAAGTGTAATCGAACGAAGCGGAAACGGCGAGCGATTCTATGATATTTATTCACGTCTTTTAAAAGACCGCATAATTTTCGTTGACGGCGAAATCAATGATTTAAATGCAGATTTGGTTGTAGCTCAGATTCTTTTTCTCGAATCCGAAAATCCAGACAAAGATATTAGTATTTACATCAACTCTCCTGGCGGAAGCGTCACTGCAGGGCTTGCCATTTATGATGCCATGCAGTATGTCAAATGCGACATTCAGACAATCTGTATCGGTCAGGCAGCAAGTATGGGAGCAATTCTCCTTGCAGGCGGTACAAAAGGAAAGCGATTTGCCCTTCCCTCTTGTCGTGTAATGATTCACCAGCCTCGTGGCGGCGTTCAGGGTCAGGAAAGCGACATTGCCGTTCAGGCAAAAGAAATCTTGCGTCTCAAAAAACTTTCAATTAAATATCTTGCAGAAAAATGTGGCAAGACAGAAGACGAAATCGCAAAAGACATGGAGCGAGACTTCTTCATGAGCGCAGATGAAGCCCTTGCTTATGGAATCGTTGATAAAGTTATGCCATCTCGTGCATCGGAGGCTAAATAATGCGTGGATTCAGAAGTGATGTTCAGTACTGTTCATTCTGCGGTAAACCGGGTGATGAAAAACGCCATCTGGTTGCAGCACCAACAAACAACATTTTTATCTGTGACAAGTGTATTGCAGTTTGCGAAGGCATTATCGCTCAAAAAGAAAAATCTGTAGATCCTATTGATATGACAGAAGTTCCTTCACCAAAGGAATTTAAGGCTTATCTCGACGAATATGTCATCGGTCAGGATTATGCAAAAAAAGCACTTTCTGTAGCCGTTTACAACCACTACAAAAGAATGTCAAAACTCGACACAATCAAAACTGACAGTGATGTTAAAATCGAAAAGTCAAATGTTCTTTTGATTGGACCGACCGGCTCTGGAAAAACACTGCTTGCAAAAACTCTGGCAGAAAAACTCAAGGTTCCTTTTGCAATCGCAGACGCCACTACCCTCACAGAGGCCGGCTATGTAGGTGAAGATGTTGAAAATGTTCTTCTTAAGCTCATCAATGCAGCAGATGGAAATATTCCTGCAGCAGAGCGGGGAATCATCTTCATCGATGAAATTGACAAAATCGGTCGCAAAAGCGAGAACACTTCCATCACACGAGATGTTTCCGGTGAAGGCGTTCAGCAGGCTCTGTTGAAGATTATCGAAGGAACTCAGGCTTCAGTTCCACCTCAGGGCGGTCGAAAACACCCGAATCAGGAAATGCTCCAGATTGACACATCCAACATTCTTTTCATATTGGGCGGAGCTTTCGTAGGATTGGACAAAATTATTGAGCAGCGAGTTGCGGCTCACTCTCTTGGATTTGGTTCAAATGTCGGAACAATGGACGAGACACAGCGCATGGAGCTTCTGAACCAGTGCACTCCTGATGACCTCGTAAAATTCGGAATTATCCCGGAACTTATCGGTCGTATGCCAATTTCTGTTGCCCTCAAAGAACTTACAAAAGCAGATCTTACCCGAATTCTCACAGAGCCGAAAAATGCAATCACAAAGCAGTTCAAGGCTTCATTTGAAATGGATGACCTGGATCTTGATTTTACGGCTGAAGCTTTGGACGAAATCGCAGAGACGGCAATCAAGCAAAAAACAGGTGCCCGAGGTCTCCGCTCAATCGTTGAAAAACTGCTCATGGATTTAATGTACGAAGCTCCAAGCATCAAAGGCAAAAAGAAGCTTACCGTTACAAAAGAAATCGTAGACGGCAAGGTAAAACCAAACTTGGAGCAGCTTTTGATTACACAGCAGACAGCGTAAGGAAGGCTTTGTAGGCGTTAAAGGCCTGCTCAATGTCTTCCTTGGCAGTGATTTCCCAGGGGGCGTGCATTGAGAGCACCGAAACGCCTGCGTCCAGCACATTCATTCCGTATTTTGCGGCCCGGTAGGCAATCGTTCCGCCACCCCCCTGGTCGACTTTTCCAAGCTCAGCCATCTGATACTTTACTTCCGCTTTATCAAGCAAATCTCGCAGGCGGGCGATGAATTCAGGGTTTGCGTCGCTTGCCCCGCTCTTTCCCCTGCTTCCAGTGTATTTATTGAAGACAATTCCGCCGTTAAGGAAACTTGCGTTGGCGCGGTCGAACAAATCGCCATTCATGGGGTCGTAGGCCGCGTTCACATCGCTTGAGAGCATGTTGCAGGCGGCAAGGCAGCGGCGGAGGGCAAGGTCAGAATAGCCTTCGCTCAAGCGGGCAATAACTTCAGCAAGTGCATTCTCAAAGAAGTGACTTCCCATACCCGTAGCTCCAACTGAACCGATTTCTTCCTTATCGACACAAAGGCAGCAGTTCGTGCGGCTTCCGGCCTTGCTTTCGATTAAGGCGCGGGCTGAGGTGTAGGCGCAGCTTCGGTCGTCCTGACCATAGCCTAAAATAAGGGAGCGGTCAAATCCTAAATCCCTTGCCCTTCCAGCAGGAACAATTTCAAGCTCAGCAGAACCAAAATCAGCCTCTTCGATTCCGTATTTTTCTTTAAGAATGCTAAGAATCGCCTTTTTAGCTGTGATTTTGTCTTTTTTATCACTTGGATTTTCGTCTTCATCTTTTGAAGGCTCTGAACTTCCGAGAATCAAGTCTAAACTTTCACCAGGAATAAAATCGCTGGCACTTTCCTTCATTTGTTTTTGCGCCAGATGCGGTAAAATATCAGAAATACAGAAAACAGGATCCGTTTCGCTTTCACCAATGCAGACATTTACAGATGAGCCGTCTTTTTTACATACAATGCCGTGAATAGCGAGCGGAAGTGTAACCCACTGATATTTTTTGATTCCGCCGTAGTAATGTGTATTGAGGTAAACAAGAAAATCCTTTTCGTAGATGGGATTCTGTTTAACATCAAGTCGAGGTGAATCGATATGGGCTCCGAGAATGTTCATTCCCTTTTCGATTGGCTCGCTTCCAAGAACAAAAAGGGCGATGGCCTTGTTCATCTTCTGCACATAAACCTTGTCGCCGGCTTTAAGTGATTCACTTTTACAAGCATCCTTAAATCCAGCCTTTTCTGCCCAGGAAATCAACTGGGCGACACATTCGCGCTCAGTCTTTCCATTATCCAAAAATGATTTGTAATCAGTAATGAGAGATTCGTTTTTCATGGCACTATTATAGAACAAATCAAATAGTCTGAAAAGTTATATTAAAGCCTCTATCTAAAAGTAAAAGTCCGCCTAGTAAAGCAATTCTTCAATATCAGCTTAGAGAACTGCATTCAAAAACTGTTTGAGCCGGGGACTTTTGGGATTATCAAAAATTTCCTCAGGGCTTCCCTCTTCTTCGATAACACCTGCATTCATAAAAAGAATCCGGCTGGCAACTTCTCGGGCAAATCCCATTTCATGAGTTACGACAATCATGGTTAAGCCCTGATTGGCAAGATCCTTCATCAACTGGAGAACTTCACCAACCATCTCTGGATCAAGGGCACTGGTAGGCTCGTCAAAGAGAATCACATCCGGCTTCATGGCAAGGGAGCGGACGATTGCCACACGCTGCTTTTGTCCGCCGCTTAAAGCCGATGGATAGGCATTGGCTTTGTCTGCAAGTCCGATTCTTTCAAGAATCTCAAGGGCAAGTTTTTCGGCTTCCTCTTTCGTCTGCAATTTTAGCGTGAGCGGGGCTAAGGTAATGTTCTGCAAAATCGTAAGATGAGGAAAAAGATTAAAATGCTGGAAGACCATGTTCATCTTCTGGCGGATTTTGTTGATGTCAGATTTTTTGTCGGTAACGCTCTGTCCCTCAAAAAAAATGGAAGAGCCGGGCGTAGGAATTTCAAGACCATTAAGACAGCGCAAAAAAGTCGATTTACCGGAACCACTGGGGCCGATGATGACGACCTTTTCGCCTTTTTCGATTTTTGTTGAGATTCCTTTTAGAATATGTAATTTTCCGAATGAAATGTTCAGGTTATTTACTTCTATCACTTTTTGACATCCTTTTTTCGCAGAAAGCAAAGAATTTTGTTAGCCCCACCGTGAGACAGAGATAAATAGCCGCACAGGAAAGAAGTGGAATCCAAGCATTGTAAGTTGCATTACGGATATTATCACAGGTTTTCTGCAAATCAATGACAGCAATAAAACTGGCCACAGAAGTTTCTTTAATAAGGGTGATAAATTCGCTTGTATAAGTTGGAAGCATAGTTTTGAAGGCCTGAGGCAGAATGATTTTTACAAGAGTTTGAGCCCAGGAAAGCCCCAGTGAACGCCCGGCCTCCATTTGACCTTTGTCTACTCCAAGGATTCCCGCGCGGAAAATTTCGGTACAGTAAGCGCCTGAATTTATCCCAAATGCGATAATTGCAACAAGCAGTGCATTGCTCATGCCAAGTGGAGAAAAGACGACAAAATAGAAAATCATAAGCTGAGTTGCCATCGGAATTCCACGGATAATAGTTGTGTAAACTTCGGCAACAAGTCGCAAAGATTTTTTTTCAGAAAGCTTAAATAGCGCGAAAATGCAACCAAGAATTGAACCGATAAGAATCGCGCAAACAGCAATTAAAAGCGTAGTGCCAAGACCGGCAGGAATAAGCTTCCAGCGGCCGTGGCTAATCATGACATCAAAAAAAGACTGGAACATAAGAAACTTCGGTTCTGCTGATTAAAGCTCGCTGGCAGAAAGAACCCGAATCTGACCGTCAACAGGCATGAAGGCATCAAGGAGTTTCTGGTAAGAGCCGTTTTCTTTCATCGTTTGAATCGTTTTGTTGATAGAATTCAAAAGCTCTGTGTTGCCCTTTTTGACCGCAATGGCATATTCGTCGGTGAAGAAATCATCATCAACGATTTTAAGTTCTGGATTGCGGCGGACTATTTCTTTTGCTGGAAGCTCGTCAAGTATGATTGAGTCAATTGCGCTGTTTTTGAGGGCAAGAGCTGCATCAACTCCTGTTTTGAAAGATTTTACGCTTGATTTTTCGACTTCTTCAGTAGCGTAAATCTCGCCTGTAGTTCCAGACTGAACGCCGATAGACTTGCCGACCAAATCTTTTACCGTAAGGACAGAAGAGTCATCGTTACGGACGATAATAACCTGCTTTGAAGAATAATAGGCTTCGGAGAAATCGACATTCTTGCGTCGCTCTTCGGTTGCGGTCATGCCGGCTGCGATAAAATCGATAGAACCTGCCTGCAAGGCTGCGATAAGACCGTCAAAGCTCATGTCAACGATTTTAAGTTCCTTGCCGTAGTCGCGGGCAATGAGATTACTGACAGTGACATCAAAACCAACGATTTCATTTCCTTCGGTATATTCAAAAGGCGGGAATGCGTCATTAGTTCCCATTTTTACGACCTTATCATTCTTTGAGCATGACGCAAAAAATAATGTGGCCAATGAAACAATAGCAAAAAGAATTTTCTTCATTTTAAAACCTCAGCCTTATTTTATCATGCATTAAAACTTAACTCAACACACAGCATAAAACATAGATTTGCAGCCATTGAGCGAAGTTTTTAAAGAGTTTATTTTTTTATGGAAATTTCCGTAAGTGCTCCACCGTTCAGATAGAGCCGATATTTTCCCTTTTCAAGATTTCTTCCCTGCAAATCGATCGGGCTCACTCCGAGTCGGGGAAGCGAAGCTATGACTAAATCATTTTCAACTGAAGTAAGAAAAGCAAAACGATATGTAGTGTCGCTGCTTGAAGATGATTGCACCGTAAAGGAAAGAGATGCCTTCTCCAAAAGCTCAATTTCAAAAAAAGTGCTGGCTTTCTTGTAGGATGATGAATCAACTTTGTTCCGGCTTGAGCGCAGGGATTTTTTGGACCATTGTAGCTTCCCGTTTACAGAGAGGCGGGCAAGACCTTTTTCTTCTCTTAAAAGAAAAGATTTTAGAGAAGAATAAGTATTTGAATCCGTGGAAATCCCAGCATCTGGCTTTTGGTTGAATTTCCAGAATATTTTTTCTTTATAGGGAGCAGGTATTTCGTCAAAGAAAAGAAGTTTTCCGTCAGCCTTCGTTTCCTCAAGGTCAATTTTGTGGCAGCTGTCGCTTATAAAAACACTACCTGTATCAAAGTCACAGCTTTTAATGTGAATATTACTGGCAGAACGCAGATTCATGGCATTTTCAAAGCCCTTAAAAGTCGAATCTGCAATATAAATGTCATGAACAGGTTTTTCTTCGGAAATACCGTCGATATAAAGGGCATTTTTTGAAAGCATGCCTGCTTCTGCCCTGATGTTCCAGATGTGGATTCCTTTTAAATCGGGGAAGAATTTTGTTTTGTCGTCTTTGTCGGTGACGCTTCCACCTATGCTTGTTGATTCATAAAAAGTGTTGAAAGCTATTGCCCAGCGGGCGTTAATAATATCGTTATCGAAAATGTATATATCATCAGTTTCACCGCCCCGCCCGGCTGGAGTTTTAAATGCAATTCCACCAGAAGAAATCACGGTCTTAAAAGTATTACGGCAGACTACGACTCTCTCAGTTCCAGCCACATTTTCGCTTCCAAGACCAAAACCACAATGAGTGTCATCCGTGATATTGTTGCATATAAGCACATCTGAAATTCTTTTTTTGATTTTGGTTTTCGCGGTAGCCGATTTAAAAACTATGCCATCATCTCCGCAAGTAAGCCTGCAATTAACCACGATTGTCTTTGAACACATGCAGATGTCGAGTCCGTCAGTGTTAGGTGTAAAGGTAGGACTGTAAATAGAAAGTCCGTCAATGATAAGATTCCGGCACCTTGTAGGAAAACAGTGCATTTTTGGAGAATTACAAAGTTCAACTCCGCTTATCTTCACATTCTCGCAGTCTACAAAGCCGATGATATAGACACCACGCTTATGCTCCTGCTCCATATAATCTCTTCCAATACAGCCAGCTCCAATTTTATTCCAGCTTCTGTCGTAGGGCCACCAGGTCTCCCCTTTATTCGACTCCTGCAAAAGTCCGCCCCGTGAAAGACAATTCTTCCAGTATTTTTCGGCCTCTGATTTCTCCATCGACTTTTCGATTTTTTCCTTGGCAAGGGGCCACCAGAACTCACCGTTACCGTCAATCCGTCCCTTTCCTGAAACGGCAATATTCCGGGCATTTTTAGCATAAATAAAGTCTGTTTTTTCTTTTTGACGATAATACAAGGATTTATCGGGGCTTGCGAGTAATGTTGCACCTTCTTCAAGGAAAAGTTCCACATTGTCCTGCAAAATTATCGGCCCTGAAAAATACGTTCCTTGTGGAAAAACAAGATGACCGCCTCCAGCTGAACTCAACTCAGAAACAGCCTCGTTAATTGCCCGGGTCCAGATTTGAAAATATTCCTTTCCGTCCCAGTCTTTAAAATAAGTTTTTTCGCATCGATTTTTATAGTCAAGGACTGAAACTCGCTTTTCGGGAATAGACCAGTCTTCTACCCTCTCAAGCTCAATTGGAAGAGACGGCAGGGAATCATAATAAGAATCATAGGAGCTTTTTGAAAAGACAGAGGCAGAAGAGAAAAATACGGCTGCTATAAAAAAGTCCCGCAAACACCTGCGGGACTTCTGGAGATGGGGGGAATTGAACCCCCGTCCGAAAGTGGAAGCCAAATACATCTACATGTTTAGTTATGCGAGGTAGTTGTCGGGAGCAGGTAGCAGCATAACAAGCGTCTCCTCCGTATTCTGAGTAAAAGTCCCGCGCGCACCCCAAAAATTACGAGCGGCAAGTCCCTGTTTGTGACGGAAGTCGTAAAGTTAGGAACAGCACCCTACGAGTTCCGGCTCAAGCGCAATTAAGCAGCGAGAGCTTCTGCGAAAGAAGCCTCTTCGACTTCTTCTTCTTTTCTTTCGAAAATTGCAGTTATTGTTTTCTCAGTTTAGGGAACCTTGACTCCCACATGCAGTAAGTGCCTTGATCACGATCGTCGAAACCGGTGCACCCCCGTCTGTATTTCTTCATAAATATACTGATGCATGTCTCTAAAGTCAAGATTATTTTGTAAAAGTAAATATAATCAGCTGCTAGGAAATTCTGTATCCTACTCCGCGGACGGTTTCTATAAGTTTTTGATTATTCAATTTTTGCCGCAAAAGCCCGATGTGAACATCTAGAGTACGGCTTTCGATTTCTTTATCATAATTCCAGACAGATTCAAGAATCTGCTCACGACTTACAACCCTTCCTTTATTTTCCATAAGCAGGGCAAGCAGTTCATATTCTTTTACTGCCAGCTGAACTTCCAGACCTGAAACAAATGCTTTTCTGCTTTTTGTATTGATGATTACATTTTGAGCGCTAATCAGATTTTTTTCAGAGCCATCGGTAAGAACAGAGTCCCCCAGATTTGGCTGAATTGCCTGAATTACGCCAAAAATGCAGTCACCCGCCTTTTCAATTTTGCGTATAAGATCCATGTAATTAAGTTCTGCCTTAACATTGCTGCCATTTTCAATTCTCTTTCGGCTGGCCTTTTTAAGTTCGCGTTTTGTTTTGTCGATTTTGTCTTCCACATCAGATAGAAGAACCTTGTCAATTTCAGATAATCCTAATGCAATGTAAGTGCATGTCTGTTCGTAAAAAATATGAACCTGGTTAAAATATTCAATTAATTCCGCAGTCTGACTTTCGAGTGAAGATGTTTCTGATTCTTTTTTGAATTTACAAAGTGAATGCATCATTGAAGTACATTCGTCACTCAAATCTTCCAGATTCTGAATAACAGAAATCATATTGGCAAAATTGTTGCGGTCATTATGATTTGCAGTTGGAAGTCGGGAGCATTTTTGAAGAAAGTAGGAAATTTCATGATTCATTTCATCAATATACTCTTCCCTCTGATTTATCTCGTCTGTTAAAGACTCCAGATCCACTGCTTTTTGATGAAGACCGTGACTCAGGAAATCCATCATCTCCATTACGCGGCCGGCCATTTTTGTAATTTCTTTCTGAATCTGAAGGGTATATAAGTCTGTACTGACATGATTTTTGGGAAGGATAATTGGGATTTTATAATGAGCATCTTTTTCTTTCTGACTTTCATGAATCAGCTTTTCTGTCAGATGTGCAATCTGTTTTACGAAAGGAAGGAAAAGGATTGTGGCAGAAATATTAAAGACAGTATGAAGCATGGCAATGTGAG
>CAMVJE010000050.1 GCA_947167745.1 uncultured Treponema sp.
GAAAACTCGAACCTAAAAAAGTCGAAAAACCTAAGACTGTAACATTCGCTTCAAAAGACGGTCTTCCAGTAACAGCCGATTTGTACATGGCTTACAGCAGCGACGCACCTCTTATTCTTCTCTGCCACCGTGCAAACTGGTCTCGCGGAGAATATCTTGAAATCGCTCCAAAATTGAATCTCATGGGATTCAACGCTATCGCTATCGACCAGCGCTCTGGAAAAACTAAAAATGATGTAAACAATGCTACAAAAAAAGCAGCTGAAGAAGCTGGAAAAGGCACAACATATCTTGATGCAGTTCAGGATATTCAGTCTGCAATTGAATACGCTTCAAAACTCTCAAATAAAAAGCTTATTCTCTGGGGTTCTTCATATTCTTCAAGCCTTGGATTTACACTGGTAAAATCTAACTCTGACAAAATCGCCGCTTACCTTGCATTCTCTCCTGGAGAATATTTTGTTGACCTTGGTAAAGCTGCAGACTGGATTGCAACAGAGGCAAAAGATGTAAAGGTTCCTGTTTTTGTAACAAGCCGCCCGTCAGAGCAGAAAGACGCATAGCCGATTTTTGATGCAATCGAGAACAAAGACAAGGTATACTTTGTTCCGACTACAGACAGCAAACACGGTTCACAGGCTCTTTATGAAGCAACTGAAGGTAATGAAGCAAGCTGGAAAGCTGTAGAAAGCTTCTTGGGAAGATTCAACAAATAAAAATAAACAAGAAATAAAATTCCACTGCGGTCAGGCTGTTTCAAGCAGAACCTCCTTTCCTGGCCGCAGTTTTTATGTTTTAATATAGGCAGGAGAGGTTATGGAATATTCAACCACAGCACTACATTCTGCAAAAGAAAGAATAGAACCTATTTTTGTCACTGAAGAAATTTCTGGAAACGAAATTGATGAAAATGTAAGCGACAGATTCAGGATAATTCTATTTACGGACGGAAAGTTTTCCGCTGAAATAAATGATTTTCCCGTACAAATAATTTCCCCGACAGTATTGAGTCTTAATGAAAAAGACAGAATTAAAATTGATAATACAGGGCAGTCATCCATAAAAGGCAGAATTTTTCTGTTCAATCCAAAATTTCTGAACAAAAAACTGAACTTTGAAAATATCCGGATAAGAGGCGCTGAAGCCGAAAGCGAAGTCATCGAAAACCGAATGATTCTGAAACCTTTTATCAACAGCAAAGAATTAAACTATTTTCGTTACATCAATCCTGAGGACAGTGCGCGCATAAGTGATTTAATGGAAAAAGCTCATTTTCAACTTACAGAGCAGGATTCAGGCTGGTGGCCTTGTAAAACACGTTCATTTCTGACAGAAATCTTGTTTTTTGCAGCCCAAATTTTTGAACTCAAGCAGAACGAAAATAAAGAAGTGACTTCGTTTGCCGTAAGCGCGGCACTCAAACCAATATTAGATTATATTGCGCGCTCTTATGACAAAAAAATCACTTTGGATGCTCTTTCAGCCGAATTCGGAACAAATAGAACTGACCTCAACAAACTTTTCAAAAAAGAAACTGGCATGACGGCAATTCAGTATGTAATCGATCTCCGTCTGAGAATTGCCCGTTCGCTTTTAAAAGACACTGACCTCCCTGTGGAGCGGATTGCCGAGCAGACAGGTTTTTCTGATTCAACACATTTGGAACGTCTTTTCAAACAAAAATACCAGATGGCGCCTGGAGAAGTAAGATAATTTCCATAAATATGTTATAATATCAGCATGAATTACATGGATGAAGCCTTAAAAGAGGCATACGAAGGAATCAACAATAATCACGGCGGTCCGTTCGGATCAGTTATCGTAAAAGATGGAAAAATCATCGGGCGAGGACACAATCAGGTTTTGAGCAAGCATGACCCCACCTGCCACGGAGAAATGGAAGCAATCCGGGATGCCTGCAACAATCTGCAGAATCACGATTTATCAGGCTGCGAACTCTACACAACTGCTGAACCATGCCCGATGTGTCTGGGAGCGATTCTCTGGGCCAACATAAAAAAAGTCTTTTATGGCTGCCGTATAAGCGACACGGATAAAATCGGATTCCGTGATGACAAATTCTACAAAAACTTTGAGAACAAGGGCGGAGAATGTTCAACCGAAGAGTTCGAACGAGAAAAATGTCTGACTCTGTTCAATACTTACGCAAAAATGAACGCCCAGCGCTACTAATAATCAGTAAGTCATTTTTAAAGCCATAAAAATTTCTCTAGTCCGAAAAGTACAAGCTGTGCTATACTGTAAATAATTATGGAAAACTTTTCTTCAATTCTGATTATTTACAACGCACGACTGGTAGATTCAAAAATAGACAGTCCAGGCACAGTCACCGTGGCAAATGGCAAAATCCTAGGAATAACCTTAGGAGAATGCAAAAACGCAAAAAAAGCACTTCTTCTGGCACAGGCTTTTCTTTCAGGAAGTGAAGAGGATACAACTCCAGAATTTTATGACGCAAAAGGTCTGACCCTCATGCCTTCATTCATCGATATGCATGTTCATTTCCGCTATCCGGGGCAAACTCAAAAAGAAGACTTGGATTCTGGCCTTAAAGCGGCAGTTGCAGGCGGCTACGGAACCGTAGTTCTCATGCCAAACACAAATCCTGTTATTTCAGACCCGCTCCTTGCAAAAAAGGTCATGGACGAGGCTAATTCCAAAAATCTTGCCAGAGTCTTTCAGACAGTCAGCATTACCAAGAATTTTGAAGGAAACGACACGAGCGCAATCGAAAAACTTAGCAGCAGTGAATTCCCTGTAATCACGGAAGATGGTCACGATGTCGATTCAGCCGCTACCATGCTTGAGGGAATGAAAAAAGCTGGCGAAAAGAACATTATCGTCAGCTGTCATTGTGAAGATCCTTCTCTCGCTCAGGCAGCCCGCCCCTACCGCCAGCGTGCCCTGGGCTTTATGGAGCAATACGGAATTCCGGCCGGAAAAGTAAATGTTGAAACACCAGATGTTCCAAAAGCAATCAACTTTGAAATCGACGGAAATCTCACCAAGGCAAATTCTCTTTTGGCACTTGCGGAAGACATAGCCACAATCCGCAATATCGAAATCGCAAAAACCGCGGGCTGCCATGTTCATATCTGCCACTGTTCAACAAAAATCAGCATGGATGCAGTCCGTCGGGCCAAAGAAGAAATCGCCCTTGGAAATACAAATGACGGCTTTGACTGCACCGTGGAAGTCACTCCCCATCACCTCGGCTTGGTGGGAACAGACGCACCAAATATCCGCGCCCTGGTAAATCCTCCCCTGCGAAGCGAAGATGACCGGCGCGCTCTTATCGAAGCCCTCCGAGACGGCACGGTTGACGCAATCGCCACAGACCATGCCCCCCACACTCAGGAAGACAAGGCAAAGGGAAGTCCGGGCTTTACCGGCATCGAAACCGCATTTGCCGTCTGCAATACGATTCTCGTCAAAAAAGAAGATTTTTCTCTCTCAAAACTTTCCAGCCTCATGAGCGACAATCCGGCAAAACTCCTTAGAATCAAGGCAGGCCGCCTCGCCGTGGGCTACAATGCGGATTTAGTTCTCGTCAATCCCGATGAAAAATGGATTGTAAACAGCGAGAATTTCGCCAGCAAGGGAAAGTCAACGCCGCTGGAAGGAAAGCAGCTCACAGGCAAAGTGCACGCAACCTTCTTCGGCGGAAAAAAAGTATTTTAGATTATTGGACTTGCCTGATAATGACATCGGGAAAGGCCTGTCTCACTCGGAGTTTTTATGTACAACGAAAAATTTTTGCGCGTTCTTGCCCGGCAATATCCCACGGAGCGCGCCGTCATCTCGGAAATCGTCAATTTGCAGGCAATTCTCTCCCTGCCCAAAGGCACGGAGCACTTTTTGACCGACATTCACGGCGAATTCCAGCAATTTTCTCATGTTCTGCGTAACGGCTCCGGCTCAATCAAAACCAAAATCGAAGAGGTCTTCGGAAACACCGAAACTGCCTCAACCAAACGCGCCCTTGCAACCCTTATCTACTATCCCAAAGAAAAACTTGAAATAGTACGGCAAAGCGAAAAAGGCGAAGATTTAAATGACTGGTACACAGTCACCCTGCACCGCCTCGTTGCCATGCTCCGCCGGGTTTCATCAAAATATACTCGCGCAAAAGTGCGAAAAATCATGCCCGAAGATTTTGCCTATGTCATCGAAGAGCTGATTACCGAAAAGGAAGAACTTAGCGACAAACAGGCCTACTACAATCAGATTTTGCAGACCGTCATCAGAATCGGGGCGGCGGAAGCCCTCATCGAAGCTCTCTGCAACATGATTCAAACTCTGGTCATCGACCATTTGCACATAATCGGTGACATTTTTGACCGGGGACCGGGACCGCATCAGATTCTCGACAAACTCCTCCATTATCATTCCCTGGACATTCAGTGGGGAAACCACGATGTAGTCTGGATGGGTGCCGCCGCAGGAAGCAAAATCTGCATCGCCAATGTCGTCCGTCTCTGCGCCCGCTACAACAATCTCGATGTCCTTGAAGAAGGCTACGGAATCAACCTCACTCCTCTGGTCACTTTCTGCATGAAGGCCTACGGCCACATGGACAGGCAGGCAGTACACAAGGCAATCTCAATCATTCAGTTCAAGCTGGAAGACGCAATGATTCGGGAAAATCCTGAATTTGAAATGCAAAACCGCCTAATTCTCGACAAAATCAACTGGGAAAAGGGCACAATCACAATCGAAGGCAAGGAATGGAAACTGAATTCCACAAATCTTAAAGACGACTTCCCTACCCTCGACCGCAAAAACCCAAGCCAGCTCAGCGAAGACGAAGTTATGGTCATGAACCGGCTGGCCTATTCTTTCATGCACTGCGAAAAATTACAGAATCATGTCAAATTCCTCTATAAAAAAGGCAATTTGTACAAGGTTTTCAACGGAAATTTGCTATACCACGGCTGTATGCCCCTGGATTCAGAAGGCAAATTCCTCAAAGTCAGGCTTTTCGGCAAGGAATTTTCAGGCAAGGCTCTCTACGACGAGCTTGAAGTCTGGGCGCGCAAAGGCTATTTCTCAAAGCCGGGCACCAAAGAAAAGCAAAAAGGCGAAAGCATTCTCTGGTACTTGTGGACAGGCCCAAAATCCCCGCTTTTCGGAAAGGACAAAATGGCCTGCTTTGAAAACATGTTCATCGATGACAAGGCAGCAAGTAAAGAACACAAAAATCATTACTACGATGAAGTTGAAGATTTGGCCACAGTCGAAGGAATCCTCACGGAATTCGGGCTGGACCCAAAAACAGCCCACATCATAAACGGCCATGTTCCTCAGGAAGTCAAAAAAGGCGATTCCCCCATTAAATGCGGCGGAAAACTTTTGATTATCGATGGCGGATTTGCGGCAGCTTATCACGAAAAGACAGGTATCGCAGGCTACACTTTAGTCTGTAATTCTTATGGTCTTCGCCTTGTTGTTCACGAAAAATTCACCAGCTGTGACCAGATGATTGCCACGGACAGCGACATCGTAAGCGACACAATCACAGTCGAAAAATTCCCCAGTCGCCATTATGTCGCCGACACAGACCGGGGAATTGAAATAAAAGAACAGATTGCTGAGCTGGAAGACCTTCTTGAAATGTACCGACGTGGCCACTAAGAGCTAGAAGCCTAGCCGTACGCCAACAAATGCTCCGTAGCCGTCCCGTTTGAAGCTTGAAATCAATGTTGTTCCGCAAAGGCTTGCTTGTGTTACAATCTGCAGGACTCTGAAGTCAAAGCTGAAGCCAAAGCGTTGCTGGAAAATCTGATTCTGGTATGCAGTTCCGACATTGAAGTTTATTATCTTCCAAAGTAAAGAAAGTCTTAAATCAAGAGCATACTCCGGATAGAATACCATACCTGATGAATAGGGATTTCGCAAAGCAAATCCGATTTGTGGCTGAACCTTTAACCATTCTCCAAAGGGCATGTAAGTTGCATTGACGCCAAGACGAAGAGGACGGTATACCTTTAATTTGTCTTCGGAGTAAACAAAGTCATCGTGGCCATAATCTTTTCCATGAGATTCAGTATCGTTCAGATAACCAAGAATATTTGATTCGTAAGCATAGGCCCAGACTCTAGTACTCATTTTATAGTCCAGTGTTCCTGGAATAACAGGAATTCGAGTATAAAGCCCGGCATTTAATGATTCTAACCAGTTTCTTTCTATTTCAAAAGATAAATCAAATCCGCCCTTAGACAAAATATTCTTGTAGTCTAAATGAAGATTGTCATAAGATTTTCCGACTTCCATAAAATCATGCATATTTATGGCTGTGTAAATATCAAGATTTGCTTCGGCCTCAGCCCGAATTGCACCGCTTGAATCAGTTGAAATTTTACTAGAGGCTGTTGTTTTTGGAACATAGACAATCGGAATACAATATACAGGAGTGATTTTTACAGCATAATCCTTGATGAGCGTTTGAAATGACAAGCCAATATTCGCAAAAATATCTGCATAACCGGTTACATCAACATTTTTTGTGCTACCTACCGCAAATCCTTCGCCAATAATTTCAAAAAGGTCTTTTGCTATAGTGAATTTAGACGAAGCTTCAAGTTCTGTGAATAAACTCATTCGGAAACGGCTGTTTACATTCAGGTTCATAAAAACCTTTTCTGTATTGTGAAGAGCAAATGAGAAGCCGTCGTCCGGAATATCCTGTGCCAGCTGCTTTAAATCAATTACGATATTTTTTTTGAATATATCTTTTAATCCAAAATTGCTGTTTGCTGCGCTTACTTTTGTATCAACACCAATTTCAAAATAACGACGCGGTTTTGAAAGCAGATCCCCGGAGAATTCAGTAGCAAAAGAAAGTGCGCTACAGGCAGAGAAGATAGAAACAAGAAGTGCTTTTCTAAAAATCTTTTTCATAATATGCCCCCTCTCTCCTATTTGCTCCAAAGTTCAATTGGAACTTCTTCGTTAAACTTAATCTGAACCTTGCCATCTAATCCAAATAGTCCGTTATTTGGAACATACTGAACCATACTGTTACTATTATTATCAACTGGAAGAGAAATTTCTGCCCTAACCCTAGGAATAAAAGGGTAATTCTGCAGTACGGCAAGTATATCTTCGGTTGTGAGTTCAAAAATCTGCTGACCATCGACAATTTTAAGTTCGATTTCTCCATTCTCGCCAACAAGTTCCTTCTTAGTTGTAAGATCTTCTTCGACTGTGTAGAGATAGAACCTCATTTCAAGTGGCTCAGCGGCTTTATGTGACTTACCTTCTTCATCTGTGTATTCATCAAGATTTACAATAAGCTTATTGTTTGCATTATAAATAATTTTAAATGAACTGATTGCTTTGGCATATTTAAGCCACTTCTCACTGTCTTCGGCAGAATCGCGCTTAAGGACATCGCTGTCAAAAACATCATTTCCATCACTGCTTGCAAGTGACATTACATCAGCAATAGTGATTTTACCGTCAGTGTGATTCTCGCTGGATGTCGGAATATCATGCTCGTCTTTAAGTTTAATCTGCAAAGGAAGTACAAGTGCCAGAGATACAGAAATTTTGTTGTCAGAGCCTTTTTTTAACTCATCCAGGATGTCTCCATTTAATTCAATTTCGCCACCGGCAGCATCCAGCCCAAGATTATAAGATATTGAAAGATTATCCGGCTTGTCATTTATAAGATTAATAATTACGCCATCAGCGACTTTATACGAATAGTTGCCATCATCAAATACTGAGTCATCGGTAATTATCCGCGATTCAGATGCTGCCTCTGCAATAGATGGACTTGGAGCCTTCATTTGAAGTGTAGCATTAGAAGAAGAAGTTCCGAGAATATACAAATCGGGCTTAGAATTATTGTCAGCGTCCGTGTATTTTGCAATAACCTTTCCTCTGATTGCTAATTCGTCAAGATCGTGCACTTCAGCCAAGGCAGGCGGTTTTGTTACAAAAAGATATCCAGCCATCTTTATTGAGGAAGAATCCGCAAACTCTATGTCATCAATAAGGTCTTTATTGTCACCGCTCATGATGTCACTTAACAGACTTGAGAAATTCAAGCCTGTGCTTTCCTCGCCGCTAAAACTGTCAAGTTCAGAAAGTTCAATTTTAATATTCTCAAGTGATTCAATCTTACACTCACCGCTTAAAGCAAGCTCGGTTTTTCGTTTGCTTACATCCGGGTCAGACGGGTCTGCGAAAATAATCGTAGCATTTTTAAATTCAATTTTAATCCAGCTTATATTCTCAGCCGTGTAAGTTCCTGTATTTCCTGGTGTTACATCTGCAGCATAAGTGTAAGCAGATTCAGGCTTAACTGTCTTAGTATCAAGTATTGCTTCTTTGTATAGAATATAACCGGCAGGAACGGAAGAATCTGAGAAATCACTATTTACTATATTAATTCCACCCCTTAGCATAAAATTAGATTCGATAACTTTAATACCGCTCCAGCCTTCAGGTAAATTACAATAGAAATCAAGTTTTCCTTTTTTTATTGTTGCTTCTCTAAGACTTGAGTTAAGTCCTTCAAGGTTAAAATTTTTTGGAATGTAAATTATGTTGTTTCCACTCGCCTCAAGGTCAGCGTTTGTCATTGTAAGGCCAGTGATTTTTGAAAGCCTAAGTGAGTTAGGTGACATATCTATGCTATATTCATTTTCTGTCCCTTGCTCGCCGCCGCTAATTCTTCCACTTATGATAACTCGCAAATTCGGACCAATTGTTGCACCAGCCAAATTAAGCGAAACTGTGCCGCCATTTGTTAAATCCTGCTCTGCAGATTCAATGGGTGTCCCTGTTGAATCCGTGATTGCATTTCCACTTGAATCCCTTAATGCAAGTTTGGCCATTAAAGTAAAACCTGTAGTTACAGTAGCAGGAGAACCAACTGTAATATCCATGGTTCCGCTGCGAATGGTCATTGTTGAAAAATTCGGCGAAGTAATGTTAAAAAACACGGGAATATCGGATATGGCTCCTTCTTCACCAAGTTCGATGATTTTAAACTTCTGCCCAGAAACCGTAATATTTATCGAATCATTGAAATCAGGTGCTTCAAATTTTGTTTCTGGGATTTGAATGGTGTCTATATTTGTGTTGTTGAGATTGTTCTGACCTATTGTGAGGGGAATTTCTTTGATTGGATAATTGATGATATATTGCATCACATTTTTGTCTAGAGATGACGGATTATATTCGTAAACAGTCGGAGTCATCGCACTGCTACTTTCAGAAATTTTATCTTCAAGAATTTCCTGTAACTTACCGGCAGAAGCCCTTTCTTGAATAGAAATCTGCCCATTTCCTAGTGGAAGCTCGAGACTTGCAGATGTTTTGATTGATAGTTTTTCGGGAAGTGAATAATCAGAGCAAGCAAAAAATAATAAAACAGTGCCTAGCCCGGCAGCTAAAATCAACTTCTTCATTTGCGACTCCTATGAACAAGCTTCGGAAAAAATCTTATCCTTAAAATTATAACTCATAAACAAGAATATGTCAGAGGAATTCGAAAAAAAAGCCTCGCGCTTCAAATGAAGGCAAGGCTTATAAAGTAAAAGCGGTGAATAGCTTGTTATTATTCGACGCAGATTTACGCAGATAAACGCGGATAATTGTTTTTTATCTGTGTGAATCAGCGTTTATCTGCGTCTAATTTTTATTTTTTCATCTTAGCGAAAGCTTCGACATCCATGTCGTGACGAGAATTTTTAGACCGCAAAGCGGTCGTCAAATTCTCGCGGACAACTTGCTTTGCGCCGCCTCCTTGCGGCAATCTTATTTTTTCAAGAGGGCTGCAAATGGGTTATAAGAGAATCCGTCGTCGCTGCCGAAGTTCTCGCGTCCCGCTCGGTTTCCGCCGTTGTTGCGCGGGCGATCGTTTGCAAAGGCCGGCTTTTTGTCGCCTGATGCACTTCCGCTGCCCTTCTTTACGACTACCACTCGCTTTTTGCCACTTCCGTCAGAAGAAGGCTTTTTGCCCTCGTTGGTCTGGCCCAAGCGGGTGTGTGCGTCGCTCTTTAATGAAAGGCTGATTCTCATTCGGTCTTTGTCCAGGGCGATGATTGTGAATTCTTTTACATCGCCGACCTTGATTACATCCATTGGGTCAGAGACAAAGGAATCGCTGAGTTCTGAAACATGAATCAAAGCTGTCTCGTGCAAACCGATATCAACGAAAGCACCGAAGTCAACTACGTTCTTGATTTTGCCTGTGACTTTCATGCCCACGGTCAAATCCTCAAACTTAACTACGCCTTTCTGCATGATTGGAGCCGGATATCCGTCTCGCGGGTCACGGTTCGGCTTTCCAAGCTCTTCGATGATGTCATTCAGCGTTGTCTCGCCAACATTGTATTTTTCGCAGAGACTTTTCTTCAAATCAGCAGGAACCTGTTTTCCTTCTTTTACATAAGAAAGAACTTCACGGGCAACATCGTAATTTTCCGGGTGAACCCATGTGTTGTCGAGCGGGTCAGAACTTTCTGCAATCTTAAGGAAGCCTGCGCACTGCTCGAATGCCTTAGGGCCTAAGCCCGGGACTTTCTTGAGCTCTTCGCGGCTTGTGATTTTGCCGTTAGCATCGCGGTAAGCAACGATTTTCTTTGCAGTGCTCATGTTGATGCCTGAGACATACTTTAAGAGCATGTAGCTTGCCGTGTTCAGGTTTACGCCGACCTGGTTAACGACTGAGCCAACGACCTCATCAAGCTGCTCGGCAAGCTTTTTCTGGTTTACGTCGTGCTGGTAAAGGCCAACGCCGATTGCCTTCGGGTCGATTTTTACAAGCTCTGC
>CAMVJE010000051.1 GCA_947167745.1 uncultured Treponema sp.
GAAACCGGAAGATTTTTATTACCATCTTGAACGAAAACAGGAATACCATTTTCTGATGTTACGGTAACAATAGAATCTGTGAGTGGCTGATGGAAACTTGCTTCTTCCCTTAGTTTGCCGTCAACCATTGAAGGATATTTTATATACTGCACATCCCAGTTCCCGTCGCTGTCAGAATCCCAGGAAGAAATTTTGCCATTTTTTAAATTTTTAGATGAAGCAGGCAAATACTCTTCGGTAAAATCAGGGACCGTATCCCCGTTTCGATCTACCGTTATTTTTTTCAGATAAAATCCTGTTCCCTGCGCCGGCGAACCAAAGAGATTTGTCATTATCTGCATTTCATCATTACCGGAAATGAAATTTTCGTCAGGATTTGTAGAATAACCATAAAATTCCTGTGTTTCAAAAAGGCCATCACCGTCAACATCAAGTTTTCGCGATACAGGCAACCCCTTTTCAAAAGTAGCCATTGCGTAGATATTATCGCCCACAGAATAACTTGCAATTTGAGCCACTCCATTAAGAAGACTAACCTGAATAACGGCATTCTCCCGCTCACTAGAAGGAATTGAATAGCTTAAAGCCGAGCGGAGCAAATCCTGCCCTGAAACAGAACCTTGATTTTCTGAAATGACAGGAATAAAAAAATCAGTTCCAAGAATTGCTTTGATTGAAGCATCTGCTTCGATAGTAAAAGGCGTCCATTTTAAGGTCTCTGCGATAAGTGTAAAACGGAGATCTGAAGTTTTGTTGTCCATTTTGTATGATGCAGAACTGATATATGGCCATGATGAATATTCAAGTTCAAGGGCATTTTCTGACAAATTTATTTTTAAAGGAACGCCAAAATCACATTGAGCCTGCCATTCGTAGTCATCATCCTGATTATAATCGTAAGAGATTGATTCAGGACGACCGCGATTATAAGAAATGACTATATTGGAATGCAGATCAGAATCAGTGCTGAATATAACCTTTCCCCCGTATGAGTTCAAATACTCGGAAAATTCTTTTTTAGCATCTTCTGACTTTAGGAGGGCTACAAAATCTTCAAGCATTAAAAGATTTATTTCTTTATCAGAAAATTTGTAGAAATAATCAAGGGCTGCATCTTCATCAATCAAACCTGTTTTTAGGGCTTCGATTGCATAAAGTGGAGAAGTAAGACCTTTTGAATTAAAAGCCTTTAACATTCTTGTTTTTTTATTGACATCTGAAGAAAATATCGCGGCATAAACTTCAAGATCATTTTTTGTTTTTTTGTAGAGAGGAATGGTAAGAGCAAAAGCATCCGCAAGTGCCTGAATTTCAGCTACCGCTCCATTATTATTTCGATAGATATAATGCTCATAAGTATAAAAGAGTTCTGCAAATCGGGCATCCGCAGGGTAAACACGGCGGGCTGCATCAAGACGCTCGCGAGCTTTTGTCAGACTTTCTTTATCGCCAAGTCCGTAATAGCTTTTTGCCCGAATATACTCTGCATCAGCTGAATAAATAAAAGGGGCCGAGTCAAGAACAGACAGAGCCTGTACAAAAAGCCTTTCCTGGCAAAGTATATCAGCATAAAGAATCCTTGCCCCATCCTTATTATAATCAACCCATTCAGATTCTGTGAGCGCAGTTACAACCAGAGGCAGGACCCGAGATTTTTTTTCGCCGAGAGCCGCCATTGAAACAGCCTGAAGATACCATAAATCTGCGATTTTATCGTCATAGGCAAGCCCCATTTTAGCATTCGACTGAGCTTCTTCCCAGAGCTTTTCAGAGGCATACTGTTTTGCAATCTGTAGATAGCGGACTGCAGTCCGTCTATTTGCAACAGACGCTGATCCTGGTGTTCCGGTCTGGGCAAAAAGAGAAAATGAAAAGGCTGCAGACAAAAGAAATACTAAACTGCCAATAATAGATTTTTTTATCATCAAGAGAAAATCCTTTCACTTATTCTACTATAATTTAGCGTCTTCTACAATCCAATTTTTAGTTACTGAGAACATGGAAAAAATTGCTTTTATAGCAGTTTTTCCTCCTGAAGCAGAAATTTCCTCCACCACAGGAATCCGGCCTCTAAGTTCCGGTGGAATTTTCCAGTCAGAAAAAATATCTTTAATTGCTTTTTCACTTCCGTCTTTTGCGGGGATTTTGTCACCAGGTAATTCGCTTCTTACAAGGCATGGAAATTTTACAGAGATTCGAAAAGTATCTTTCTCTGAAAAATCTTGTGATTTTTTTGCCCTTAAAATAAGAATGTGTTTCTGAATTTTATTATTAAAATCTGAAGAAACTGTAAAATCATCAGTCTCAAAAGTCTCTCCACTCCTGTCAAATACAAATGAAAATCCCGACTCAATACAGCTCTTTTCTGCCGGAGAATCATTTAGCGAAAACTCCAGTTTTTCTGAATCAAGGGATATCGTAAGATTCTCGAAAGTAAGTCTTTTGTACCTTTCTTTACTCCAGGACAAAATCTGCTCAAAAAGAGAATAGGGAAATCTGTCTCCAAAACCGATTTTATTCAATCCGCAGAAAAAAATTCGGCTTTTCAAAGCATCATGCAAGGAAAAAAAATAATTTCTGTCAAAGAAAAGTGATTTTGATTTTAGCCCTACATATTCTGACTCAAGATTTACCAGCGAAGAAAGATAATCTTCATCAACTGCCGATTTTTTTGCCCCCAGCAGAAGGGATTTTTGCCATGCAGGAAAATGTTCATTCAAGACAGGGACAAGGATATTTCTAATTCTGTTACGCAGATATTTGACATCATAATTCGTATTATCGGTGCGCCATTTCTGCTTATTTTCAATAAGATAAGATTCAATTTCACTTCTGGAAAAATTTAAAAGAGGCCGAATATACTTCCCCCTGACTTGAGCAATTCCTCCTAAACTGGAACTCCCCTGAATAAAACGCATTAGAAGTGTTTCTGTCTGGTCATTTTGATTATGGGCAAGACAAAGGGCACAAAGGTCTTCACTTTTTATAAACTCATCAAATGCTTCATAGCGGGCCCTTCTCGCCACTGCCTCAAGACTTAAGGATTTATGAGCAGCTCTTTTTTCCAGCTGCCCATGAGGAATTTTGTGCAAAAGGCATTTAATTTTCTTCCGCTCACAAAAATCTTTTACAAAAAGAGCATCTCCCCCGCTTTCTTCCTCAGACCGGATTCCGTGGTCTACCGTAATGACACGAAGACAATTTTCAGGGATAAAAGATGAAAGGGCAAGCAAAAGAGAAATGGAATCTGCTCCGCCAGAAACGGCCACTCCAAGTGGAGTAACCTCTGAAATATCAGCAAGCGAAATGCCGCATTCCTTTAAGCCAGAAAGAAGTTTTTTTTCAAAATAGAAAGTTTTTTTCATACCAAAAAAAATCCCCGCAAAAAATGCGGGGAAATGACTTAATTCAGAAAATTAGCGAGCAGGAGCAACGCTTACCAATGAATCCTCTGCATTTGTGAGAACAGTAACTTTGTCTCCGAGGTTCATATCTTTTACACGGAATACATCACCGATGTTAACACCAGAAACATCGATAACAATGCGTGCAGGAAGGTCTTTTGGCAAAGCCTTGATTTTTACCTCTGGAACATGCTTAACCATGAAACCACCCTTGAGAACTCCGGCTGGTGTACCCTGATACTGAATCTTGTATGTTCGAACAACTGCTTTCTTATTAGAAACTGCGAAGAAATCTGCATGAAGAACTGCATCTTTAATGATATTGTACTCAGTATCACGGATGAAAGCATCAAATTTTTTACCTTCTACATCGAGAGTAACGAGAGTTGTAGAGGTGATTGAGCGCCATGCCTTGTTGAACTGTACGCTGTCTACAGAAATTGATGTTGCCTTTCCAGCTTCGTCATAAACAACAGCAGGAATTCGACCTTCAGCACGAATCAAGCGTGCTGCCTTTTTGCCTGTTTCTGAGCGTGTTTTTGCTTCGATAACAAACTGTTCCATTTTAAAAACTCCTAAAATCTGGAAAAGCCTGAGTGAAGCAAAGAAGTTGCTTTGATTCTGAAATCCGCCCCATCGTTCGTCACGCCAGAGCTTTTCCATAAATATATGCTGGGCCGACAGGATTCGAACCTGTGGAATGATGGCACCAAAAGCCATTGTCTTACCGCTTGACGACGGCCCAAAAAATACAAGATTAATGAAAACTATAACTAGTCTTCTGCAGTACCAGTTTCATCAAAATGACCTGCATTATATTCTGAAAGAATCTTATTTTGCAAGTCATTTCTAAAATCAGCACTAATAGGATGAGCTACATCCTTATAATCACCATTAGCAGTCTTTCGACTTGGCATGGCAATAAAAAGCCCCGACTGACCTTCGATAACTTTTACATTGTGAACGACAAAGCAGTTATCAAAAGTTACGGTAACATAAGCTTTTAATTTTCCTTCAGCTGTTACCTTTCGGATTCTCAATTCAGTGACTTCCATTTTTACAAATTCCTTTAGTCAAAAAAATTAATGTGTTAAAACACAATTCCACTTTTTCTGGCATTCTGCCACAGCCTTTCTAGCAACAGGCTCTGAACTAAAAACACCAAAAACAGTAGCACCTGATCCAGACATTTCTGCCCAGTCAGCTCCGCATTCCAAAATATCCTTAAGGGCTTCACCGATTACAGGATATTTATCCAAAAGAACAGGAGTGAAGGAATTTGCAAATTTCCAAGCACCAATCAAACCGTAATATAAACGCTTCAACTCCGAAAAATCAGGGCAAAAAAATTCTTTACCCGACTCGTATGCTTTATCAATCAGGGAATATGCCTCTTTTGTAGAAGAGTGTATTCCAGGAAAAATAAGCACAAAACTTAGATCCTCTCTAGGCTCAATCGGTTCAACCAATTCACCACGACCGGAAACTAAGGCGCATCCACGACCTTTTTGAAAAAATCCTGAATGCAAAAAGAAGAATACATCACTACCGACTTTATCCGCAACGGTATCAGCAAGAGAATCCGTCAACTGGATTCCCGCAAGATCAGCCAATCCTTTTAACAGAGATGCTCCATCAGAAGAACCGCCCCCTAGCCCTCCACCAGCAGGCAAAACCTTATTAAGCTCAACTTCAACACCAAAATCAATTTTTACTGCTGAATTAAAAGCCTCATAAGTTTTCGTCAGCGTATTTTCCAGAGGAAGTCTCATTTGAGAACAATGAACGATGCACCTTTTTTCGGGAATGCGTCGAATCATTAACTCATCGGAATAATCTAGTGTCTGAAAAATACTTTCGATGTTATGGTAGCCGTCTACACGTTTTTTCAAGACTTTGAGTCCGATATTCACTTTAGCAGGGGCTTTGACATAAACATCAAAAGACATGTTAAAATATTATACATATCATTTAAGGAAAGTCAAGAATATTTATTTTTCTATTACAAATCTATTTCCTTAAAGTCAGCAGATAAAAACTGGAGAAATTAGAGAATTTTATTCATTTACCCACAAATTCTTATTGACAGAAGACTGTTATAAATTTACACTTTTGTGTCTTTGACAAGGAATCACTATGTTTATTAATGACGAAATGAACGATGTTAAGGTTATGGCTCTCGGATTTTCATATACCGACGAAATTGATGAAAGCTATGAAGATTCAGGCGAAGAAGACGACTTCGAATCGTTTAACGATGACACGCTCAATAAGTTCGACGATGAATTCGACGAAACTATTGACGAAGATGACATGCACCTTCCGGACGATTCCTACGAAACTGAAAACTACGACGACGAAATCAGTGAAGATTATTCATATTCAGATGACGAATAAATAAGCCAGATACAAAAAAATGAGCAGATGTCATACTACACCTGCTCATCCAGTCTGCTTATTTCAGCTTAGCGGAGTTTCTTTCCGCCGTGCCAGAGTTTTTCCAAATCATAAAATTCACGCGCATCAGCACTCATAAGATGAACGACAACAGAACCGATATCTATCAAATTCCAGTCGTCACCAGAAGCGGCCTTATTATGGGTTACATGAATTTCCATATCATTTTCTTTTACATAATCCTTTACCTGCTTTGCAAGTCCCTGCCAGTGCGCAGAACTGTGGATTGTCGCAATTACAAAATAATCAGTCCAGGAATTTAATTCAGAAACATCAATAACGGAAACATTCTCTGCCTTAGAATCCTCAAGCATTTGAGCTATTTCCATCGCCTTATCCTGAGCACTTTTTACATCAGCCATTATTTACCTCCAGTATTTTTTACATATCGTCCATCGAAATCTTTTCCAAGAATAATCGTAAAATCGACATTAGATGCTGCGGTAGCGTTATCAGCATCTGCCGAAACGGTTTCTTCAACGATATTTGTACAATGAATAAAATCTCCAAGACTTTTTGCTATCTCAGAGTTTCCAATATGATTTATGATTACAGTTTTTTCGTAATCATTTGAATCTGCATTTCCGGTGCTTAAAATATCATAGCCTGCGCTTTGGAGCAATACCATTGTATTACGAGCTAACCCCTGAACTGTCGTTCCATTTTGTATATCAAGAACATAAGTACGGTTTACATTCGTGCTGTCCAAAGAAATCAGAGAGTTTGAAACCTGCATAAAAACCTCTTTTATGAGATCACCATCATAAAAGGGAAAAAGCAGCGTCTTTCCATCAACAATCCTCTTTGAGCCGGTTATTGTCTGTGGAACAAGATGTTCAGAATCCACATGGCATATAACACTCATCAGACGGTGAAATTCTTTATCATCAAGATTTGAAGTCATTTT
The DNA here is from genome assembly GCA_947167745.1 of uncultured Treponema sp. The sequence goes on from CAMVJE010000051.1 coordinate 6,769, forward strand.
TTTACTTATCTGCGAAAAAGACTTTTTATCCATGATGATACTTTCATTTCGTGTAAGGGCTGAAAAAAATGCAAGCAAAACATTCTGTCTGCGTTCTACAAGCTCTTCCTCTGGCTCATCAATGCGCTCATAATTCAAATATGTGCGAATTTTATCTCCATCAAGCGAAACTACACCACTAGGAAGTAAAAATCTTTCGCCCTCATCATTTTTTACATCAACTGGCGAAGAGACAAAAATTCTCATTCCTCCCAGCATATCTGTAAGCTCACCAAATTTTGTAAGATTAAGAATTATATAAAAAGGAATAGTCTGCCCTACAAGATTTTCGATTTCTGCCTTATAGGCATCAATTCCCTTTTCAAGGTAAACAGAGTCAATGCTGTCTACACGCCCTAGACTTGAAAAAATTGCCCCCGTGTTGCCAAGAATATTTATAAATGCACCACGCTGGTAGACCGGATAATAAATGAAAATATCCGTAAAGAGAACGCGATTTTTATCCTCCATTACAACTAAAGTTTTTATGACCCGGTCTGATTTTAAGTTTTCATCAACCGTACTCACCCTAAGCGAAAGTACGAGAGCAACTGTAACTGAAATAAGAATCAAAAAAATTATAAGAAGAAGGAAAGCCCCTTTGTTTGAATTAGGATTTGAAATTTTCATATTTTACTTCTCCTTCCGCAATTTTTCTGCAAGTTTTAAAGATGGCTCTGCAACCGTTTTACCATGAGACTCAAGATAGCTGATATTTTCTTCAAGAACTGCAAGCACAAGACCATGCAATGTTTTGGACATGAGATTAGCCCGGTATTCGTCAGTTGACTGGGGACGGCCAGGCTCAATTTTGTCGGCGACAAAAAGCAAAAGAGCAAAATCGCAGGAATCAGCCGAACCGAAAGTGTGGTTTGCGATTGCGTCGATGATTTCACTGTCGGTGACACCAAATTTTTCCTGAATAAGAACCGCCGCCGCCCGGCCGTGAAGCAGATCAGGATTAGACAGCTCAAAGTCTGAAATCGCTTTTCCGTCTTTTTTGGCAAGAGCAAGAAGTTCATCACGAGAGCAACTCTTACACATATCATGGGCAATGCCCGCAAGCCAGCCCTTTTCTTCGTTAAGACCATAATTGGCGCAGAGTTTTGCAAGCATTTCTGCAGTACGCATTGAGTGAGCGAACCTGCTTTCTTTTACGACGCTTTTTGTATATTGGCTAATCTGCTCAAAGAGTTCACTTCGCATAGAGATTCCTTTGTTTAATATAGTCAAAAACTCGCTTCTCCACAAGATAACGCCATGCGCCCCCCTCACCTACTTCCTGACGGATTTCGGAAGAAGAGATTTCCATTTTTGGGTTCTGGACTATTTTATGGGGATAGGGAAAATTCTCACGGGTCACGCCTTTCATGGGAGATTTTCCGTATTCGCCCACTGGAGAATTCTGGTACTCTGCCTTTAAGCCAGTATCCTGAGGGCGGCAGGCAAGAATCAAATCAGCTTTTTGAGCAAGTTCTGAGGCATGATCCCATTTGTCGTAATCAGGAAGCAAATCTTCTCCAAAAATCAAGCCTATTTTGCCAGTGAGAACAGACTTATATTTTTCTTCCAAGTAGCAGACTGTGTCCCAGGTGTAGGAAATGCCGCCACGGTCGATTTCGCAGGATTCTGCCTCAAAGCGTTCGTCATCCATGACAGAAAGACGAACCATCTCAAGCCTGTCTTCTGCACTTACTGCACAGGAAAGTTCCTTGTGAGGAGGACAAGCCGTTGGAACGAATAAAATTTTTTCGTATCCGAGATTGCGACAGACTGAATCAGCGAGAATCAAATGCCCGATATGAATGGGGTTAAAACTCCCGCCAAGCATTGCGATTTTCACGAGTCCGACTCCGAAGTATCCTGACCGGGGAACTGTTCTTCCATAAAGTCATCAACTGAACGGCTGGCAAGAAAATTCGGATTCAGACTGCTACCCTTCTTTTTTGAAGAAAGGAAAGAACCATCTGAAACTCGCTCACCAGTGGAAGTGAATGTGCCCTCCCCAGCCATTTTTGTAACCAGTTCAAGAATTGCAACCCTTACTTCGTTCATACCCCAGTGAGCAGCCACAGAAACAGGGATAACCTTTGTTTCTGGCTCACTCTTTTTTATTTCAGCAGCAATTTTTTCGGCATTTTCTTTTGCGCCCTCAATATCAATTTTGTTGCACAGAACAATATGAGGTTTATTGAGCAAATCTTTTGAAAATCCTTCAAGTTCGCTGCAAAGAGTTTTGTATGCAGTAAGACAATTTTCGTCCGAACAGTCAATCATAAAAAGAAGGCCGGCCGTGCGGGAAATATGTTTTAAAAAGCGGATTCCAAGACCGGCACCTTCGCTTGCCCCTTCGATAATACCTGGAATATCAGCAATAATGACATCTCTGTCAGCGTCAGCCCGCAAAACGCCAAGATTCGGAATTTTTGTAGTGAAGGGATATGGTGCGATTTTTGGACGGGCATTTGTAAAGGCATCAAGAAGAGAAGATTTTCCTGCGTTAGGGAAGCCTACCAAACCGATGTCAGCCATAATGCTTAATTCAAGGAGAAGTTTTCGATATTCTCCGGGCTGACCTGGATTTGCATTTCGGGGAGCCTGATTTGTTGAGGTTTTAAAATGTACATTACCCCAGCCTCCATTACCACCTTTGAGAAAAACAAACTGTTCGTCTTCACTCTCTGTGGTAAATTCCTTAATAAGCTCTTTTGTTTCAGCATCACGGATTGCCGTTCCAGGCGGAACTGCGATAACGATATCCTCGCCGTCCTTTCCGTATTTATTCCAGCCCTGACCGTCACCGCCATTCTTTGCCTTAAAAAAACGCTTAAAACGGATATTTGCAAGGGTTTTTACATTTCGCTTAACACAGAATATGACATCACCGCCCTTTCCACCGTCGCCACCATTAGGACCGCCCATAGGAACATATTTTTCACGGCGAAAAGACACACATCCATTTCCGCCCTTTCCTGATGTCACTTCGATTATTGCCTCATCAGCAAATTGTTTCATTTTAAATTCCTCACAGATATGCGCAGGTTTTAAGAGCACACAGAGAAAAGCCGAAAACTTCCCACAACAAAAATCACTATGTGCCCTCTGTGTACTCTGTGAGAATTTTCAATAAAAAACCCGGAGACAGAAAACTGAATCCGGGCTTTCATCAATTAAGTCGAAACTTATGCCTGAACAGGAACTACTGAAGCGTATTTTCTGTTGTTGCGCTCGTGGAATTTAACTGCTCCGTCTGCTGTTGCAAACAGGCTGTCGTCTCCCGCGCGTTTTACATTGTCGCCCGGGAAGATTTTTGTTCCACGCTGCTTGATGATGATCGAGCCGGCTGTTACAAACTCACCGCCGAATGCTTTTACACCCAAGTATTTAGGATTTGACTGACGGCCGTTTTTTGCGCCGCTACCACCTTTACTTCGTCCCATTTTATTCCTCCGTAAAAACTACGTTTTCAGGAAATTCTTTTGTAAGAGCTTTTAGTCCAGTTCTTAAAAAATCTCCGATACAAATAAGCTGAGTTTCCGTTGCTGGATTCTCAGATTTTACCTCAACCGTGAAAGAAAGATTTCCCCGCGTTGAAGCGTCTGCTATCATTAAAACATTTTCGTTATGTGAAAGAACCTGCATCGCTGTGCGAACAAGAACAGTGACTGCCGCACATACAATATCGTTTCCTTTCTTAGAAAAATGAGCGTGTCCGTTAGCTTGACATTGTTTTAGCGCGCCATTTTTGCCATAAGAAAGTGTTACGGTTATCATTCTAATTAAAGAGTGATGTCCTTAACACGAATGTTTGTGTATTCCTGTCTGTGACC
>CAMVJE010000052.1 GCA_947167745.1 uncultured Treponema sp.
AGATCCACAATCTGACGCTCTACCACTGAACTACAGGCACCATGTAACTGATGTGAGATAATATATCAAAAAATAATGAACTGTGTCAAGAACAATACACTGAAAAATCAGAAAAAAATATATTGCATAAAAAAATTATATAGATAAAAAACTAAACTCCCTCTTTCAAATTCCGATAATCAAAAAGAATAAATCTAATTGGGGAAGTCTAATGGCTGAGGAAAAAGTTAATCAGACAATTATAGAAAATAAACAAAGACTTATTTCTGTCATGCAGGAAGAAAATGCACTTTTGGACAAAATCCTTGAACAGCAGAATCTTCTTCATAATTGCGTGAAAGAAAAAGATTGGACTTCGCTGAACAGAAACATTGAAAATCTTCAAGATTTAAGCGATCAATTCGTGGAACTTGAAGAAAAAAGAATGTCATTGAGCAATGATATCGATATGGCATCTGATTCTGAAATTTCCCCGGTATTGACTGAGGTTAGGGGAAAGCTTCAAAAGTCAAAGGTTGAGAATAAGGTTTTGAATGAATATATTTCGACTACAAGAAAATTCCTTCAGGGAGTTTTTGATTCTGTAGTTCCGCAAAGAAGAAATATCCGCTATTCAAATGAAGGTAAAATAGTAAAGCCTGAAGTGAGTAGCATCGTTCTTAACCAGATGATTTAAGGAAATTAGAAGTGGTGCTGAACTGATTCAGCATGACAGAGGAGAATAGATTATGGCAAATTCATTCGCAGCGATTGAGATTGGAAAAAGAAGCCTCATGGCTCACTCTACGCAAATTAATACAGCCGGTCACAATATTTCAAATGCCGACACAGAAGGCTATTCACGCCAGCGTGTTCAGATTAAGACTTTTGACCCTATTTACCGTCCGGACTTGAGTCGTGAAGAGCGTGCCGGTCAGATTGGGCAGGGAACTTCTGTTGAGTCAATCAACCGCCTTCGCGATGAATTGCTTGACCAGAGAATCGTGGCTCAGACCAATCAGGAAACGTACTGGACTACCCGCGAAAAATACTACACGATGATTGAACAGGTTTATAATGAACCTGATGAAATTTCGATCCGTACTAATATGGATAAATATTGGCAGAGCTGGCAGGAACTTTCTGTTTACCCTGAGAGTCAGGCCGCTCGTCAGGCTGTTGTTACCCGTGGCGAAACTCTTGCTGAGAGCATTCAGCAGCGATATACGGCTTTGAGTGGAATCGGAAATCTTATCAACGGCGACATTGAAGCAACAGTAAAACAGATTAACTCAATTACAAAGCAGATTGCCGACATCAACGGCGAAATTGTAAAAGTCAAAGCAATGGGTGATAATCCTAATGATCTTCTTGACCGCCGTGATTTACTCGTTGAAAAACTTTCGGGCCTTGCCAATATTACTACAGATATTCGTGATAACGATGAATTTATGGTTCATCTTGAAGGAAACATTCTTGTTCAGGGGCATATTGCTCGCAATTTTGAAGTAGAGCCGATGACTGACAACAACGGATACAGCCGCGTCATCTGGAGCGACACAAAAAATACTGTTCAGGTTTCCGGAGGTACATTGGGAGCTTTGATTGAACTCCGCGATGTTGATATTCGAAACGAAGTTCAGACTTTGAATACAGTCACGATGAATTTTGCTGACCTTGTAAACGATGTTCATCGTGCAGGTATCGGCATGAATAATGTCTCAGGCCTTGATTTCTTCGTTCAGCATCCATTTGTAACCAGCGTAAACGGAAATTATGACCGCAACGGTGACGGAACTGATGACCACTCATACATTTTCAGATTTACCGGTACAAACGAACTTAATCCCCAGGAAAAAGTCGGCCTTGAAGGAACCATGACTTTCTCAGGAAAAAACGGAACTATTTCTGTTCCATATCATGCGACGGATACAATCGAGGAAGTCGTTGCCCGAATCAATGACTCAGACGGAGAAGTGAAGGCTTACCTTGACCGGGACAACCACCTTGTCTTGAAGGCAACTACGGCTCAGAATATGGAAAATCCTGACTTCGTTATCCGCCATGTGGAAGATTCTGGAATGTTCCTCACCGCTTATTCTGGCATTTTGCAGGGTAGCGGGGCAGAAAATGCTTATGACTTTGCACGAGCAGACGCAGTGAACTCTCTTCGTGGCGGTTTTGCTGTTGCTCCGGTTCTTAATCCGGCTGGCTACATCGAAGTAAACGAGGCAATTAAAGGCGATGTTTTGAGCGTTGCTGCGGCTTATCCAAATACTCAGGGAAAATCCATGATTGGTGACGGTCGTGCAGCAGTCGAAATTGCTTCAATTCGAAACACAAATGTAATGATTGGAAAAGACCGTACTTTCGACGATTATTTTGCCAATTCTGTTACAAATGTGGGCTTGAAGGGCGAGCAGGCTGAGATGAATATGCTTAGCCAGAACGCAATCATGGACGATTTGCGTAATCTCCGCGATTCAATTTCAGGCGTAAACATAGATGAAGAACTTGCCGAAATCATCAAGTTCCAGCATGGCTACAATGCGGCTGCAAAATTTGTATCTGTAATCGATGAAATGCTGGACACGGTAATAAATAGACTTGGAGTATAAATTAGACGCGGATTAACGCGGATGCACGCGGATTTATAAAATATATAGCTGCGTTTATCTGTGTCCATCCGCGTCAAAGAAAAATCATGGGAGACTAAAAAATGCCAACAAGAATCAGTTCACAGCTGAATAATAACCAAACTCAGTACAATCTCAGAAGACAGGAAGTTAAGCGGGCAAAAATTGACAGACAGATTGGAACCCAGTCACGCATTTCCTCTCTTCGAGATGACCCGATTGCGGCAGGACACCTGGTTAAGTATCAGTCCTATCTTACCCGCGTGAATAATTTTGAAAAAAACGCCACAACTTTAAGCGATCAGTACCTTTACCGCGAGGGCTACATGACAAATTCACTTGAAATTATGCAGAGGGTGCGGGAACTTGCCGTAACAGGTGCAAACGGCATTTATACTAAAGATGATATGCGCAATATGGCAGTAGAAGTGAACGAATTATTGGGTGAGCTTATTCAGAACGCAAATGCAGTAGCTCCTGATGGAAATTCACTTTTTGCCGGCACAAATTCCAATGTCCGCGCATTTGATGTTGATATGGGAGCTGTTGAAGGCTCAACTGTTCCGCTGATTTCTGCAGTTCACTACAACGGCTCAATCGAACAGAATAAAATCGAAGTAGATGAAAATAAATATATCACCGTGGAGACGGCCGGAAACCGAATCTTCTGGGCTGAGAATCAGCGTCTTTTCGGAGGCCGGGATGCCCGCCAGTGGCAGGCCCAGAACGACTCAATTATTTCAGTTGACGGTCAGAAAATCGCAGTCGAAGCAGGGGATAATGTTTATGCCTTGGTTTCAAAAATAAATGCCAGCGGAGCGGCTGTAAAAGCTTCCCTCGACCCTGTAACCCACGGCTTGAATTTTTCAACTACTGATGCCCGCCAGCTCTGGCTTGAGGATGTTTCCGGAAGTGCCCTTAACGAGCTTGGAATCATTAAAGATTCGAGCCAGCATCCTCCGTATAATATCGGAGACTCAGTCAAAGTGTCAGGAGGCTCTCTTTTTGACACAGTAATTGCCCTTCGTGACGCTATGTTTGCCGGTGACAGTGAGGCAATTGGTGGTCGAGTTCTCATGAGCCTTGACTCTGGAATCAATACACTTGTAAATCGGGTGGCAAAATCAGGCAGTGAATATGAGCGGCTTCAGAACGACATGACTCGCAATTCTGCCGTTGCTCTCAATGTAACGGGGCAAATCAGCCGTGAAGGAGATTTGGATTTAACCAAAGCTATTACCGACGAAAAAATGCTGGAATACACCCAGAATGCAACGCTCTCAAACGCCGGCAAGATGTATTCGTCAACCCTCTTGAATTATATGCGATAAAAACAATAAAAATTCCTCACAGATAGGAAGCGTAAAAATTGCGTAGCAATTTTAGCGAGTCTCCGAAGCAACTATGTTGCGAAGGCTTAAGAGAACACAGAGAAAAAAAACTCTGTGACCTCTGTGTGCTCTGTGTGAAATTTTTTTATGGAGAAAAAACATGGATGTAAAGACTAAGACAATGGGAGTTATTTCAGTTGATGAGAAGAATATCATTGAATTTCCCAATGGACTTCTTGGATTTGAAGATTTTCACAAATATGCTCTGATTGAGTCAGAATACAAGCCTTTTTACTGGATGCAGTCTCTCGATGAGTCTTCCCTTGCTTTCCTTATCGTAGATCCCTTTATCATCGCCGAGCATTATGAGCTTGATGTGGATGACAAGGCACTTTCTGAAATCGATGTGGAGTCAAGTGCCGATGTAATCGTCTGGGCTATCGTTACAGTTCCTGCTGACGGGGGACCGGTTACGGCTAATCTTCAGGGGCCGGTAGTTGTCAACAAAAAAAATAATCTTGCTCTTCAGGTAATTCTCGCTGACACCAAATGGACGACAAAATACAACATTATCAAAGCTCTCAAAGCGAAGGGGGCAAAATAATGCTTATATTGTCAAGAAAAGTCGATGAGAAAATCAAAATCGGAAACGATATATCAATTCAGATTATCGGAATCTCAGGTGATCAGGTAAAAATCGGCGTTGACGCTCCAAAGACCGTAAAAGTCTTCCGCCAGGAAGTTTATGACGATATCCAGCGGCAGAACCGTGAGGCGGCTCTTGGCTCAACAGCCCTGGACGCGCTCGCAAATTTGCTTTCTTAAAATTTTGACACGGATGCACGCAGATTCACACAGATGTAATCCAATATTTTTATCAGCGTTTATCTGTGTTCATCTGCGTCTAACTTAATTTGCACTTTCCAATTTAATTTCTGCTTCAGACTTGCGTAAATATACAGGCCCGTCGTAATCTGCGAGGGGCTCTTTTTTTTGCTCAATCATGTCTTCAGCGATTGTAAAAAGTGATTCTGTAGGATTGGGCTGGCTTTCATAAATGATAAGGTCGAGGCTGGAATCTATTTTTGAAAGTTCTTCTTTAAAAATTTTTGCATCAGGCCCTGTTGAAAGAATTTTTTTATCTTTTGAAAGTTTTTTTGCTACAGCTTCTGCACTTGTATCCTCTGCTTCTGAAATTGTTTTTCCATTTTCGTAAATTGCAGCAAAGAACTGGTCTTTTTTTGCGTCGATTACACTTACAACCTGGCCGTCAAAAGAAGTGAAAGGAAATGCATAAGCATCGAGACTTGGAATGCCGTATACCGGAATATTTTGGGCAAGTTCAATTGCTTTAAGGGCAGAGAATGCAATTCGAAGCCCTGTAAATGTTCCAGGGCCGCTTGTGAGGGCCATGTAATCTAAATCAGAAGGTTTAAGTTCAAGCTCAGAGAGAATATAGTCAATGGCAGGAAGCAGTTTCTGAGATTGCTTTTGCCCCATATCAAGCGAAAGATATGCTTTTATGTCGTCATTTTTAGCCGCGATATGCATACAACTTGCTGCTGCATCAATTACAAGTGCTTTCATTTGGATTCCTGTTTACAAGATTTGTGCGTGAGGCCAGTTTTCGAGAGTGATTGTTCGCTCCGTGCTTCCTTCTTTTGCCTCCAGACGGAGTATTATAGTCTTTTTTGGAAGTTCGTCCATTACCTTTTCACTCCATTCAATCAAAGAGACACCACTTCCATAGATTAAATCTTCTACTCCGAGATTGATGAAATCTTCACCCCCCTCAAGACGGTAAACATCCATGTGATAAAGGGGCAGTTTTCCGGCGTATTCGGAAATGAGACAGAAAGTAGGGCTTGTAATTTCTTCGGTTACACCAAGTGCAGAAGCAATTCCTTTTGTTATGGTAGTTTTTCCTGCTGCCAGTGTGCCCTGCAAGGCTATAATGTCACCTTTTTGGAGCAAAGCACCAATTTTTTTACCAAGTGCGATGGTTTCTTCTGCTGATTTTGTATGAAATATCATGGACACGGCAATTTACCTTCGTCGTCCATTGCAAGAATATGTGTTTTGAGAGCAGATTTTACAGGAATGAGCGGGTAATCGATATCTTCGCTAGGATCAATATCTACATAAAGCATTTTATCCCCTAAGGGGCCTGTTTCTATTGTAAATGAGATTTTTATGTCCAATGTTTTAGAAAGCATCTGCAATTTTGCTATTGCTGCATAATTTCGCCGATAGTAAATGAAACTAGGATCGGGAACAATATTGTTAAGTTCTAAAACCTGCATATCTTAAAATAACCTATAGTACAAATTCAGTCAAGGGAATTTTAGTCATCATAATTACAGACCATAGCCTGAATTCTGTTAATGACTTTTGCTTCAATTTTGATGAATTTTATATGTAAAATATAAATACCGTCGCTTCTTTTTGTTGTTCGAACGATAGTACCGACTGCGTGATCATTCTGTTTTTTGTTCAGAGGACCGTCAATATAAATGTGCTGGTCTGCTTTAATTGGCAGGGTTGCAATAAGTCTGCATCCACCAGTTGAAATATCTTCAAGAACTCCTTCATGGGCTTTTTCTGACGGAATATAATGAATTTTTTCTTTTTTGCCTTCACCTTCCACTACGATTTTTACAGAATGGAAGTTACAGGCCACATTCATTTCTGCACGTTCCTGTTCACGCTTTTGAAGAGGAGATACTTTATCAGATGGAACGATTACCATTTCCTGCTCATTTTCTTTACCTGTCTGATATCGGACAACCCGAGATTCGATATTGTAAGGAGTACCATCTTCAAGTTCGAAAATAAAATTTACTTTTTCGAGCGGTTTTGGACGGACATCAGAAGTTACTGTTGATGGAAGTGTTAAAATCATTGCTTCTGAATTATTTTCGATAAGTGTGAGCTTGTGATGAAAACCTTTATCCAGGGTAAGTGTAAAAGTAGTATTTATTGCAATGTTTTTGGAATTTTTAATAAGACCTGTCTGACGGTATACTTTGAAAATCTTTTTCTGTAAGGCAAAAAGGTGTGTTTTTCCTGATTCATCGCCCTCGCTGTCAAAGATTTTAAACTGTTCCTTGAGCAGAGCCGTCATTGACATATAGTCCCGAACAATATACTGGATGTTTGGGGTTTTATGATTGCGACAAATAACTGAAAGAACTTCCTTTTCTTCCTTTACAAGTGAACAGAGTGAAGAGATTTCGTTAATATCTTTGATTGATGTAGGTCTATTTTTCTTTTTTTCGATATAGGCCGGTGAATTTAAGTATGAACTTATTGCCTTAGATATTATGTAAATTGTTGCAATTAAAAATATGATAATAAGGAGAATAATCAGCACGGAAAAAACGTTTACTTCAAGCCGTGCCTGAAGGGGGGAACCAGTCTGAAGAAGCATAGGTGAAATGTTTGTCATTTTATAACTCCTCGATTGTTTTTGCTATTGCCTGAAGGCGGGGACTTATTTCGTATTCAGCTAAATCACCCATGAGTACCGTATCTTTTGAAGCGATTGCTTGTTCAAAATCATTGAGAATACCGGAAAAATCTTGAAAAAATTCGTTAACATTTTTGCCGTCAATCATTAGTTTTGAATAAACTTCTGGAAACAGGGCAGAAAGTGTGGCTGTATGACAGAATTTTTCGATAAAGTCAGCCAGTTTTGCTATAAGGAGTGTTGATTCTTTATCTTTTCCACTTTGAAGCTGCACCGGAAGATTAACAAGTTCATCGGAAAGAGAAAGACATTCGCTTTTTTGATTTTGAAATGAAGACTTGATTTCGTCCTGAGAAACGATAACAAGTTCCAGTTTTGTGTCTTCTTTCAGAGGTTCGTCAAAAATAGATTCAAAATCATCAGCCCCGATATTCTTCCCGTTAAGAGTAATATTTATTGTTGTTGCCTTATTTTTTTCACATTCTGCTTCAAAAGACTTAAGAACATCGCCAACAGTCTTTTCATTTTCGAGGATAACATCAAGTTTTTCGTTGTTTACATAAAATTCCATTATAATTTCCTTTGTACAATATCGGCTGCATTATTTTTATATTATACTACTGTTTTCCATTATTTGCAAAATTACTGACGGTATTTGATTGAGCATTGAGGTTGTTGAGGGTTCCTTCCATTTGCCCGTATTTATTGCGAAGCTGTACTTCTTTAGAGCTTAGCTGTGTCTCTAATTTGTGAATTTTTGCTTCGGATGCTTTAATCTTTGTATCAATTCCTGAATTTTTTGAAGCGATTATTCCGCCGCTCTGAGTCCAGCTTGTAAGCTGCTTGTCGATTGCGTAACCAATTCCTGAATCGATAACCAGATCCCCGTCTGAGTCATAGCCGAAAAGATTTTTAATCGCATCCATGTTTTCGTCCAGGGACTGGTCAAGTTTTTTTTCGTCGATTTCAAGATAGCCTCTCATCTGGCTTGCTACATAGCCACCTGTGCTTCCTGATGCCCGGCTCGAAATTCCGATTTGGTTAAGCATGGTAAGGGTTGCTTCGTCAGACCATTTGTAATTCGCTGTTACGATTGCCCTTAGAGATGACTTACCGTTTGTGAGTGAAAAATCGTTCTGGAACATACCTAATCGTGATTCTGCATCTTCCCGTTCAGAGTCAGAAAGATAGTCAAGTTCAGATATGACTTCGGGTTTGTTTTCACTTAGAATTGTCATTTCTGCAAGAACCTGATTGTATCGGCCTACAAATTCAATTAATGCATTTTTAGCAGATTCTTTGTCACTGGTTATGTCTATTGTTGCCGTTTCTTTTGTCGGTGCCTTTACATTCAGTGTAACATTAGGTATTACATCATCGATTTTATTTGAAGGTCTCCTGATTGTAATTCCCTCGTATTTTATAATTGCATCGCCAGATTGAGAAATAGGATTTACAGGAGTGTAGCCTAAATTCTTTTTTTCATCATAAGCCGTGAATTCAGTGATATTAATCTGGGTTCCTGTATTACGGTTTCTGACGACTATACTTTCAATATCCGGGTAATCCTTGAGAGAAATGGAAATGTTTTTTTGCTTACTTTCATTGTCCGCAGAAACTGAGGCTGTATCGATTTTAATTTCGCTTCCGTCTTTATTGTGGACATAAAAATCTTCGAAACCTACTATGGGTTTTAGAGGTTCAGGCGGAACTGGAGGTAGATTTGTTTCTGTCTGCTCGTTTTGAACTGTTATTGTCTGAAATGTTGCAATACCTGCGTCTGGTAGTTCCGGGCGGGTAGTGCGCTTTATATTAAGTTCTTCTGTTAAGTCTTCGACTTCTTGTGTTGAATATGCGAACTGGAATACTTCACTTTCAGTTTGAAGAAAATCTTCAGGAATATTGAGTGTAAAACCGCTTCTTGGTGGAATTGTTATCAGACCAGACTCTTCATCAAATTCGATGAATGTTTTTGTAAGTGGGGGCATGCCATTCTGTTCAACTTCTGGAATTTTGGGATTTGGCAATGTAGACTCATCGATAGGACTTTCTAAATCTGCAAGAGCCGTCACGATTGGATATATTTCCCCTCTGTTTTTTTCAACAAGTTTGTTTTCTAAGGCATAAGTCAAAGCATCATCTTTTAGGACAAGGCGATTGTCGTCTCCAGTTTTAAGTGATTCAAGGAGAAGAGAAGATTTTCCGTTGCTGACACCAACAAATGAAGCCTTTAAAACATTTGCTCCCCGCTTATTGAGGGAATTTACAAAATCTGTGAGTTTTCCACCTTTCCAATTGAATGTTATTTTTTTTTCGCCGATTTCGAAGGTATAGACACCTTTCGGAACTTTTGAGCTTTTGTCTAATTCACCAGAAAGAAATCGGTCTGATGTGGCTTCTTTTACGACATCAACTTTTATTGATTCTAAAGCTGCGTCTCTTCCTGCGTCTGCAGTGATAGCTCTTTCATCAGATGAATTTGCAATCTTATTATTGAAAGGATTTTCAAAGGAGTAGAGTGTTTTTGTGCTGTCTCGCAATGCTGACATTTTTTTATTCATGCCACGCCATGCGTTTTGCTGTTCTTTGTACCTGTCAAGCGATTCCTGCTCACGAGTGAGAGGAATTCGCTCTTTTTTCATCAGCGCATCAATATAATCATTGGTTTTATATTTATCACTGACTCCAGGTATTGAAATTTCAGCCATAGTAATATCCCCTCAGATTACAGAAAACCAAAATTAATCAAGTAGATTGCAAGGTTGACGGATGATTAGATCATTTCGTCGAACAAAAGACCTATGGTCTTTCGAATCCTTACCTTTAGTTTCTGCAAGTCTGCGGATGGAATCTCCTTGATGACTTTATCTGTTGACGGGT
>CAMVJE010000053.1 GCA_947167745.1 uncultured Treponema sp.
GTAGCTTCCGGCAAACCGTCTTCCTGATCCGAAGTGACTTCCTGAACATAGTCTGTACCCTTTTCTTTGAGCATTTTTTCAACCAGGGCAGCGTATTCACGCACAAGATTCAAATCGTCTGATTTTACGGCAATATTGATATCGCTGGAAGAAGTTGCCTGATTTGCACCGGCAGAGAAGACCAAATCTGCACCAGGGAAAGAATCAAAATGCTTTCGAAGCTTAGCCTTAGCCGTTTTTTCATTATCATAACCAGGCAAGCGTTCAGACGGTGGATAAAGGGTGAATGTAATTGAACCTTTATTCGTTTCAGAACCTGCACTGAACATACTCGTTCCACCGACAGTCATTGTGGTATATTTGATACCGACAAGTTCCTGCATAGCGATGTTCTCAAACTCATGCATTGTGTCATCAGTAATGTCGATTTTTGTACCTTGAGGAAGAGTAAATTCAACTGCAACTGAATTTGAGGCAGAAGCCGGCATGAAGATAAATCCGATGATTTTAATAGAGGCAAAGGATAAAATCAGTAATCCCACGAGTGAAAGCAAACTTGCCTTTCTGTGATGAAGAACAAAAGCAACACCCTTGGCATATTTTTCATCAAGCTTTGCAAAGAAGTTGTTAAAGGCTCCGTTAAGCGCAAAAGTAAACTCTGCAAGTTTTCCTTCACCTTTCTTCGTTGTGTCAACTTTATCAATTTTGAGATATTTTGAAGTCAAAACAGGAACGAGACACATAGCAACAAGAAGTGAGCAGGTAAGAGAGAAGATAATCGTCCATGCCAAATCGTTGAACATCTGGCCCATGATACCTAAAGTCTTCTTAAACATAAGCATCGGGGCAAAAATACAGATTGAAGTAAGTGTAGAACCAGTGATTGAAGTGACCATCTCCTGCGAACCGAGGATTGAAGCCACGCGCGGTTTTGCGTCTCGCTGCCGGTAAGCGTAAATGTTCTCCAAAACAACGATTGAGTTATCAACAAGCATACCGATACCCAGCAAAAGACCAGCCAGAGAAATCATATTCAAGGTGAGTCCCTGGAAGTACATCAGCATAAGAGTGATGAAAACTGAAATCGGGATTGAAAGACCTACAATAATTGTAGATTTAAGAGACCGCAAGAAGATAATCAAAACGAGGATTGCCAAAAGAGCACCTGTAATGACCGAATTGACAACCTCATTAATTGTCTGCTCAATAATGTCCGTAGTGTTTGAAGTTTCAACAAGTTCAACATCACTTGGAAGCTCAGCCTTAATTGAAGGAATCATCTTTCGGACATTTTTTGCAGCCGTTACAGAATTTTTTCCTGATTGCTTCTGAACCATGAGCACTACACAAGGCTCTCCATCAAGATAAGCAAGTGTTGATTCCTTTTTGTAGCCGTCATAAACATCAGCGACATCTCGCAAACGGATTGTACGAATCTGCCCCTCTGCAGAAGGCTTGTACGAAATTACAGTATTTTTCAAATCATCAAGTGACTGATATTTACCGCTGGTCTTAATGGTGTAGTTTGTCTCACCAGAAGTGATTGTACCGCCAGAAGACTGAATATTTTGAGCGCCTATAAGCTGTGCGACCGTAGAAATAGAAAGTCCGTAAGCTTCAAGACGGTCTCGGGGAATATCAACATTGATTGCCCTTTCCCGTCCACCAGAAACCGTAGCCGAAGCAACACCGTCAAGCTGCTCCAGTCGCGGCTGAACGACATCTTCTGCATAAGTGCGAAGTTCCTCAGGTGTACGACTTCCCTTCATTGAAAGCATCATAATCGGCATCATTGAAGGATCCATTTTGAGTGTAATCGGGGCATCTGCATCGCTAGGAAGATAACGCCGGATTAAGTCGATTTTATCTCGAATTTCATTTGTGGTAGCATCAAGATTTGTACCATAATTCATTTCAAGAATAATCAAACTCGTACCCGTCATCGAGCGGGACTGAAGTTTCTTTAAGCCAGAAAGTCCCGAAAGAGAACTTTCCATCGTTCGCGTTAAACTCTGCTCAACCTCTTCTGGACCAGCTCCGCTGTAAGTCGTGATGACAATCATGTAAGGCAAGTCCATTTCCGGATACATATCAACCGGAAGCTTAAAAACACAATAAATACCGAGCAAAACAGACATTAAAAAAATAAGGAATGTCGTTGTCGGTTTATTTACACATCTTTCAGAAATAGTCATTTAAGGCTCCTAATTAGATGAAACGATATTGACTTTTGAACCGTCATTAAGCAATGTCTGACCCTTGATAACAACCTCGTCTCCAACTTCAAGTCCTTTTGTGATTTCAACTTTGTTATCGACTGAGATTCCTTTTGTTACAGGCTTAAGAGCTACAACTGCCGCATTCTGACCTGATTTTGGAGTTGCAATAATAAAAACATAGTCTTTTCCATCTCGCGTTACAATTGCAGATGAAGGAAGAACAATTGCATTCTTAATGCTCTCTGTTACAAGGCGAACACGTCCGTACATGCCGACTTTTACCCGTGCATCCGGCGGATTGAGGCGAAGCTTAACCCCCATGGTGCGTGTTGAAGTATCAAGAACAGGGCTTACCTCAAAAATCTTTGCTCCGAACTTAACGCTTGGATATGCGTCAAATGTAACGGTAGCTTTCTGTCCGTTTGAAATTCTGCTGACAAATCGTTCTGCAATATTGATTCTGATCTCAAGGTCGTCAGTGCGGGCAACTTTTGCAACAGACGATGACTGAGAAACAGTTGAACCGACTGTAACCGGCAGCGAAGTAATTCGTCCTGCAATTGGGGCTCGAACCGGGCTGTCGTTATAAACAACGCCGACACGCAAAGGGTTTACATAAGCAATTACCTGATCTTTCTTGACCATATCACCTACTTTTACAAGTACATTGGTAATTTTTCCTGCCTGATCCGGCAATACCATAACTTCACTCACCGAAGCCACATCACCACCAAATTCAAGGTAGTCATCAAGATTTCCGGCTGCAGTTTTAAATGTTGAGACTGCATAAAGAGTCTCCACTTCCTTGTTGTCAGCTTGAGCAGCATTCTTTTTGCCACAACTTATAAAAGTGAGAGCCGCAGCCATTGAAGCCACTGTAATTACAGATTTTACTGTTTTTTTCATATCTTCCTCCAATTATTTACTGTTTAGCTTCCGTAAGTTTTACATTCAAAGTATTTTCCAGATCCATCAAAGCTGAAATATACTGAAATTTCTGATTAATAAGACCAAGTTTAGCTGTATCCAAAGCCTCTTCCGAATCCTTTACTGCCAGGAATTCTGATGTACCGCCCCGATAAGAACGGATTGTCATGTCATAAGTTTTTTGAGCCAGTGTGACATTTCGCCCCATTGAATCAATTTGCTGTCGGGCCTGTTTAAGCGTATCAACAGCCTTACGAACTTCAACTTTCTGATTTTCTTTCAATCTCTGGATTTCAAGTTCCAAAAAAGCTATCTGCTGTTTTGAATCCTTTAATTTCTGCCTGTTTGAAGACCATGGAAGCATATTTGTAAGATTCCAGACAAGTGTCGCACTAAAAGTACCTGAATCATACCATTTTTCATCAGATCCTAAATCTTTATAAAAATGCCATGCTCCCTCAGAACCTATATAAACTGGATTCCATGAATATTTCAGAGCCAGAGTCGGCAGCCATGTTGAAAGTTCACCATATGTGAGGCCGATTTTGGCGGTTTCCATTGTCTTTTTCTTTGCCTGAATCTCAAGGTTGTTTTCTGAATATTTTGCCAGAAGCTCATCTGCCTCAACATCGACATAAGCCGCTTCAATCGAATCAGTAAATTCAATCTTTGTTCCCAAAGGCATTCCAATCAAATATTCAAACAAATCCGTCTGCTGAATGTAAGCCTGCTCAGTAGAATCTACATCAGGCTTTGAGTTTTCGTAGTTTACCTGTGCCTGCAGCAACTGAATTTCAGGAATTGCTCCGTTCTTAAAGTTTGTCTGAGCCTGAATCATTCGCTGTCTTTTGTTTTCAAGAGAATTCTTTTTGATTTTGAGATTCTCCTGCTGCAGAAGAAGGCCATAATATGCTTTTTTGATGTTTGTGACTATCTGTTTCTGAGTTTTATCCCAGTTTGCCAGACCTTCTTCATAATTTGCCTTAGCTACTTTGATGTTTGCGATATACATAGGTGTAAGAGCCCAGCTTACAGCAACCGTTCCGAGTGTCGTCCAGCGTGATTCCTCATCTGTATAACTTGTTTTTGCAGGATATTGTCCGCGAGTTAGTTGATTCATCATCTGATTCGTTGCCGCAGTTCCCGGATTAAATTCGTTTGCACGGCTCATTGTACCGCTTGCAGATACATCCGGAATGAAAACATTCCATGAATAGCTGTTTGCGCGCTTTTTCAGCTCCAAAGCAATATCATTACTCTTAAGCATTACACTGTTTTTTAATGCGTACTCTACAGCTTCATCAATCGAAAGTTTTATAACTTCACTTGATGCCTCTGAGTTTTCAGTCTTTGCCTCAGATTTTGAATCAGTATTCTGGGCAAAAAGCGCAGTTGCCGCAAAACCAATCAAAATCAGGCTCATCAGTTTTTTCATTTATTCCTCCGTTATTTTATTCCATTAAAGATATAATTAATCATGAAGGTAAAACCTTCCATGAATTTTTCCTCACTTAAGTTCTTGCCTTTTGCCTCCACAAGGAAAGCCACTGGAAGAACTCCCGCCCAGGTAGTAAGTACTCTTGGCGAATAGCTGCACCCCAAATCAGGTGAAGTGATTTCCAAAGGAAGACGCTTTTCCCAAACGCTATAAACTTCCTCGTCGCAATCCCCGGGATTTTTGCCATTCAGCGAATCAAAGGAATTATCCGCACTCATTAAAAGCCATCCGCAAATAGGAATGATTTCAGGTCTGTGCCTAAAATATTCCAGTTCTGAGTACATCTGAATCAGCAGATACTCAGTGAAATTTTTTGCTTCCGCCGTATTTTCGTTCGCAATAGTCTGCAAGAGTGAGATTTCCTTATTGACTAGCGTTTTTATCATATGATTTTTGTTGTCGAAGTATTCATAGAGGCTACTTTTTGCCATACCAAGTTCGTCAGCAATCCGTTCAACAGTTACGCCGCCCATTTTGTATTTTTCGATAACAGAAGCAAGAGCCTTAAAAATTTTATTTTCGGCCGGGAAAGAATTCTCCGGAATTTTGCACAACTTAACCAACTCTTCCCTGCGCTCAGCAGAAATCACCTGAGGATGAACAGGACAGTCTTCTTCGGTACAACCGGAAAGGCCGTTTACAAGCAAATTGACGACTCTTTCAGAAAATCCCTGCAAAATGGTAACTTTTCCTTCACAGCGAAACTTTTCCTGCAATTTGACAAAGTAAAAAAGCGACATTCCCGAAAAAATATGTTTGGCGAACAGACGCATATTAGTCTTAAAGTTATCAATGTAAAAATCCCTATTTTCACCATCAAAAGATATATGACAGAGGCGAAGTTTTTGAAAAATACGCTCTTCATAGTTTGCGTTCTGCGACATCTGCGCAATGAAATAATTAATGTGA
Organism: uncultured Treponema sp.; assembly: GCA_947167745.1. The sequence goes on from CAMVJE010000053.1 coordinate 5,554, forward strand.
CTGGGATTTTCAATAAAATACTGAATCAGGGACGCAAGCGATTTTTTTAATATATCCAAATCTTTTGTAGCAATATCTTTGAGTAAATCAGACATATTGCCAACAAGTTTGTTTTCCATTGCTTCCAGCAAATCTTCTTTATTTTTAAAATGACGATATATGGCAGGCTTTGAAATTCCAACTTTTGCTGCTAATTCATTCATCGAAAATGATGAAAACCTCGGCTGTTCAAGAAAAGAAAAAGCTGTATCGAGAATAATTTCTTTTGTTGACTTTTGATTTGTGCGCACCATAATTTGTTACCGAACATACGGTAACATAAATATACCGAACATACGGTAACATGTCAACGGAATTCCATAATTCTTTCAGAATCCTTTACTTCCCTGCAAATTCTTCGGCACGACTTCTGAATTCATCCAAATTCTCGCACTTCAGCTCTTCAGCCCGTTTAAATTCAGTCTCGGACTTTTCTAATTCCCCGGCAGCGGCATAGGCAACAGCAAGATTTGCATGAATAACGGCAATTTTCGGCTCTGCTTCAGCTGCTTTTCCAAGATTTGAAACTGCCTCGCTGATTCTGCCCTGACCTAAATATAAAGCCCCTAAACTTGCGAAAGCTTCACCCTTTTGCGGATTAAGTTCAATAGCCTTTCGATAAGCTCCTTCTGCCTCAGAATCACGCTCTAAAAGATGATATGTCATTCCAAGAGAAACAAGATTCCGGTATTCCGGTCGCGCCTTCACACTTTTTTCCTGATAAACAAGGGCATTTTCTAAGTCTTCCTGTTGCAAATATAAATTTGCGATAAAATTATAAATTAATTCCGGGGAATAGTTAGTTTCTTCCTCTAGTGCCGTGTTGAACAGTTTCAGAGCTTCATCGTAATTATTCGACTGATAAGCTTTCATTGCCCGCTGGATTGTCAAATCACCTGGCTTTGAGCACGAAAGTGTTAAAAATGAAATAATTGAAATAAAAAACAAAATGAATATTTTACGCATGACTTAAGATTACCAAAATTTCTATTTTTCTTTCAATATAAATAGCGCCAGTCAATCTTGACTTTAGCTGACTTGTTTTATATCTTTAAATAGTAGATTTTCAGGGATTTCCCGAATCGAATAAATTTTTGGAGGATTTAAATGGCAGAATTCAAAATGAAGGATTTTGACCTTACTGGAAAAGTCGCTTGGGTAACAGGTGCTTCTTACGGAATCGGTTTCGCAATCGCTAAGGCTTTCGCTGCTGCTGGCGCAAAAATCGTTTTCAACGACCGCGGACAGGAACAGCTTGACAACGGTCTCAAAAACTACAAAGAGGCTGGTATCAAAGATGTTCACGGCTATATCTGTGATGTTACAGACGAAAATGCTGTTCAGGAAACAGTTAAAAAAATCGAGAAAGATGTCGGCGTAGTCGATATTCTCGTAAACAATGCTGGAATCATCAAACGAATTCCAATGATCGAAATGAAAGCAGAGGAATTCCGCCAGGTTATCGATGTTGACTTGAACGCTCCTTTTATCGTTTCTAAGGCAGTTCTCCCAAGCATGATTAAAAAAGGCCACGGAAAAATCATCAACATCTGTTCTATGATGTCAGAGCTCGGTCGTGAGACAGTTTCTGCTTATGCAGCAGCTAAGGGCGGTCTCAAAATGCTCACACGCAACATCTGTTCTGAGTACGGCGGACAGAACATCCAGTGTAACGGTATCGGACCTGGATACATCGCTACACCTCAGACAGCTCCTCTCCGCGAAAAACAGCCAGATGGCAGCCGACATCCGTTCGACCAGTTCATCTGCGCAAAAACACCGGCTGGACGCTGGCTCGACCCAGAGGAACTCGCAGGTCCTGCAGTATTCCTTGCTTCTGACGCTTCAAACGCTGTAAACGGCCACATTCTCTATGTTGACGGCGGTATCCTCGCTTACATTGGCAAACAGCCGTCATAAAAACTGCATCCTTGCAGGACATTTCCACTCCACATCGGGGTGGATTTTTTTTGTTTAAAATAATATTAATAATTTGACAAATTGATTTTCACGAGTTAGTATTTATCGAGTCTTTTAGATATTCTATATCAATAACTTTTTTAAGGAGTATGCTATGAAAAAGATTATTATTGGAGTTCTCGCTCTCGTTATGTCAACAAGTTTGTTTGCAAAATCATGGACAAGCAATGTCGGTGTTGGCTTTACTGTACCAATCACAATGGTGCAAGGAAAAGATAACATTTTTATCGAATCACTTACTTCTTCAACTGACAAAAAAACATTTACAACTTATGGCCTTCAGGGAATGTATCTGGGTTACCACGACAATGGTTTCACCTTTAAAGGCAAACTTGATCTCGCTTTCGGTATGGATAAAAAAACCTACTATGATTATACCGACAAAGAGTTTAAAGATATTTTGGCTATTAATTTAAACGAAACTCTTGGAGTCGGTTATTCATTTATTCGCAGCGAAAAAGTGCTTCTCGCTGCAACTGCAGGTATCGGTCTCTCTCAGATAATTATACCTTACAAGACTGGTGTTAAATATAACGGAACTTCTACTGATCAAGAAACAACTATCACTTATACTACATTCAATCTGGGTGCAGACCTTACAGCAATTCTCAGAACCTCACAAAAATTCGGTTTCTATGCAAGTTTTTATATAGGCTGGATTCCATTTGGTAATGCAAAAACTGAAAATAAAATCGAGACAACCTCCGGCGGAACAACAAATTCAAATACAACAACCAATACAAAAGACCTCAATGGAAATATCTTTATTGCTCCAACTATTGGTTTAGTTTGGACATTCTAAAGTCAGAACATAAAGAACTAAATCTTATACACACCCGACCCTGGTCGGGTGTTTTTTTGTCTTTTTTCTCCTTGTAATTCTCTTATTTCGTGCTACAATTATAAAAATGGTTTGGAAGATTTCTTTCAAATGAGTAAAATTTTTGGAGCAAGATATGAACGGAAATGTAATCGTCGGACAGTCAGGTGGTCCAACAGCAGTAATCAACTCTAGTTTAGCAGGTGTTTTCAAAACAGCGCTTGACCGTGGAGCAAAAAAAATCTACGGAATGTGCAACGGTATCAAGGGCCTTCTTGACGAAAAATATGTCGATTTAACCGACAAGCTCAACTCAACCATGGCAATCGACTTGCTCAAACGCACGCCATCTTCTTTCCTGGGTTCATGCCGATTCAAGCTCCCTGATGTCGAAAAAGACAAGGCAACTTACGAACGGATTTTTGAAATACTCAAAAAACTCGACATCAAATTCTTCTTCTACATTGGTGGCAACGATTCAATGGACACCATCGATAAGCTTTCAAAATATGCAAAAAGCGTAAACAGCGACATCCGCTTCATGGGCGTTCCAAAAACAATCGACAATGACCTTGCAATCACCGACCACACACCAGGTTACGGAAGTGCTGCAAAATTCATCGCCGCAACAATGAAAGAAATTATCCGCGATGGTCATGTTTACGACTACCCAACAATCTCCGTCGTTGAAATCATGGGTCGAAATGCAGGTTGGCTCACAGCTGCCGCAGCTCTCGCAAAATCAGATGACTGTGAAGGTGTAGATTTAATCTATCTGCCGGAGAAAGTCTTCGATATTGACCACTTCATCAACAAAATCAAAGAACTTTCAAAAGCTGGCAAATCAATCGTTGTCGCAGTTTCAGAAGGTGTTCGCGTTGCAGACGGCCGCTTCGTTTTCGAACTTGCAGAGCATGTTGAATTTGTCGATGCATTCGGTCACAAGCAGATGAGCGGTACGGCAAAATTCCTCGCCAACAAAATCACCGCAGAATTGGGAACTAAAGCCCGCGCAATCGAACTTTCTACCCTCCAGCGCTGTGCAGCTCACATGTCCAGCCGAACCGACATCACCGAGGCATACAATGTCGGTGGTGCTGCAGTTAAAGCGGCATTCGAAGGCGAAACAGGCAAAGTTGTTGTCTTAAAACGAGTTTCTGACGATCCTTATATGTGTATCACTGAAACCGCAGATGTAAGCAAAATCGCCAATGTCGAAAAGAAAATCCCACTTGAGTGGATAACCGATGACGATTATGTAACCAACGATTTGATTCACTACATCCACCCGCTCATTCAGGCAGAGCTTTCGCCAATCATGGTAGACGGCTTACCAAGACATTTGCATTTGTCGATGTAGTGATTTATGAAAAGAAACTCAACTTCTAATTTATAGAAGAAAAACCCTCCTACTAGTACTACCAATCGGGGGCGTTGCGGGGTGCGGTTCAGGCATAGCCCTTACCGAGACTCGTCTACAAACTCGTCTTACGAGTTTGTTCGCCTAATGGCGACCGACTCCCTACCCCGCAGAGGGGGGTGTGGGTGAAAGCAAAGCTTGAACCCCAGGGGAGAGACATCTCCCCTTCTGT
>CAMVJE010000054.1 GCA_947167745.1 uncultured Treponema sp.
CTTAAAATCATTGTATCATAAAGATTTTCTGTGATACAATGAAAATATGCTTAAAACTATCGTAAAACTGTTCAGTGCATTAAATGCCAATGTCAACCCGGGAGAAATTGCTCATGCTTTTTCCTGTGGTATTCTTCTGGGACTAATGCCTAAAGATAATCTTCTCTGGTGGCTGGTCTTCGTTTTTATCCTTTTTATTCGAATAAACAAACCTATGTATCTTATTATGGCTGTAATTGCGTCTACTTTTTCCCCCGTAATGGACGGTCTTTTTGATACAGTTGGCTATGCTTTCCTTACAATTCCGCAGTTTTCGGGATTTTTCGGCTGGCTGCTTGAAGTTCCCTTCGTCGGATTCACAAAGTTCAATAATTCCGTGCTTATGGGGTCTCTTTTGTGCGGGCTTGTGCTCTATCTTCCCATGTATATTCTCGGACGTCTGCTTGTTTCTCTCTGGCGAAAGCACATTACCTTTTGGGTCAGAAACTCAAAGCTTACTAAGGTCGTTGCAAAACTTCCTTTGCTTTCAAAAATTGCCGGCATGGTAGGAGGGGAGTAAAATGAAAACAGAAAACGAAAAACTAAAGACTGAAAACAAAAAAGAAAAAAAAGCAAAAAAGCCTGCCAAGAAGTTTCCTGCAAAAAAACTCCCGGGGCTTTTCAAAAAATCTTATACACAAAAGAAATTTGATAAAATCCTCAAAAAGATTTACATTCCTGAAGACAAACAGAAAGTTCTTTCCATGTTTTCAGAAAAATATACAAAAGGAAAGAATGAATTGCTTCGGGTTCCGCAGAATTCTCAGTACACAAAGGCTGAGCTTGCTCAGTTGAAAACCCTTGCAAAGAATATCAAGGCTAATAAAGGAAGATTTAAGCTCCTTCCGTTTATTGCAGTGATTTCTTTTATCGCTGTAATCGGAATTGTGGTCACCGTCTTTAAAAATCCTGTGGCAAAAATGGCTATCCGTTCTTCAATGCAGGGAATCTTCGGTGCCAAATGTGATATTGGTTCGGTAAATGTTGAAATTTTTGGAGCTCAGCTTACAGTGCACAATCTTGCTCAGGCAAATGCCGATGAACCGATGAAAAATATCTTCCAGTTCGATAAACTTGATTTGGATTTTAATCTTACCCAGCTTTTGCGGGCAAAATTCCATGTACAAAAAATCGAAATTTCTGGAATTGCCCTCAATACTGACAGAAAAGTTAGCGGGGCCCTTCCAATTAAACCAAAGTCAGCACAAAAAAAGGCCGAAAAGAACGATTCTACTGGTTTTTATGACGCTCTTAAGGAAAAGTCCGGCAAGGCTGGTGAAAATGCAATGGAGCAGATTGTTGCAAAATTGCAGGAATACAACCCAGAGACAATTATGAAGAATATCAACGAAAATCTTCAGACAAAGGCTGCGGCTGAAGAAGTCAAGACGGATCTTAAGAATCTCGTGGACTCATGGAAGGCAAAACCTGACGAACTGCAGAAATCTGTGAATGATTTTAAATCAAGCGCAGAAAGTCTTTCAAAACTCAACACAAATAACCTCAAAACTCCTGACCAGATCAAAAAAGCAATCGAACAAATTCAGTCTGCTCTTGAGAATGGTCAGAAAGTCAAGTCAAATGTAGATTCAACACTCACTTCATTTGATGGGGATGCAAAAAAAGTTGAAGGCTTCAAGACTAAACTTGAGGCTGCTGTTAAGGCTGATACAGAAATGGTTAAAAATACTCTTCCTGATTTTTCTCTTGATGGAGCTAAAGGCTTTATCACGGGAACTTTCGATGAATTTGCATATTCCATCCTCGGAAAATATTATCCTTATCTTAAACAGGCTGTTTCTTATGCAGGAAGCATGAAGGCCAACAATTCTACAGATGAGAATGCAAAAAAAGAAGCTATCCAAAAAGCAAAAAAACAGGCCCGCAAGGAATCAAAACGATATGCAGGACGGAATGTTTACTGGCTGAAGGACTCAGTTCCAAAATTGTTGATTGAGAATGTTCATGGAAGCGGAAAAGGTGATGGAACTTCACTTGATTTGACAATTACAAATATTTCAAGTGATATGGATAAAGTCGGTAAACCGATGGTTGCAAAAGGCAGCTACGAGGCGACAAGTCGCACCCACAATGCAGGTCTCACTATTGATGCACGCTCAACTAGCACTTCTCCTCTCATTTCAGGCGATTATTCTGGAAATAAATTCCCAATTTCCCTTGATTTGGGAGAAAAAAGTGGAAATGTGGCTGGCGTTCCATCTTTCAGTGGTACTACATCAATTTTGGCTAATCTTTCTGCTGACTCTGATTACAGTTTTAAGGCTGCTTGTAATCTTGCCATGAACCCAGTTACAATTACTGCCGGCGAAATTACTAATGAAATGGCCAATAGAATCTATTCAAATGCACTTGCCGCAGTCAAATCAATGAATGTAAAAGTAAATACTGGATTTAGTGAAAAATCTGGCCTTGCTTTGGATATTACAAGCGATGCTGATAAGATTATTGCCACAGCTCTTAAGCAGTCTGCTCAAAAAGAACTTGGGAATGTTCAGAAAGAGGCAGAATCAAAACTTAAGGAAAAGCTTGCAGAATATACTGGTGCTACAGACGAGCAGTTTGCAAAGTTTACTGATATTGCAAACAAACTGAAGGATCAAAAGTCTGCTACTGAAGAACTTAACAGGCAGCTTGAGGCAAAAAAAGCCGAATTGCAGAAACAGTTGACAGGTGCCGCAACTAATGCCGTTAAAAATGCTGTCGGTGATAAGGCCAGCAATTTGCTAAAAGGATTCGGCAGATAGAAGATATTTACACGATTTTCGATTTGTGATATTCTTTATTATTCATTTTGTAATCTTATTTTTAGGAGTGTTCCATGTCTGGACATAATAAATGGTCGACCATTAAACATGCTAAGGGCGCAGCAGACGCAAAACGCGGCGCATTGTTCACAAAATTGATTAAAGAAATTTCTATCGCAGCAAGCATGGGTGGCGGAGATCCAAACGCTAACCCACGCCTTCGTGCAGCTATCGTAAAAGCACGCGCTGCTTCAATGCCGAAAGATAACATCGAGCGAGCAATCAAAAAGGGTACTGGTGAGCTTGGTGGCGGTACATTCGAAGAATTGGTATACGAAGGATACGCAGCTGGTGGTGTTGCAGTTCTAGTTGAAGTTCTTACAGACAACCACAACCGTGCTGCAGCTAATGTCCGCAATATTTTCAACAAAACAGGCGGAAACTTGGGTACATCAGGTTCTGTAAGCCGCATGTTCGACCGCAAGGGCGTTATCGAGTACGATGCAGAAGTAGTTTCAGAAGAAGAAGTTATGGAAGCTGCCCTCGAAGCTGGTGCTGAGGACATCGTAAACGAAGACGGTGTTATCACAGTCACAACAGCTCCAAACGACTTCACATCTGTCGTTGAGGCTCTTGAGCCAAAAGGCTGGACTTCTCTTTCTGCAGAAGTTGCCATGGTTCCACAGGCTTACACAGCAGTTGATAAAGACACAGCTGCAAAAGTTCAGAAGCTCATTGACCGCCTCGAAGAAGACGACGATGTTCAGAATGTTTGGACTACAGTTGAATATCCAGACGACTTTGAGCCAGAGGCATAATCCGAACAAAAATTACTTCCTGTAATTTTTGTTCGAACGAGAATTTTCTTTTAGAAAATTCTCTCTTTGCTATAACCCCACATCCATGTGGGGCATTTTTTTTATAAAGCTAGCAAATGCAAAAACGGCGCATAATCGGCATTGATCCTGGCCTTGCCCATACAGGCTTTGGAGTGATTGATGCAGTCGGAAATAATATTTGTCTCGTAAGTTATGGCGTGATTGAAACACCTGCAGGGGAAGATCATGGAACTCGTCTGTTGGCAATTTACAATCGCCTGCTCTCTGTTTTGCAGGAATTTAAGCCGGAAGAGGCTGCCATGGAAGAACTTTATTTTGCCCGTAATGTTTCAAGTGCTCTTTCTGTTGCTGAGGCTAAGGGAGTTGTAACCATGTGCTTGAGTCAGCACGCCATTCCTTTGCGTATGTACCGACCTAATCAGATAAAGTATGCTGTAACAGGAACAAAGACTGCAGACAAAAAAACTGTGGAGCAGTATGTAAAAATTCTTTTGAATCTTGAAATTGAACCGAAGCCTGACCATGCCGCAGATGCCCTTGCTGCTGCCATCACCCATGTTTTTTCTACAGTCAATGCGAATCTTAATTAAGTGCCGCGAAAAGAGATGTACGAGGACAAAAAGAGTCTAAAAATTAGTAAAAGCTAACTTTAGTGACAAAAAGTCGCTTATTGCAATAATCTATTCTCTGTGTTATTCTTTTCGTATGGCAGACTACATCCGCGCAAGAAGCGACGAGCACAAGGAAGAAAGACTTTCTCAAATTAAAGGGGTAACGGAAGAACTTTTTAAATCCTTTCCTTACACCGAAATTACCCTCACTACAATCGCAGAAAAGCTGGGCTGGTCCAGAGCAAATCTTTATAAATATGTAACGACTAAAGAAGAAATCTTTCTGGAAATCTCCGCTGAAAAAATGACGGCTTATTACGGCTCCCTTCTTTCGGCTTTCCCCCAGGGCAATAATTTTTCTCTTGATGTGATTGCGGAAGTCTGGGCAGGAATCTTAAATGCCAGTCAGGATTACATGCGCTATGTCTCCTACCTTAATCCTGTTATCGAAACGAATGTTACTGTAGAGCGTCTTGCCGTCTTTAAGAAGAAATATTACGAGCTGGCATACAGCTTCCGTGACAGGCTGGCACAGATGCTGGGCACCACGCAGGAATCTGCTTACAAAATTCAGCTGGATGTGCTTTTTTATGCCTCTGCAAGCGCCGTCTGCTGCTACAAAAATCCTCTTGTTCAGGAAGCGCTCAAACAAATCAGCATCACTCCGCCGCCAATGGATTTTTATAAGGACATGAAAGATTTCCTTAAGATGCGTCTGGCCTGGAAAAACTAGCAAAAAACTCTGCATATAGTGCACAATCTATGTTGATTTTTTTATTCTGATTAAATACGGTGGCTTATGTCTGAGACAACTTTGTTTACATCGGGGAAAATTGCTCCCCGGCTTCTTCGTTTTGCCCTTCCAGTTCTTGGGGCTTTGTTTTTACAGTCTTTTTACGGTGCGGTGGACTTGTTGATTGTAGGTCAGTTTGGAAATGCGGCTGATGTTTCTGCTGTGGCAACCGGAACCATGATGATGCAGACCATCACTTTTATAATCGTGGGACTTGCCATGGGAACGACCATTCAGATGGGGCAGGCTCTTGGGGCCGGTAAAAAGGAAAAGGCTGCGGACATTGTTGGAACGAGCATAATCTTCTTTGCTCTGCTGGCACTTGTTGTTACTGTCCTGATGATTTTTCTGACTAAGCCTTTTGCCCTTCTCATGCAGACTCCAAAAGAAGCCTTTGACAAAACCTGCATGTATGTTCACATCTGTTCGGCGGGAACGGTTTTTATTACTGCCTACAACATGATGGGCGGCGTTTTCCGGGGAATGGGTGATTCAAAAACTCCGCTTCTGACAGTTCTTGTCGCCTGCATAATTAACATTTTTGGTGATTTGCTTTTTGTCGCTGTTTTTCACATGGCATCCAGCGGGGCGGCTCTGGCTACAGTGATTGCCCAGGCCTTGAGCGTCCTTTTCTGTCTGATTGTGGCCAAAAAAAGAGGGCTTCCCTTTGCATTTTCAAAAAAGAATATCCGCTGGCAGGGGAAGCTTGTAGCCTTAGTCTGCAAAACTGGCGCTCCCATTTCCTTGCAGGACGGGCTTGTTACGGTATCTTTCCTTGTGATTGCGGCAATCATCAACCGGCTGGGGCTGATTGCTTCTGCGGGAGTAGGGGTAGCGGAACGAGTCTGCGGCTTTATTATGCTTGTGCCTTCGGCTTTCTCTCAGTCTTTGAGCGCCTTTGTTGCCCAGAATATAGGAGCCGAAAAATATGACCGGGCAAAAAAAGCTCTTTTTTACTCTATCGCGGCATCTTTAGCCTGCGGCCTTTTTATGGGCTATTTTGCCTTCTTCCACGGAAATCTTCTTTCCGCCATTTTCTCCAGGGACAGCGATGTAATTGCCGCCGCTCACTCGTATCTCAAGGCTTATGCAATCGACACACTTTTTGTTTCATTCCTCTTTTGCTTTATCGGCTATTTTAACGGCTGCGGAAAAACTTCATTTGTAATGATTCAGGGAATTGTGGGCGCTTTTGGTGTGCGCATTCCCCTTTCATATCTGATGAGCCAGACAGCAAATCCCACACTTTTTAGAATCGGACTTGCAACGCCTTCTTCCACTTTTGTGCAGATTACTCTGTGCGGGATTGTATTTTTGATTCTGGAAAGGAAGAGAAGGGGAGTTTTGAATAAGATGGCAGAATGAAAGATGGCCCGATTGTTTTTTTGGGGGCTCCCCTGCAGTCAGCTTCGCCGTCTGCAGGATCGGGCTTTGCGCACTTACGCTATCGCTCAATTCCTCCGTTCTGTCATTGCCGCACTTGATGCGGATTTTGATTCTTCCGTCATTCCCGCGCTTGACGCGGGAATCTGTTAGTACAAATTGCAAAAGATTGTCGGGTCAAGCCCGACAATGACAACTTCGCCACTCCAATCCCTAACCCGAAATTCCGGTAAATCATCTTCCTCGGTTTGCATAAATCACTGAAAAATATTAGAATATTCTTATAATTCAAAAAGAGAGAGAATATCAAAGTGACACATACGAATATCGCCCGTAGAAGCGACTTCTTTACATCCTTACAAATAGAACTGTCTCTAAAAAATTTTACCCTGGGGAAACTATGCCCGAAAAATACCGCTTGCGGCATTTTCCGGGCTTTATGTTTTTAAATATCAATAAAAAGGAGTTTTTCGTATGAAAAAGTATGAAAAAATCGCCGCGCTCATCGCTGGTGTGGTACTGGCACTCAGTTTTGCTTCCTGCAAGGTTGATACAGATGATGGCAGCACCTTTTACACAGTCACATTTAATTCAATGGGCGGCACAGAAGTTTCAAGCCAGAGCATTGCAAGCGGAAATAAGGCCACAAAACCCGCCGCTCCTGCAAAAACGGAAACCGCAACAGAAGGATTTGTTTTTGCTGGCTGGTACACTTCCACAGACAGAGGAACAACTCTTTCTGATACCGCTTTTGATTTTAACACAGCGATTACTGATAACATTAGCCTTTACGCTAAGTGGAATGTATACACAATTGAGTATATTGAATTAAAAGATTGTTCTGTAATACGCACAATGTTTGAAACTCTGTGTGAATATAGTAATAGTGAACACAAATTCAAAAAAACTATTACCCGCTTTGCAAAGGCAGATGCAAGGCCTGAAGCTGCAGAAAACTATATTGATGCGGCAGGAAATCAAATTCCTTTGTGGTATGATGAAGAAAAAACAACTCTCTATTATTACCTTGAGCCTGGCAAAAAAATGACCCTCAGGACATCAGACGGTAAAAATTCCCTTTTCGCAGATATGTCTGATGCTGTCTCCATAGAAACAGGTGATTTTGACACCAGCAATGTTACTACTATGGGCTATATGTTCTATGAGTGCCAGGCATTGACATCACTGGCTGTGAGCAGCTTTGGCACCAGCAATGTTACTAATATGAGCTATATGTTCTATAACTGCCAGACATTGACATCACTGGATGTGAGCAAGTTTGACACCAGCAAGATCACTAATATGCACCTTATGTTCAAAAACTGCAATGCATTGACATCACTGGATGTGAGCAAGTTTGACACCAGCAATGTTACTGATATGGGCAATATGTTCGATAGCTGCCAGGCATTGACATCACTGGATGTGAGCAAGTTTGACACCAGCAATGTTACTATTATTGCCTCGATGTTCAAAAACTGCAATGCATTGACATCACTGGATGTGAGCAGCTTTGACACCAGCAATGTTACTAATATGGGCTCGATGTTCAACAACTGCAATGAATTGATAACAATCACTGCTTCTGAAAAGTTTGTTACAGATAAAGTGACGGGCTCTAGCAAAATGTTTGCAAACTGCACCAGTCTTAAGGGCGGTGCAGGAACAGTGTATGATGAAAATCATATTGACAAGGAATATGCCCGCATAGACGGCGGCACGGAAAAACCTGGCTACTTTACTAAAAAGCAATAAGGCAGGATTCCTTGCCGCTTTTTTCATGTAAGTACTATTCCACTACAGAAAATACCGCCGTAACATCGCCCTTTCCAAGAATCTGTTTTAGCTCGGCCTGACTTTTGCCGTCAACTTTTCCCAGGCGGGTGAAGTTCCAGCTGTTGGTGTCGTAGTAAATCGTTATCTGGTTTCCTTGATACAAGATGATGTCGCCCGCGCTGGTTGTAATCTGAATGTCGTTTCTGGGGAGGGTAGTGCCGAGGGATCCGACTTTTTCAAAGCTGCCGTAGTCGTGCATATCAACAGTTACCGGTTTCTTTTTCAAAAGTTCGTAAAAGGCTGTGGCAGAAGAATTGCCAGCCAGGGTAGCGGTAAGAGTGTGATTTCCGTTTTCGCTTGTGATTTCAATCTGGATTTACATTGCGGCATCTCCTTTTTTTGTTGATGTTTGATTAAACCCGCTTGCACAGGCTGCCATGGTAAACAAGCCTAGCATAGCAAAAAGCGAAATAAGTTTTTTCATTCTTTTGTTCCCTCTAAAAAAATGTATGGTATTCATAGTGACTTGTCAATACTAAAGTAGCAAATTAAAGACAAAGAGTTACTTATTAAAAATGACTATCGGATTGCCAATGTCTGAAATCTGCTGCTTAAATCTTCGTATTGGTCTGAACATAAAAAATGAAAGCTGAAACAAAAATAACTGGCACTTTAAGAATTTACATATAATTTACATAAAATATCTATCATTTTTATTTTTCAGAAGTTATAGTAAAAATATGGTAACTGTATTTGGTCAGATTTTAGGATTTATCGGCTCTCTCTGTCTTTTGCTTTTCGGAATGGAGATGCTTTCGAACGGTATTCAAAAGGGGGCAGGTAACAGTCTTCATACTTTACTGCATAAAATTTCCGGAAACAGATTTACGGCGGTCCTTACGGGGCTTGCCGTTACTGCCATTATTCAGTCATCTGGGGCAACTACTGTAATGGTGGTTAGTTTTGTAAATGCGGAAATTATCACACTTACACAGGCTATAGGAATCATCTTTGGAGCCAATATCGGCACAACTGTAACTGCCTGGATTGTTTCACTTTTTGGTTTTTCTTTCAGTATTGAAGCGGCAGCCATTCCTTTGTTCGGCATAGGTTTTATCCTCAAGTATTTTAAAAAATTTAAGATACATAATTTTTCTGACTGTTTTATGGGCTTTGCTCTATTATTTATGGCACTTGGCCTTCTCAAGACTTCCATGGATTTAAAACCTGAGTCAGTCTTATTTTTGCAGAAATTTCAGGACTTAAATTTTGCAGGTCTTTTGCTGGGAGTTTTAATCGGCACCCTTTTTACGGCCTTGATTCATTCTTCCTCTGCAACAACAGCAATTGTACTTACTATGTCGGCAAACGGTTCTCTTCCCTGGGAGCTTGGAGCCGCAATGGTTTTGGGAAGCAACATCGGTTCAACAGTGGATGCGGTTATGTCATCTTTTGGTGCAAGCGTAAATGCAAAAAGGACGGCCGCTGTCCACGTTGCTTTTAATGTTACGGGTACCCTTATAGCCTTACTTTTCTTCCAGCCATTTTTAAATCTGATTGATTTTATTGTTCCCGGTCAGCCTGCGCAAAACATCACAACTCACATTGCCATGCTTCATACTGTCTTTAATATTTCTGCCACAA
>CAMVJE010000055.1 GCA_947167745.1 uncultured Treponema sp.
CATTTCTTCATTCTGAACAGTGAAGTTTAAGGTCTGGCCTGATTTTGTGTAATGGAAGTCTTCCGTGAGGTTAAATCTTTGCCTTCCATCTTCGCTATCATACTCCATTTGATGAATCTTATATGTTCCTGTGCTATCTTTCTTGAAAATGACTTCCTCTACTGAACACTGCGCGTAGGGAATATCATTTTCGCCGGCAACAGTCTTCAGTTTATTGATTACATTGATATTGTAATACGTCCCTTCGAAGCCGGTGTTTGTCGTGCTTGTGTTGCTATCGTTGTCTTCGTCATTTTTGCAGGATGTAAAACCTGTAACGAAGATTGCAAGGGCAGAAATTACTGCCAGACTTTTAATGAATTTGCTCATAAGAGCCTCCTTATAAATAATTTATATGAAATGGCTGGCTACTCACCTTCGTAATCCCAGCCTAAATCCCAATGGAAGTCAACCTGCGAAGACAAAATTCTCTTAACAACCCATTTTTTGCCACTAGTTCGCTCTCCGTATCCCAGCGTAATTATTTCGGGGTTTGAGCTTGCTGCTCTAGAACCCAAATTCGTCAATTCCCAGCTACAAGTCCACTTATCTTCCTTACAAGAGTAGTTAAATGTTGCAGTTACAGTACCCAAACTATAAGTACTAATATATTTTACATTTACTTGCCATGTAATAGTGAAGCTCGCATCACTGCCTCTAGAAAATTCACGGGTAAATTCTTTTGTGGTCTCAGTAAATTTACCTGGAGGACTCATATAGCTATAGTATCTTTTCGTGCCAAAAGCCCAGTATTTTGCCTCCGTTTCGTTATCCACATCCCAATCCTTAGCATCTTTCTCCGCAACACTGTAAGGACCTAGTCCAAAAGTGGAAAGATCATTTATATCCCAAGAAAATTGTGGGTCGTATGTCCCATCGCCGTCAATCATATCCTCAATATAATGGGCATAGAAAGTAAGTTTTCCTTTGCCACTTTTTGGAGTCTTAAATGATTTTGAGGCAAGACACTTGTATTTATATGTAGTCACCATATCGCTTCCAGTGAATGCAAACAGATAAACACTGTAAGACTTGTTTGGAAGAAGGTTGAAGTCTACACCGCCGCTCGTTAAGTCTCCTTTGGACAGCCTGAAGGCAAATTCGTTATGCAGCTTTAATTTTTCAGCTGTTAATAAATCTTTAATTTTTCCGACCGGGACATCTTCTTTGGCCTTTGTAATTGGAAGGTCAAATGCATTTACGGAAGCTTCTTTTTTGATATAAAGGACATAGCCTCCTTTACAGGTATTTGTCACTTCACAGCGCTCATCCTTGTAAGACTTCCATGAAAGTTTTACATTTCCATCAAATATTCCGGGGCGAGAGTCCATACCTACAGAAAAATCTTCGATTGCGGTGAAGTCTGAATCAATATTGACTATATATTGCTTTTCCGTAGTTTCATCCGGGGCAATGCATTTTAAATACACCTTATTCTGTCCAATTTCGAGAGAAAGCTTGGTGTTCTTTGTCAGCTCGTTAAAAGTGCTTCCATCCCGGCTGAACAAAACCCTGGCAAAAGGGAGTGAAGGCTGTGCATAAAGATATACATACGAAGTTTCAAGCTTACCCGGCACACTCGCTTCCGGTATTTCCGCATTATTGAAGCTGAGGGCAGTAAAAGCATCCTCCGGTTTTGTTATTGAATAGCTGAGGCTTTTGAGCGTGGCATCATTGCTTACTTTTGCTACCATCGGATCAAAATCATATCCGTCTTTGTCTCCGTCTCCATCCGTGTCTGCCAGAGCTGGATTTGTGTAAACCTTGTTGGTCTCACTGTATTTTGAGTGAAGTCCACTTGCCAGCCAGCCATGAATCTCATCGAAGTCGCTGATACCGTCACCGTCAGTATCTGCTTTTTCATCGCTTGTTTTTCTGAATATCTCTTCATGGAGAGGAACGCCGTCACCGTCCTTGTCTACTGTGTAAAGTATTGAGATTTTATCTCCGGGATGAAGTATGATTTTACTCATATCTTGTACACTGTACGGAGTGCTGTAAAAATCAATATATCTTTCTGCAGCATTTATAAGCTTGGAGTGACTTATGATCCATACGCCGTTTTTTGGGTCACTCTTGTTTTTGATTCCGTAAAATGATTCTATCAGCCCCCTGCTGCCGACTTTATAGCCGTTTCCCTCTGACTCTGGAACCTTGAGAATATCGTCTAAGGCATATTTCAGGGACGTTTCCTCATACAGGTCATCAAGCCCAGTGGCATCGCTTCTGTACCGGTTTTTTACAGAGACATTGTAGGTCTTTGCCTTGCGGCCGCTTTCTAATCCCCAGTCAATGAAAATTGAGGCTGTCTTTGCATTTACCTCAGTGTTCGCTTCCGTAAAGTCGTTTACCCTGCCTGTCGCGCTCTTGTCCTTATACATAGTGATGTTATAAGAAGCAAGGCTTACGGTAAATCCGCTTGAATATTTCAAAAGCTGCTCAATTTTTTCAGGGTCGGAAAAATTTACCTCAAGTTTGTACTGCCCGGACTCCTCAAGCGGTGCAAGCGTTATGCTGTAGTCCTTTGCCACGGTTGAGGTCAGTTCAAGGGCTAGGGGCTTGTCCGTCGGAATGCGGTATATGCTTATTGTGGCATTTTTTATCACATAGGCGATGTTTCCAATATTCTTGAATTTTATAGGAATTTCAAGCGTTCCACCCATAACTGTCTTTGAGGTGGTTCTGCTCTTTGCCCTTCCGTTTGTCCAGGAGTTAGACCAGCCCTCGCTTTGGCTTGAGGTATATGTGCATGTATCTCCGTTTGTTACATTGTATCCGGTGGTCTGATCTCCGCTTAATGTAAGGCTCCAATGAGGACCGGTTGCTACCGCATATTCATTCGCGACCTTTATACCGGTCTTTTCGCTCCAGGTGTAGGTTTGGGAATGAGAGTGAGCATTGGCTTTTGAACTTGACTGGCTTCCGCTTGAGCTTCGCGATATATTTTCGCTTTCTGAAGAATCGTCTTTGACGGCGCTGGAAAAATTGTAGTAAATTTTTGGATCGCCGGCAATTTCAATGTCGAGTTTAGGAAGATCTGCAATCAGAGGATTGAAAGTTCTTGTGTCGGCATTGTAAAGGCTCCCCTCTTCTTCGTCCGTCCAGCCGTCACCATCAGTGTCCTTGCTTGCAGGGTCTGTATGCCAGATTTCGATTTCATCATGGTCGGAAAGTCCGTCCCCGTCGGTATCTTTACTGCTGTCGCCAGTTATGCTTATCGCCCCCCACTCGGCATAGAGAATCAAATCCTCATAAATTGTAACAGGGTCTCCGTCTCCATAATGCTCAAGTTTTTCTGATGTAGTAGCACTTCGTTTAGCCCATCCCAGGAATTTTCTGGAATCAGCAAATTCAAGTTCTTCCAGGCTTTTGAGGGCAACAGCCTCGCCTTCCACTGCTGACTGAGTTTTTGTGGTAGCCCCCCCATCATTTTTGACAAAAGTAATAGTCAGGACTTTACGCCATTTTGCATAGAATGTTTTGTTGCCTGTCGAACCTGAAGGAATTGATTTTACGGCAAGCCCTTCACATTCTGGATTATCATACCAGCCGTAAAATCTATACTCGCTGTCTCCAACTTCCTTTGAGACATTTTCTGCTGCTGGAAGAATACATTCCCCGCCCTTTCTTGTATATGAACCGGCGGTTGTGAAGCCTTCCGAAAAGTGACCGCCGTTCAGCTCATAGTTTATTGAGAAGATTTCACTTGTTGAGTTTAGCGTGCATTTTGACTTGCTCGTGAATCCGTCCGCTATTGTGGCATACTCACGATAATTTGCAACAGGAAGCCTTTTTTCGGTGTCGCCGAAGAAGCTGAAAAGAGCGACATAAATTCCACTCTGAATGTCAGACTTTGAGTATTTGCATTTTCCAGCCGAAGTCATTTCAAGGGCCGTCTCGCTGCATCCTGGAACAATCTCGCCGTCAAGGGTGTAGAGGGCGCAGGTTACAAGCTTGATTACCTGTTCCGTGCCTTTCATCGGGTTGCAGTTCATTTCAATCTCAAGATTTCCCTTTCCATAGCTTTCCGTTCCCGTAACAGTCAGTTTCGGGGAAAAGCTGAGGGTGTTTTCACCTTCTTTTATTTCATATTCTTTTGAGTCGGTAAAAATAGATGCTCCGTTCGAGGCATAGAAGGAAAATGTGTATGTTCCAAGCCTGAAGTTCAGGGACTTTTCAGTCATTTCAGCCACACTGTTCCATTCTCCAATAATGCTGCTGCTTTCAGAATTTTTTGAATCTGAATATCGGAGAATGAGGTATGAAAGTTTTTCGACATCAACTTCAGGCAGGGCTGTGCGAGAACTGTCATTATCCATGGAAATTTTAATCGTAACTGCCTTATCGTCATTGATTGTGCTGTTTTCTTCCTTGCTCATGAATTCATCTGAGCAGGAAAGCAACAGGACAAAAACTGCCGTAAGCAGTGTAATGCTTTTCTTTATTTTCATAAGCTGTTTCCTCTAATGCAGATTTTCCTTAATCATTTTTACTCCCAGGCAAAATCCCATAAAAACGATATACAACCATCGTCTGGATTCCAAATCTTAGAGATGCCGTAATTCTTGCCATTCTTTCCAGTACACTCACCGCTCGAGACTGTATAAGAATGGTTATCTTCTGGACATGAACGCGAATCTCCGTGGTGAGATATATAACACTCGCAATACCATATGTCTGAACCAGGATAATGAGTGAATTCCAGCGTTTCGGTTCCCAGCTGGTCATCATCAGCCTGTCTGTCCCTTTCCCATGCATTAATTTTAATCGTAAAGTGATGGTATTCATTTCTGTTGTAAGCAGCCTCAAAGCGAGATGATGTTGAATCGCTGAATTTTGTAGGTTTGGAAGTTTGTACGCCTTTAACAGACCCGAATGCCCAGAAAGGCTCATCACCTGCGTCCATATCTTTGGTTTCCATGCGACTCAGAGTCAGCTTCTGAAGACCTAATTTCGAGCTATCATAAATATTCCAGAAATAATTTGGATCATAAGCTCCATCATGATCTTCTATAGCCTCCACATAATGCATCCAGAAAACCAATTTACCCATAGTGCTTTTGCCGGTTTTGATTAAACGGTCACCAACAAGTTTATGAGTAAAGTTACCGCTGTAAGCATAAAAGAGAAACTGATAGTTCGTATCTGGTTCAAGCTCCAGGCCAGTATACAGGCCGTCTTTAAGTTTTTTTGTCAGATTTAAGATGAAATAGGCTTTTCCAGCAGTATTCTCCACTGTTTCCGTGGCAGTTACTGCATCAGAATATTCAAGAGGTTTAACTTCGGTTATTTTTTTCCTATTCACAACCTTAAGAACAAAGCCTGAATTCTCTCCAGTAACGCGATCGTCGGAATATGTATCCCAGCTGAAATCCGTTTTTCCGTCTTCTTTTACAGAAAAATTAATGTTGGATAAACTCCTGAAATCTGAATTAAATTTAAGAGGATACACTTTCTCCGCATAGCTTCTCAGACCGTTAGGAACCCTGCATCTTACATAAACGACATTTTCTCCGAGTTTTGGTGTTGTTTTTGGCACCCAATGCCCCTCACTGTCTTTTTTGATTTCAGTCCATTTTTTTTCTTCACCTGTATCTGTACTGACATCAACTATGCCAAAAGGATTGTTTAACTCAATATCAAAATAGAGGGAATCACTGTCAACATTGCCAAGTGCAGATTCATTTGTCAGATCAAATGTCTTAAAGTTCCCGTCATACAAAGCGTATTTTGCATGTTTTATCGACACAACAGTGTCGTATTTGGCAACCATTGGATCTGTATCCTGTGTAAGGCCACTTTCATTGTCCTTATTGTAATCGACATCGTTATCACCGTCTGTGTCTTTTGTGCATGGGTTTGTATAGACCTTGTTTTCGACTGAGTATTTTTCCACGAGATTTATGTCAGACTTGTACCAGCCGTAAATTTCTTCATAATCCGTCAGGCCGTCTCCATCACTATCCGGGTTTTCGTCACTTGTGCCGCGAATAAGCTCCTCATTTCTCAAAAGGCCGTCTCCATCCTTGTCCACATCGTAGATTACGGAAATTCTGTCGCCAGCCTTGACCTTAATATTTTCCAGGCTCTCGTAGTTGCTGCTATTTGGCGCATAGAGGTAGGCCATATTTTTTTCGTCTTCGACGGTATGAATGCCTATGTACCAGGCGCCGTTTTTCAAGTCTGACTTATTTGAGATTCCGTAAATTGACTTTATATATCCCGGGTAGCCGCTGCCTGCGTCACCAACTTCGTAACCAGCAGCACTGTCTGGCGTGAGTTTAAGGATTTTGTCAAATACATATTTAAGCGAAACTGGCATGTACAATTCGTCAATGCTAGAAGCCTGAGGATTGTAAATGCTCTTTACGGCGACATTGTATGCTTTTGGAGAACGGCCGCTCTCAGGTCCGCAATCAATGTAAACCGAAGCTGTCTTTGCCCTTACTTTTGTAAGTGCCTGAGTAAAATCGTTTGCCGCAACAGAACCGCTCTTGAACATGGTGATTGTGTAGCCGACAATTTCAACTTTGAAGCCGTTTGAATATTTCAGCAGTTTTTCCAGTTCCTGACCGACATCCGTATTTGGAAGTTTTGCATCGATGTAGAATTCTTTGGTTTCACCATTAGGAGCAATGGTTCCAATATCACTCTTTTGAATCGTCACCACAGGAAGAGTTGCGCGTGCGGCATCGTTCGCAAGTCTGGTTATCGAGAAAGTTATGTTTTTTACCGTGTATGAAATCGGGCTTGGATTTCTAAGCTTTACAGGAACCTTGATGCTGGCACCTGTAAGGGTTTTTGTCTTGCTTTCGCTTTTGCTTCTTCCGTTCGACCAGGATTGAGACCAGCCCTCACTTTGATTCTGTGAATAGGTGTAGGAATCTCCGTTTGTAGAGTTTTCACCATAAGATTCTTCTGCGTGAAACTCAAGTCCACCTTTATTTCCCCAAGTGTAGGAACCACCAAATTTTTCACTCCACTGGCTTGTAACTGAATGTGAAGTCGTACTTGTGCTGGTCGAGCCCCTGTTTCCTGTTTTTCCCCCGCTAACACTTTCACTTGAGCTTTCAGTATTGCTTCCGCCAATGCTATATGTGTAGCTTATTTTCGGATCTCCAGTAATAATAACCCTGAGGTCTGGAGTATCTGCAATAAGAGGACTGAATGTTTTTGTAGAAGAACTGTAAAGCTCTAGTTCATCAAAGTCAGTCCAGCCGTCGCCGTCAGTATCCTTGCTTGCCGGGTCAGTAAAATATTTGAAAATTTCTTCCCAATCGGTAAGTCCATCACCGTCATAGTCCGTCTTGTCTGCAGAATCATCTTCATTAGGATCTATTACCGTAACACCCCAGACTGCATGAAGGAAGATGTTTTCTGTTACTTCGATTTCATCTCCGTCATCGTACTCAATAGTTTGTGAGTCTGTTTGTCTTGACCAGCCGTGGAAATACTTGTCAGCTGGATTAGTAATTTTTAGTTCTCCTGCCGGTGGAATGACAGCCTTAGTACCTTTTAGGACTGTCAGAGTCTTCTTGCTGTCAGGCATACTTGCACCTGAATTACCAAGAACGAAAGTAATCGTTGCCTCTTCAAGCCACTTTGCATAGAATTTTTTGTTCCCGGTAGAGCCGGAAGCTATTTCTGTAATCGCCGACCCTGTAAAATTCTGATTGTCATACCAGCCGTCAAATTGCCAGCCTGTTCTGGCAATATTTTCGGCAGTCGGAAGCGTAATCGTGTCGGTACGCCTTGTGTAGTTTCCTGGAGCGGTATAGCTGCCCTTAAAACTTCCGTCACCGAGGTCATATTCAATTTTGAAAAGGGAGGCAAGTGAAGAAATCTGGCAGACGGAAAGGCTTGTCATGTCGCCCGCAATAGAAGCGTACTCACGGTAAGAGCCAAGAGGCTTTGTTTTTTCTTCATCGGCATAGAATTTAAAGATTACGATGTAGTTTCCAGAAGGAATTGCATCATCGCCGCTCTTTGAGTAGCTGCATTCGCCGCCGGATAAAACTTCAAGCTCTTCATCGTTGTAGCCGGCGCACTGTGAGCCGTCCAGCAAATAAAGTCCGCCAGTTACTTTCTTGACATTTGTGGCATCAAAAGAAACTTTTACATTGAGGTTGCCGCTTCCAGAAGAAAAGGAATCGACAAGCTGCAATTTTGGCGCAAAAGTCAGGCTGTTTTCGCCATTTTTTATTTCTGCGGTCAAACTGTCATAAACTGTGACTGACTTGTTCATTGCGATAAGATCAAACTTGTATTTTCCAGTCTGAAATGCAATCTTGCCGCTTCTCATTGCTTCTTCTGAAGTCCATTCGCCAAGAATCTTTGAGGTATTCTCGTCGATATTGCACCTGAGGGCAATGTAACTGAGTGAGCTTGTATCAACCTGGGGAAGGGCTGTTCGCGTCTCATCCTTATCAAAATTGATTTTAATGGAAACCTCGTCTGAAGAAGATTCGGTCTCCGTTTTGGCAGCAGAATCTTCCGCAGAGAAGTCTGAACAGGCAGTGAATAAAGACGCTGTAATGATTAAAGGAAGTAATTTCTTAAAAAACATATACGCCTCCTGTTAGTTGACTTTGAGTGAATAAACGGCAGACAGAAGCTTTACCAGCCGCCCATTAACTACAACTTTTGCTATACAGGTAATCTGATATGTGTCTTTTGCAAGCGCACCAGCAGGAATATAAAGATTGTTTTTATCAGTACCATAGGAGCCCGTGTGGATATATTTATCGCTGTAGATTGGGTCAGAATAGAAGGCGTCATCAATCATGTAATCAAATGTGTATGAGCCTTCAAACAGAGGTTCGTTTCTGATGACTGGCATGATTATAACCTGTCCGCTCGGAGCCGTTACTTTGGAAAGTTCGAGTCTTGTGTTCTCAATGCTTTCGATTATGCCGCTTCCACTTGTCTTTGTTCCGACATTTTCCTCTTTGACGGTCATGCTGAGTGCTTCACTTTCCTTTACATAGCCGGAAGTGTTTGGAGTGCCAACTGCCGCATAACGGAAGTAAATCTCAAGGCCATCGTATGCAGGAACCTCCTCCTCAGTGACCTGCTTCCAGTTGCTCTGGTAGCTCCTTGCATATTCCATGTCATAATCGAGGACTGCGAATCTAATTTTTCCGGCAGATATTTCATCTGTCATTTCGTCAAAGCCCGGAAGGTCATCCTGAGTGATTTTATGCTGAACAGTAACAAAGACAGTTACATCCGCATTTGTAAAATTCTTCTTTGAGAGGGTGAATACACACTTAGAAGAACTGTTGAGGACGTCATCGTATTTTGAGCTGATTTCAAAATCTGAGGGCTGGTAAATCTTTCCGTAAATATCGACGATTTCACCCTTGAGTTTTGACAGATCGACTTTATCACCCTTCATAACAATTCCGTCATAAACAAGCCTTGTCTCTGTAGTATTTACATAATTCGTGATTTTTGCAGTTGGTTCTGAGTAGACAGCTTCCAAAACTGAATAATTTCCGTTCTGACCAAGCCATTCCTGAACAACTTTTACACGGAGATATTTTCCGAATGAAGATGAATCAATCTGGTAACTTTTTGAACTAGCGCCCTCGATGTC
>CAMVJE010000056.1 GCA_947167745.1 uncultured Treponema sp.
GTCCGTAGAATGCGCCTTCGCCCGGCTGAATCTCGTAATTCAATCCTGCTTCGTGGCAGGCGTCGGCCAAAGCCTTTTCGGCACGCTCCCAGGTTGCAAGGTCTCCTACATGGTCTTCCGGCATTGTAGAGAATTTTACTACAAGTTCGTCAAAGCCAAAGTCGTGGTAAACATTTTTGAGGAGCTTACAGAATTTTGCGACTTCTGAGCCAACCTGCTCTTCTGTACAAAGAATATGAGCGTCGTCTTGAACGAATCCGCGTACACGCATAACACCGTGCAAAGTGCCGCTCGCTTCGTTACGAACGTCGTGGCCGAATTCAGCAAGGCGCATCGGCAAATCTTTGTATGAGCGCTGACGGCTCTTGAAAATCTCAAGGGCACCAGGGCAGTTCATCGGCTTGATTGCAAAGAGGCGTTTTTCTGATTCCGTGATGAACATATTGCGCTGGTAGTGATCCCAGTGACCGCTTCGCTCCCAGAGAGTGCGTGGCATGATTGCAGGCGTGTTGACTTCAAGGTAGCCGTCGCGGCGAACCATTTTGCGCATGTAATCCTGCATGGTGGTGTAGATTGTCCATCCGTTGGGGTGCCAGAAAACCTGGCCAGGGTTCTCCGGGTCGACATGGAAGAGATCCATTTCGGTTCCCAGCTTTCGGTGGTCGCGCTTTTCAGCCTCAGCGAGCATTGCAAGGTAATCTTTGAGATCGTTTGGCTTTGCAAAGCAGAGCGCATAAACTCGTGTGAGCATAGGGCGGTTAGAGTCACCTCGCCAGTATGCACCTGCGATTTTGTCGATTTTGAATGCCTGTCCGTTTATTTCTTTTGTGGTGGCAACATGAGGGCCACGGCAAAGGTCAAGATATCCGTCCTGCTCGTAAGTTGAGATGACTTCACCTTCCGGCAAATCATTAATCAGCTCAATTTTGTAAGGCTCGTCTGCAAAAAGTTTGAGAGCCTCTTCTTTTGAAACTTCTTTTCGGACAAATTCTGCACCAGTTGCAAGAATTTTTCGCATTTCTTTTTCGACTGCACCGAAATCATCTTCGGTCAATTTGGTAGTGGCGGTTGAAAAATCAAAATCGTAATAAAATCCATTGTCGATAGCCGGGCCGATTGCAATCTTGGTTCCCGGAAACAAATGTTTGATGGCTTCTGCCATAACATGTGCGCAAGAGTGACGCACAATCTGAAGTTTTTCATCAACTGCCATAATTGTACCTTCTGTTTTAAAATAGTTTCTATAGAATAATGATTTAAGCGAGATTATTCAACATGAAATTACATGTCTGAATTTTCAATTTTCAACTTTCAGTTTTCAACTTAAATGCCGATATTCAGTGTATGGAAAACGGAAATAATTTTACAGAAACATTACTTCAGGCTCTAGACGAAAAAGCACAATGGTATGACACGGAAGAACTTCCAAAAATTCTTGATAATTACCGGCTTTTGCACACTTGTATCAAAGTCGTCTTTGACTTTCTCGTTAAAAAAGCCATGATTACACCTGATCCTTATAAACTTGATAAAAAAATTTCTGACATCAGAGCGCCTGAAAGCGAGCAATTCGTCGAAAACGAGCGTTCTGTCGTCATGGGAATGCGCTTTTCGGACTATGAAAGCACTCTTGATTTTCTCTGCAACTATTATAAATTTTCCGTTTCCCAGCTTTCTCTTCCAAATATCAAAAAACTCGTTGATTTGAACAATGCGATCTCATGGAATTCATTTTCTGCAAATTCCAACAAAATAAATACACGAGTTCTTGCAACAATGGTCTTCTCTGCCCGACAAAGTAGCGATGCCCTCACTGCAAGCATGATTAACGATAATCTTGCAAAAGCTTCTCACGCATTGAATGATATTAATTCGGCCATTAAAGAGTACACTGATTTCCAAAAAGAATGGTACAAGGGTCAGGTCAGAAAAACTGTCATTCTGAGTCCGGAATTTGACGCAAACAAAGCCCTCTCTTCTCCTGCGAACGAAATGCAGCAGATAAAAAAGCACTTTGCCTCTGGAATGGGAAAAGTACCTTTTTACAACGAGCTGATTGAAGAAATAATCCGTGAAGATCAGGGGGAGAAGAAAGCTGAAGTTCAGAAACAGCTTCTCGACAAACTAAACATACAGAAAGATGTATCCAAAAAAACAGAGAAAAAAGTCGATACGAAGGCTCTTATTCTGAACGCCCTGCAAGTTCTAGGCTCAACTCCGCCACAACTTGGCGTCATTGCACAGAAAATTCAAGAAAACCATGATATTCTTCAAAGCGAACACAACAGTTTCATGGATCGTCTGAAAAGAGCCCTCAGAAAAGCCTTTGGCCTAGAAGAAAAACCCCTGTACTACAACATTGTAATCACAGACCAGACAACAGGTTCAAAAAGAACAGAAAAAGTCCATTATCAAGCCTTTATGAATGACTTTGCCACACGAATACGACGCTATGGCTCACTTTCACAAACAAATTCACCGGGCTTTAAGAAAATTTCTTCTATGCCTGAGGAAAAAATCGCAGATTTCGTCTCTTCTCAGATTACGGACTGCAACCGCCTTATGGTTCTCCTTAACGCAATGGATGAATTCTTTAAAAATACGGCGATGCCCATCAATAAGAGCAAAATCAAAGGTCTTAAAATTGATATCACCACACTTAAGAACTCTGTAGTAAAAGCAAACCAGCAGCGAGTTGAATACACTTCATATATTGAAGAAGAAGCTCAAATGAAAAAACTAGGGATTTCAGAATAATGATGAAAAATAAATTTGCTTTGCTCACAGCCTTAATATTTGCTTTTCTGTCAGCAGGTGTTTTCTCTCAGGAAAAAAATGGAAATCCACAAAATCCGCAGCTAGAAGACTTTGAATCCATTCTTGACCTCGAAGATGAAAAATCAGCCAAAGAAATAAAAGATTCAATACAGAGAAATTTCACAATTTTAATGGCTGAACAGAATTTGAACCTTGATATTCACACTGCAAGTTACACAGGAGAGGCACAAATTCTCGAATCCCTTTACGAAGGTCTTTTCTCCTATGATCCTAAGAATCTTGACCCTAAACCGGCTATAGCTGAAAGTTATAAAATCTCAAGGGATAAAAAAAGATGGACTTTTAAGCTTCGTGAAAATCTTTGCTTTTCTGACGGTGATAAAATCACGGCTCATACAGTCCGCTCGGCCTGGCTTGCACTCATTAAAAGGCCAAATGCTCCCTATGCCTCAATGCTTGACTGTATAAAAGGAGTTTCTGAATACAGAACAGGAAAAGGGGATGAAAAGGATGTCGCAATTATAGCCCGAAATAACACAACTCTTGTTGTCACTCTTACAGCCCCGACAGCACATTTTGCGAAAATTCTCTGTCATCACGCTTTTGCAATCTGCAAGCAAAAAAGTGATGGTGAAACAGACCAGACAGTATTTTCCGGAGCATTTAAACTTAAAGAAAAAAGTGACAGGCAGCTTATCCTTGAAAAAAATGAAAAATACTGGGATGCGGAGAATGTTCACCTTCCTCAAATCACAATAAAACAGTCAAACAATATCAAAGATAATTCCTGGAGTTTTAATGACGGCTCTGCTGACTGGATTTCTGGAATGACAGACACAGGTGCACTCCTCAATAAAACTGCAATCCGGATTTCGGCAATTTTTGGAACCGAATTCCTTTTCTTCTCCTGTAAAAACAAACCCTGGAATGACGCTGATTTCAGGAATGCTCTCTTAACGGCAGTTCCCTGGGATTTGCTCAGGCAGTCAAGTCTTGTAAAAGCTTCGACACTTATTTTCCCGCTTGCAGGCTATCAGGGAGTAAACGGAATCACCGAATATTCACCGGAAGATGCACTTGAAATGATGACCGAAGCAAGAAAAAAACTAGGTATTGGTCAGGACGAAAAAATTCAAATCATATACGGAATTTCAGCTGTATCAGAAAGACAGAAAACTCAGGCTGAAATACTGAAAAATGCATGGGAGCCGCTTGGAGTACAGCTGATAATTCAGACGACCCCGGAAGACCGCTACATTGACTCTATTTCCGGCTGGAATGCTGATATATTCAGCTATTCATGGATTGGTGACTTTGCAGATCCTGTGGCCTTCCTTGAGCTTTTCAGGGCAAATTCAACACTCAATCCTTCAAAGTGGCAGAATTCAGAATTTGACCGTCTCTTAAAAGAAGCGAATGAAGCAAACGATAATGGCGAGCATTACAAACTTTTAGCTCAGGCAGAACAGATTCTTCTTGATGACGGTGAAGTTCTCCCGGTTTCGCATTCAATCAGCCTTCATGCCATAAATCTTCAGCAGGTTGGCGGCTGGTATGTAAACGCGCTGGATATTCATCCATTCAAGTATTTATACCTGAAAGAAGTACAGGTTGAATCAGCCCCGAATATCATATAAAATTAGGCTATGCGTACTTACAACGACTCGATGTTTATCGACACATTCGAGCATGAATACACATGGCTTAATGGTTTCATGCGTAATGTTGCACGATTTTCCGCAAGAAAAGCCTTAATTGATCCCGAAACAAATCGTACATGGAATTATAAATCTTTAAATAACGAGGCAAATCGCCTTGCAAACGCCCTTCAGTCTCTTTCCGTTGGTAAAAATGATGTAGTCATGACTGCAATCAGAAACTGCCCGGAATTTGCTTTTTCCTATATTGGCCCCAGAAAAATCGGTGCAATTCTTCTCCCTGCAAATTTTAATCTTGCAGCCGGTGAATTTGCCCTGCTTATAAATCATAATAAACCTAAAGTAGTCATTTATTCAGCGATAATTTCAAAAGTAATGGAAGAAGCTCAGGCTCTCTGCCAGTGGAAGCCGTCACTTTTTGTAATGGCAGATAATATTGAAGGCATTGAGCTTCCTCAGGGGCACATTTCTTACGAGGATTTTACAAATAATGCATCCGAGGAACAGCCCCAAATCAATTTCAGACCTCACATTTACGATGAAGTTCTCAGGCTTTGCACTAGTGGCACAACGGCACTTCCTAAGTCAGTTCCACTCAACGACATAAACGAAGTTCTTTCAGCCCATGATGTCATAATGCACTATCCTATGAATCAGAATGATGTCACCCTCAACATGACTCCCTGGTTTCATCGTGGTGGCTGTCATTCAGGCGGAGTCTGCCCGACTTTCTATGCAGGTGCATGTGCTGTCGTCATGCGTAAGTTTCAACCGACTAATGCCCTCAACTGGGTCGAAAAATATCAAATCACCTACATGATGGGCGCTCCATCAAATCTTGCAATGCTTGCGAGGGCACAGGAAAAATCTAAGTACAATCTTTCAAGTCTCAAGGGGCTCGTTACCATGGGAGCACCACTTTCAAAAGCTGACTGCATTCATTACATGGAAGTCCTTACTCCGAATATCTTCAACGGATACGGCACAACAGAAACATTCTGGAATTCATTTCTGCGTCCTTATAATCTTCCAGATGGAGCAGGCTCAGTTGGTGGAAGTTGCACGGATGATGAAGTCCGAGTTGTAAAAATATATGACGGCAAAAAAGCAGAACCTGAAGACTGGGTTAAACAGGACAATCAGACGGAAGGCGAGATTATTATCCGTGCTCCAGAAAAAACATGCTACACCTATATCAATGATGAAAAAACCAGTCAGGAAAAATTTTATAAAGGCTGGATGTACACGGGTGACACAGGTGTTTGGAACGAAGATTTTATCGTCACAGTGAAAGGCCGCAAAGACGACATGATTATCAGCAGCGGCGAAAATATCTATCCGGCACAAATTGAAGAAGCCCTCAATGAGCATCCAAAAGTAAAAGACTCAATCGTAACCAGCGTACCAGATAAAATCAGAGGTCAGGCAGTAGTTGCCTATGTCATCCCGGAAGATTCTTCACTCTCGATTAAGGAACTTTTCGATTTCTGCACAAATAATATAATGCTTTCAACTTACAAGCGGCCCCGCTATTTCGCACTTATCGACAGTCTTCCGCAAACCGCCACTGGCAAGAAAAAGCATTTTGAGATGAAAAAGCGGGCTGTAAAAGATTTGGAAAACGGAATTTTAAAGAAGGATTAGAGGATTACCCCCTTCATCTTTCAACTTTCTGCTTGTTATTCCGATAATTAATATATGCTGTATTATCTTGGTGGAATTTTAACACAATATTTCGGACCTGCTCGTCTTCTGCAGTCTTACACTGTTCTTATCGCACTTGCACTCTATTCAGGATTCTTATTCGTGCGATATTTTTTGCCGTCTTTCTATAATTTTCTTCCCCATGACCGGGGCCGTGAATTTACAATCAATGCGGAAGCTTCAAAGGGTAAGCCGACTGGAGCCGGAGTTGTTTGGGTCAGCGCATTTGTAATTTTGAGCATGATTTTTGTTCCCCTTGACTGGGTCAAATGTTCAATGCTGATTCTGACTTGGCTTATGATGCTTACCGGCTATCTTGATGACCACAGCATCAACAGTTGGGGCGAATACAGAAAGGCACTTTTAGACCTTTTCCTTTCAGTGCTTGCATCGGTTTTACTGGCATTTTATCTGCTCAATTCAGCAGAAGGGCATAAGATTTACTTTTGGATTCCCTTCTTTACTCACGAACTTGAAATTGCACCCTGGCTTTTCGTTGTGATTTCGACCATTATGATTTGGGCTTCGATTAACACCACAAACTGCACCGATGGCGTTGACGGACTTTCTTCAACTCTCGTTCTTGTTGCCCTTCTCACTATGGGAATGGTCTTTTATTTTATTCTCGGTCATCGGGACATCGCAGAATATTTGCTTGTTCCCCACATTAAGGATGGAGCGGACTGGGCTGTAATGACTTTCGCACTGGCGGGAGTTCTCATGGGCTACCTTTGGCACAACGCCTTCCCCAGCAATGTCCTTATGGGAGATGCGGGAAGCCGGGCTTTGGGATTTTACATCGGCGTTTGCGTCATGGTCACAAGAAACCCATTTATGATTTTAGCCACCTCAACGCTCATTTTCATTAACGGAGGCTTGGGACTGGTGAAAGTCTTCCTGAAGCGATTCTTCCATATCTCGATTTTCACAAATGTCCGCTTTCCTCTCCACGACCACATGCGAAAAAATCACGGCTGGAGTCCGACACAGGTTTTGATTAAATTCCTGATTTTGCAGATTTTAATCACAGTGGCCGTTTTGGGAATTTTGTTTAAGGTTCGATAAACATTGCGCACAAGGTCTCGGCATCAGCGATGATATTACGCACATAGCAATATTCGTTGGGCTGGTGGCAGACTTCGTCCATCGTAGACCAGATTGCCGCGCTAAAGCCGCAGCAGCGCAATTCAGCACCCACGGTTCCGCCTCCGATTCCGATTGGCTTGGCCTCAATTCCGTGGGCTTTTTTTATGGCCGCGGCAAGTTTTTTCACCACGGGAGCATCCACGCTGGTGGCAGGAGACTGCTGGGCTTGAGGCTCGGTCACTTCGATTTTGACTCCGTATTTTTCTTCAACCTGTGAAACCCGCTTGCTCACTTCGGCACGCACCATGTCCAGGGAGTATCGGGGCAGAATCCTGCAATCCATGTAGAAAACATCATCACCCGGGATAATGTTCACGGTCTCCACATTTGCTTCTTTTTTGGTCGGCTGGAAGGTTGAGTAATTGGGGCTGAATAAATCATCTTTTTTGCTGAAGAAATTTTCAAGATCGTTGAGGCGCAGGGCCAAATCACAGGCGGCAAGATGGGCATTTTTTCCCTTATCCGGCATTGAGCCGTGACTTTGAAGCCCGATTGTGTGAAGGCGGAGCCAGAGGATGTTTTTTTCGGCCACTTCGATTGTCTCGCCCTTTGAGTCTCCGCCGTCAGGAATGAGAATCAAGTCCTGCTTGCGGAAAAGTTCTGGGTGATTTCGTAAAAGGAATTTAATTCCGTACTCAGAACCGAATTCTTCATCAGCCATAAAAAGAAGTTTTACCGTGTGCTCTGGTACGATTTTATTTTTGAGCAGGGCAAGGGCTGCAAAAACGCCCGAAACAAGCCCCTGCTGATTATCCTCAACGCCACGACCAATGAGTTTATCGGATTTTTCATCATACTGGACCATGAAAGGATCGCTTTTCCAGAGCTTTAAATCTCCTGGCGGAACTACATCCATGTGAGCCATAACCCAAATCGAATAATCGTCAGATTTTCCAGGAATCGTAAGAACGACATTTGGCCTCACACCGGAAGAAACCCGGCCGTCGGGAGCATCAAAATGCTGCATCTGCTCTCTGGTAAAACCCGCCTCGCAAAGCCATTTTTCAAGAGCGGCGCATTTTTTTGATTCTCCGTCACCGCCTGATTCTGGTGCAATGGCCGGAATTGAAGAAAGAAGGCTCTCAAGCTCAATCATCTGAGGTTTGAAAGCAACAAGAATATCTTTAAGTGTTTCGAATGTGTTCATTATTGTCTCCAAAATTTTCGCCCCTAGTATATTCGCTACAAACTGGGCGAAATACTTTAGTCAGACATTATATGTGAAATTTCTTTGTATAGGCTTTCCAAGTCGTTTCGACCAGGGTGTCTACATCACTGTATTTTGCTTCCCAGCCAAGCAATTCTTTTGCAAGGTCAGATTTTGCATACAAACTTGCTGGATCTCCGGGACGACGGGGGGCTTCTTCTACAGGAATCGGCTTTCCTGAAATTCTTCTGGCAGCTTCAATGATTTCTTTTACTGTAGTGCCTTTATTTGTTCCAAGATTTAGTTTGAGCGACTTGCCTTTTTTTGCGATGTAATCCAGTGCCATTACATGGGCGCGTGCCAAATCAGTGACATGTATGTAGTCGCGGATACAGGTGCCGTCGCGGGTATCGTAGTCGGTACCGAAGATTTTAAGTTCGCGCTGACCGAGAGCTGCTTCCATTACACGGGGAAGAAGATTTTCAGGCTTTTGCTCAAGACCTGTAAGTACGCCCTCAGGGTCATAGCCGGCAGCATTAAAGTAGCGGAGGGCTGCAAATTTAAGGCCTCGAATCTGGTCATACCAGTCCATAAAGCGCTCGATTTCCAGTTTTGTGAATCCGTAGTAGTTGATAGGATTCTGGGGGTGATTTTCATCAATAGGAAGATACTGAGGTTCGCCGAAAGTTGCCGCACTTGAAGAAAAAATCATGATTTTGCAATTGTGCTTTACGGCTGCATTCATAATGTTAAGAGTGCCGGTGATATTGTTGATTGAGTATTTTTCGGGATTTACCATTGATTCCCCTGCTGCCTTAAATGCCGCAAGATGAATGAAAGCATCAAATCCAAGGGAAAAAGCCTGATCCAAATCCCTCTCAATTAAAATATTTCCATAAATAAAGTCATTTTCTTTAAAAAGATTTTCTCTAAGGCCACTGGAAAGGTTGTCAAAAACAGTAACTTTGTGGCCATTTGCCATTAATTCTTTAACGACATGGCTGCCAATATAGCCTGCTCCACCAATAACAAGTACCTTCATAAAAACTCCTGAAAACTTTATTCCTTATTATATTACTGATTCCCATAAGTTTTTGCAAATTCATCGGCTGGCAACGGCTTTGAGAAGTAAAACC
>CAMVJE010000057.1 GCA_947167745.1 uncultured Treponema sp.
TCGTCTTTTCGATTCTGGGAGTTGCCGTTGACAACTTCGGCGACAAGTGCATCGAAATGATTGACAGAAAACGATAAACAAAAGCTTTTTTTATTCCTTAAAAATCACCGAAACTTCTTCAAAGCCTGAGGCAAAGAGGATTGTTTCGGTGATTTCTTTTGCATGAGCTTTTGCTTCTTCCAAAAATCCTGTTGCTAAAATTCCTGCAGATGCTGATTCTTGATTAAAGCGGATTTCAGCCATAATTTCCTGAACAGAAATCGAAACAAAAGCGCTTGAACTTTCATCAAACACTTCAATAGCTGAAATATCATTTGAAAGAACTTCTACCGGAGGAAGTTCGACTTTGACGCTTTTGCCGCGGTTTGAGACTGAGATTTTTGCCTTCGATATGTCTGAAATTCCGCCTCGAATAATTCCTGTGTATTTTACTATGCTGTATGTTTTGGCAAGTCCAGCTATTCTGCTTTTTTTAATTGATATGACATCTGAGTAGCTGTTTTTAATCGTGGCAAGTTCAGCGCATTTTTCCAGTTCGCGGAATACAATTGCTGATGATTTTTCAGTTTTGACTTCTCCAAGCTTTTGCCATGCCATTTTTCCACCATAAACTACTGCACCCACAAGAATAAGAATAAAAATAATTTTCGAAAACAACTTCCCTAAGATTCCCTTTAAGATTTTTAGAATAAAACCATCCTTCTTTTTTTCATTATCTTTTTTCATGGCTACCTCCGTTTGTAATAGTCTTTTTTTAATTTTCCTTTAAATTAATTTCAATATAGTATACACTATATTATATGGAAAACAATCATGTTGCGCTTTCACAGGCAGAGGTCGATAAACTTTTAGGATTGACTGTCACTTCAGAACCTTCTTCTCAAGCAAAAAAAGAAAAAAAATCTTACAAAATCAAGGAATTCCTCTCGGCAGAGCAGCTTGAAGAAGTCAGGGAAGTCTGCAAAAATGTATACAAGCATTTTAAACTTGATTTGCGCGCAAAATTCGGTGAGCCTAAAATCAGAAAACTTACGCTAACTTCTCTTGAACACGCGAATATCAACGAATTTTTAGATACGATTTCCGAAAATGACTTCCTTTACGAAGTTATATTTGCTAAGGGCAAGGCTTTCATTAAGCTGGACACATTCCTCTTCGGTGCGCTTTCAGGTATGGCAATTGACACCAAGCATAAAATCAATTTTTTTCAGGCCGAAGTTCTTAAGGAATTTGTCGTCAATTTCCTGGCAGTTTCTTTTGCCCGTCAGTTAAAAGAAAATACAGAGACGGAAGTCAATTCGCTTTTTGAGCAGGACAAAAAGCCTTTCCGCACAGGGAAAACAGGTCTTTCACTTACAATAAACTGGAACGAAAATTTACGCTCATTCGGCATCGAAAAGATCTTCCTTTCAAAAGAACTTGTTGAGAATTTTCGCGTGCTTTCAAAATAACAAGGTATTATTAGAACAAAGTCACGATTTTTGATACAATTCTTTTATGGCTGTCGTTCGAAAAATCACATCAGGCATGGAAAAACGCTACTGGATTTATACTTTCCTTTCGCCATTTTTCATGTTTGGTGAAGTCATCATGGAAACAACGATTCCCCTGGTCATGGCTCAAATCGTCGATGTGGGAATAAAAAATAAAGATTCAGATTTTGTCATTCGTTTCGGACTTTTGATGGTCTTAATGGCTTCTTTTTCCCTTTTTTGTGGTTCCATGTGTGGCCGGATTTCTTCCCTTGCGGCTTTCGGCTTTTCTAAAAATCTCCGTAAAAAACTTTTTGCCCGGGTTCAAGACTTTTCTTTTTCAAATATGGATCATTTCGGCACTGATTCTCTGGTCACCCGTCTCACCACTGATGTCACCAATCTGCAGAATATGTACCAGAACTGTATCAGAACTGCCGTCCGTTCTCCAATTATGCTCATTTTCGGAACGATTATGGCCTGCAAAATCAATGCAAGACTTGCAATAATTTTCTTTATAGTGATTCCGCTGCTTACAGTTGTCCTGATTTCTATCGTGCGAATTGTCTATCCTCGTTTTCGGCAGATGCTCAAAAAATACGACAATTTAAACCGCATCGTTCAAGAAAATTTGATTGCAATCCGCGTAGTTAAGGCTTTTGTAAGGGGTGGGCATGAAAACGCAAAATTTGACGAAATCGCCGAAGATTTGCAGAGAACTCAGGTTGGAGCCGAGAAAATCGTCATACTCAATATGCCAATCATGCACCTTATGGTTTACGCCTGCCTTGTAAGTGCTCTCTGGTTTGGCGGAAATATGGTTGTTTCGTCTAAAATGCTCCCGGGCGAGCTTATCAGTTTCATTTCCTATATTTCACAGATTCTCATGTCGCTCATGATGCTCAGCCGGCTTTTCGTCATGTTCATTCTGAGCAGGACATCCCTTTCGCGGGTCATGGAAGTGCTGGAAGAAGAGATAGAAATTCATAATGCAGAATGAGGAGAGAGGTTTAAGTCCCCTGCAGTCAGGTAGGCAAGTTTTAGAAGCTAGGGGCAAGTCTTTGAATGACATTGAATTTTCTCATGTTTCTTTTTCTTATGACAAAAAAATGGAACACGCGGTTCTTACTGACATTAATCTTTCAATTCCGCAAGGAAGCACAGTGGGGATTCTTGGCGGAACAGGAAGTTCTAAGTCGACTCTAGTTCAATTGATTCCCCGGCTTTACGAAGTGACAGAAGGCTCTGTAAGGGTGGGTGGAAAGGATGTTCGCCAGTGGAATTTGAGTGAATTGCGAAAAAAAATTGGCTTTGTCTTACAAAAAAACACTTTGTTTTCCGGTACAATTGCAGAAAATTTGCGCTGGGGGAACGAAAATGCTACTGATGAGGAATTAATTGCTGCCTGTAAAGCCAGTGATGCCCATGGATTTGTCTCTTCATTTCCTGACGGCTATGAAACTGATTTGTCTCAAGGGGGAGTCAATCTCTCAGGTGGCCAAAAACAGCGCCTCTGTATTGCCCGCGCTCTTGTTAAAAAGCCGGATATTCTTGTGCTTGATGATTCCACCAGTGCTGTTGATACGGCAACTGATTTACGGATAAGGAGCGCACTTCGTTCCTTGCTTCCTGATACCACAAAACTTATTATTGCCCAAAGAATTGCTTCGGTTCAGGATGCTGATTTTATCATCGTGCTTGAGGCAGGAAAAATCAATGGAATCGGAAGCCATGATGAGCTGATGAAGACAAATCAGATTTACCGGGAAGTTTATGAGTCTCAGATGAGCGAAAATTAGGAGTCATTATGCCACCTGTGAAAATGAGGGGAACTCAACGCCCCAAAAATACAAAAAAGACGATACGAAGACTTGTTTCTTACATGGGGCGCTTCAAGTCCCTTTGGTTTTTTGTTTTTCTCTTTGTGATTCTCTCAGCCCTTGCCGAAGTCGCCGGGGCTTACTTACTCAAACCTGCGATTAACGACTACATTCTTCCTTTCATCGGAAAGGAAAATCCTGACCTTAGTGGCTTAATCCGTTTGGTTTTCACCATGATTGTAATTTATGTCATAGGAGCATTTTCTTCTTACGGCTCTGAGCGGATTTTGATTTTTATTTCTACAAGCACTCTTTGCAATATCCGGAAAGATTTGTTTCATCACATGGAAAAACTGCCTCTCCGCTATTATGACAGCCGGCAGCATGGAATTTTAATGTCCCTTTACACAAACGATACGGACACATTGAGGGAAATGTTCAGTATGAGCGTCCCCCAGCTTTTTTCGACTTTCTTTCAGGTTTCCGGCATTTTTATCATGATGTGTCTGCTTTCGATTCCACTTACCTGCCTTATGCTTGTTACTATTGCCCTGATTATGGTTGTTTCGGCTCAAATTGGAAAGAGAAGTGCCCGGGCATTCAGGAGCCAGCAGGAAAACATCGGAAGAGTGAACGGTTACATCGAAGAATTGATTGAGGGGCAGCGGGTGGTCAAAGTCTTTACCCGCGAAGAAGAGGCAAAGTCCCGATTTGATGAATTGAACGAAGATTTGCGCAGGGCGGGAACAAGCGCGATGAGTTATGTATCTGTTCTCGGTCCCATGATGAATAATCTCAGTCACATTCAGTATGCACTCACGGCGATAGTGGGAGCTTTTCTTGTTATAAAAGGCTTCTCAGATGTCGGTACAATTGCAAGTTTTTTACAGTCAACCCGTTCATTTTCCCGCCCGCTTACACAGATTAGCCAGCAGTTTAATTCGGTGCTAAATGCACTGGCAGGTGCGGAACGGATTTTCGCCGTAATTGACGAGGAAAGCGAAAGTGATGAGGGCAGTATAGAAGTTGATTCTTCTTTTAAAGGTGATTTTGTTTTCGAAAATGTAAATTTCGGCTATGAGAAAAATATTCCTGTGCTCAAAAATATTTCACTTCATGTCCGCCCTGGTGAAAAAATTGCCCTTGTCGGCTCAACCGGCTCTGGAAAAACTACGATAACCAATCTTCTCACTCGTTTTTATGACATCGAGGAAGGGCAGGGAAAAATCCTGTATGACGGACATCCCCTTAAAACGATAAAAAAAGACTCCCTGCGCCGCTCCCTGGGCATGGTTTTGCAAGATACACATCTCTTTACGGGAACGATTTATGATAATATCCGCTACGGAAAGCTGGATGCTACAAAAGAAGAAGTGCTTGCGGCTGCCCGTCTTGCAAATGCTGATTATTTTATCAGCCATCTGGCTCAGGGATATGACACGGTGATTACCGGCGACGGTTCTTCTTTGAGTGCGGGACAGAGACAACTTCTGGCAATCGCCAGGGCTGCTGTTGCAAATCCGCCTGTTCTTATTCTTGACGAGGCAACCAGTTCTATCGATACGAGAACGGAAAGACTTATTCAAAAGGGAATGGATTCTCTCATGCGGGGGCGGACTGTCTTTGTTATCGCCCACAGGCTTTCAACCGTGCGCAATGCGGATGAAATTCTTGTACTTGAAAAGGGTGAAATCATCGAAAGGGGAAATCACGACTCTCTAATGCAAAAAAAAGGAAGATACTACGACCTGTATACCGGCGCATTCAGACTTGAATAAAAAAGCCCGGTCAAATGAAGTGAAGTGTACTTCAAAAATGGGCCGGGGCATGTGATAATGAAATCAATAAAGCAGGTTTCTTAAGCTTTTTTATTTTCGTTTTCCGAAGAGACGCAGAAGCGTGAGGAAAAGATTGATAAAATCGAGGTAAAGATTAAGGGCTGCTATAATTGAGACTTTCTGATAGTCTTCGCTGCCGTTTGAGTTTTTTGAAATTTTCATGATTTTTTGCGAGTCGTAAGCTGTGAGACCAGTGAAAATAATTACAGAGGCTATTGCAATAAGAAAATCAAGTATGGTCGTATTTAAGTGAAGAATGAGTGACATGACGAATTCAAGAATCGAGACAATTATGACGCCGACAATGGCCATTGTGAGGTAGCGGCCGAAAGTGGCGAGATTCTTTTTGGTTGTTGCGCCGTAAAATGCCATGATGAAGAACATTGCACTGCTTCCCAAAAAAGCGATTGCGATTGATTCAATCTGATAAACTATAAATATGGAAGAAAGTGTGACTCCGTTGATGACGGAGTAGGCGATAAAGCCGATGATTGCTGTTTGAAGGGAGATTTTTCGGATTTGTGAAGAAAGCCAAAAAACCAAGACGATTTCTGCGATTGCAAAAATCCAGAAGCCCATCATTTTGTTGCCGTAAAGAAATGTGCCGAAAGAAGTGAGTGTGTTCCCAGCGAAAATTGACTGCGCCGTAAAAAAGGCCGTAATTGCACTGATTAAGAGGGCAAGTCCCATCCAAGAGTATGTTTTAGTTATGAATTTTTGTTGTTCTGATTCTACTGCTGAAAGCGTGCGTTCCATGTTGAATCCTCCTGG
Source organism: uncultured Treponema sp. (assembly GCA_947167745.1). The sequence continues at coordinate 5,902 of CAMVJE010000057.1, forward strand.
TTCTTATTCTAATCGACTCAAAAGAAAAAATCCACCGTATTAAAAGGTTAATACCACTTCTTTTTTTTCCGATATTCATAAAGAAGAACATGTTTTCTGGGAGAAAAACACTTATGAATAAAAAAATTGCAAAGCTTGCATCTATCCTGCTTTCGGCTATTTTAATTTCAGCCTGCGCTTCTGTGGGCAGACAGCCTTCAATTCAGGAACTCATTATGGAAGGTCGGTATGATGAGGCAAAGGAAGCTTTCAAGACAAAAAATGATATAAATGCAATTGATGAAAATGGAGATACAGCCCTCCATGTAGCAGCCCGCGTAAACGAGGCAGATTTGGTCAGTTTCTTGATAATCAAAGGTGCTGATACTGAAATTCGCAATAATTCCGGAGATACAGCTCTTCATGTTGCCATAAAAAATGATGCCATTGACGCAGCAAAAGTCCTTGCCATCGTTCACGGAGATATTTTTGCAAAAGATATGGATGAAAATACAGCTCTTGAACTGGCTCTTTCAAAAGGTGATGAATGGTATGATGCGATGATTACCGTTCAGACCGGGGAACTTCGCGATGTTGACGGTGAGTCTATCGTTCATTATTTTGTAAAAACTCGTGACGAAAAAGCTATTGACCGCTGTATATCTGTAGGAATTCCTCTGTCTGTTAAAGATAATAACGAGCTTACTCCGCTTCATATTGCATTCAGCAGCCCGGAAAATTCTGCTTCAATCAGAATTGCTGCAAAACTCCTTCTTTCGGGAGCAGAGCCGGTGCGGGGTGATTTTTCTTATTTTGAAGATGCCGTAAGAACCCACAATATGATTCTTCGTTTTAATGATGGACAGACACCGCTTCATTTAGCGACAATTGATGGCCACACAGGAGTCGTTGATTATATCCTTAATGAAAAGACATCTGTTAGAACCGTGGACATCCTCGCCGCTCAGGACATCAGCGGTGCTACCCCTCTTCATGAGGCTGTCCGATATGGACGTGTTGATATTGCCCGTCTTCTTCTTTCAAAAGGTGCAAAAATCAATGCAATGGATTCTTTGGGAAAAACTCCGCTTCTTCTTATCATTCCTAAAAATGCGATGCAGAGTATGTATCCGCTCCTCCTGAAGAATAAGGCAAATATAAATCAAAAAGATATGTATGGTGACACGGTTCTTCATGTCGCAACTATGGCTGATGCACCTGTAAATACACTCGCTTTACTTACAAGTAACGGTGCTTCTGTAAATGAAAGAAATAAGGAAGGTGTGACTCCGCTCGCTCTTGCAATTGAAACCCAGCACCCGGAACAGGTACAATTCTTTGCAAAAAATGGTGCAGATGTTTATGCAGAAGATATGGAAGGAAACACTCCTCTCACAAAGGCTCTTGAATCTGAGAGCCGGGCTATGCTTGAGACTCTCATCACTTCAACAAATATTGCCTCAACTGATTCAAGTGGAAATACTGCACTTCACATTGCAGTAAGCAAGGATTCACCGCTCGAATATATCCGCTATCTAGTACAAATGGGAGCAGATGTAAACGCACGAAATAAAAATGGTGACTCAGTTCTTTTTATCAGTGTTCAGAAAAATCGTCGGGATGCGGGAGATTTGCTTCTTGAGAAGAACGCTGACATCTTTGCAACAAATACTCAGAATAATTCACCTTTGCGGGTTGCTCTGACACAGGGAGGTGAAATTCAGGACTGGCTGATTAATTCAAAAACCCTTAATTCAACTGACGGAAGCGGAAATACACCTCTTCATTATGCAGCCGAATGGCATTTGAATGATGCGATAATTTCTCTTATTCAGAAAGGTGCCAAGGTTGATGTAAAGAATGCAAACGGCGAGAGTGCCGTATATTCTGCCGTAAAAGGTGGGGATGATAGTCCGTCAACTGTAAATATTCTTGTTAACAATGGTGTTGTCATTGATTCAAAAGATAAGCTTGGAAGGGATAATCTTGGAAATACTCCCCTGCATGCAGCCGTCAAATGGAATGCTTTTAATACAGCAAAGACTTTGATTGCTCTGGGAGTTGATGTTGATGCACAGAACCTTAGCGGTAAAACGGCCCTGAGCGATGCCTGCCGGTCAGCAAAAAAAGATATGGCGATTCTTTTGATTCGCAGCGGTGCTGATATCAATTCTACTGATGCTACCGGACGAACAGTCTTAATGGATGCAATTTCCAGCAACAATGAAGAAATGGTCCGCCTTCTTCTCGGTCATAAGGCAAATATTCTTGTACAAGAAATGTCCGGACGAAATGCATATCATGAGGCTGCCCTTTCTGGAAACATAGGAATTATAAATTTAATAAGAAAGGCCGGCGGAAATCCGATGGCACGAGATGCGGCTGGGGATACACCATTCTCTCTTGTTTTGAATTCTGATATTTCCGTGATTCAGGCTGTACTTGGAAATGACTTGAATATTGCTGATTCAGACGGAAATACACCTATCCATATTGCTGTGGAGAGACGGGCCAGTAAAAAAACGATGATGCAGCTTCTTAATATGGGATATTCGGCCAGTGCGAGAAACGGAAAAGGTCTTACTGCCTTAAATGAAGCTGTTAATAAAAATGCAGTAAGTCAGGCGCTGGTTCTTCTGGAATACGGTGCAGATCCTTATGTTTCTACAAGCAACGGTGACAATGCACTGACTTCTGTTTTTAGAACTAAGAATATTGAACTTCTTGATGCAATCGTAAAATATAATGCCACAAAAACTGACCGTCAGGGTGATGGAATCCTTCATTATGCAGCCCGAACGGCAGATAAAGATATTGTTGAGCATCTTGTTGCAATGAAACTTGATAAGCGTGCTGCCAATATCTCAGGCGAAACTCCGGCGCAAATGGCAGCAAGATGGGGAAGATCGGATATTGCTGAATTGCTGAAATAAATTATTTATATAGAAGAAAAATGGTCGGGATTTTTGATAGTTCCGACTTTTCTTTTTTCCACTGGGCGATTGGCCTGGTTTTTATGAACTGCCCGCTTGTCGTGATTCCGGCGGCTATGCAGAGCTTTGTTTCGGGGCGGCAGGTTTTTAGGATTGCCTCGAACATCTTTTGATTGCGGTAAGGCGTTTCGATGAAAAGCTGGGTCTGGTCTTCTTTGTAGATTTTGTTTTCCAGCTGCTTGAGTCTAGCTTCGCGCTCTCCGTTTTTTACTGGCAGATAACCGTTGAATGCAAAATTCTGGCCGTTAAATCCCGAAGCCATGATTGCCATAATCATTGAATTTGGACCTACGAGCGGCACTACAGAAAGGTTCTTTCTTTGAGCGATTTCTACCGCACGGCTTCCGGGGTCTCCGATGCAAGGGCAGCCCGCGTCGCTAATCACGCCCATGCTTTCGCCTTTTTCGAGCGGAAGAAGAATCTTTGAAAGGTCGGCCTTCTGGTCTGTGTGCTCGCTTAGCTCGGTAAAAGTACAGTCGTCAATCGGGAAATTCTTGTCGAGCGAAATCAAAAATCTTACGGCTGCCTTGCGGCTTTCGACGATAAAATGGCGGATGTTTTTTACGATTTCAAAATTGTAAGAGGGAAGAACCTGTTCATTCGGAGTCTCGCCCATCGGGCAGGGGATTAAGTATAAGG
>CAMVJE010000058.1 GCA_947167745.1 uncultured Treponema sp.
CCACAATCTGTGACATCGTATCTGCTTACGGCGGAATGCCAATCGACCTGGGAAGCCTGGGAATTGACTTTGCCACAAGCACTTCAAACAAGCACATCGGTGGCATGGCTGGTGTGGGCTTTGTTGTCTGCCGCAAATCAGAGCTTATTAAGCAGAAAGACTGGCCAATGCGAAACTACTATCTTAACATCTACGACCAATACAAATACTTCCTCGAAACAAAGCAGACCCGCTTTACCCCGCCCGTCCAGACCTTCTATGCCCTGCGGCAGGCAATCATCGAGACAAAAGTCGAGACTGTGGAAAAACGCTTTGAGCGCTTTACTGCCTGCTGGAAGATTCTTGTCAAAGGACTCAAAGAAATCGGTCTTAAGATGCTGGTCAAGGAAGAATTCCAAAGCCACTTCATTACGGCAATTCTGATTCCTGAGACACCAAAGTACAACTTCAACGAGCTGCACGATTATGCCCGCTCATTCGGATTTACGATTTACCCGGGAAAACTGGGCAACATCGACACCTTCCGAATCGCAAATATGGGTGACATCCGTCCGGAAGAAATGACACACTTCATCTGCGTTCTCCGTGACTATATGCACTCAATCGGAGTCTGCTAATTTTTTTGCTTTGAAGGAGAACAGATGAAAGTCGCAATTGTACACGACTGGCTTACAAATTACGGCGGAGCCGAAACATTTGTTGAGTTATGGCTCAGAATGTACCCTCAGGCCGATATTTATACGCTTGTCTACGACAAAAAAAAGATGAAGGGCCACTTCGAGCAAAACAGAATTTACACATCATATTTGCAAAAACTTCCGTTTGCGACTAAGATTTACACAAAGCTCCTTAAATTCATGCCCAAAGCCTTTGAGTCTTTTGATTTATCCGGCTACGACCTGGTTCTCTGCTCTTCTTCAAGTTGTGCAAAAGGCGTAATCGTTCCGCCATATATTCCCCAGATTGCATACATACATACACCAATGCGCTATGCATGGGACTTGTATTTCGATTACAAAAAGCGAAGTGGCAGACTCACACGTTTTTTTATGAACAGATGGATGCCTGCAATTCGGCAATGGGATTATACATCGGCCCAAAGAATAGACACAATTGTGGCTAATTCATACTACATTGCAAGAAGAATCAAAAAATTCTGGAACAGGGATGCAACCGTAATATATTCTCCATTAAACCATAGAAGATTTTTTCCTGCAGATACCCCGCACCATGAGGATTTTTATGTTGCATTCTCAAGGCTTGTTCCATACAAACGAGTTGACTTAGCAATATCTGCCATAAAAGGTAGTGGTCGAAAACTTATAGTTATAGGTGGAGGTTCTGAATCGAAAAAATTAAAGGAACTAGCACGAGGAGACAAAAATATTACTTTTACAGGAAAAGTGAGTGATGAAATTCTTAGAGGATACCTGCAAAAATGTCGAGCTCTAATTTTTTGCGCAGAAGAGGATTTCGGTCTCACACCACTTGAGACTCAGGCTTGTGGGCGTCCAGTGATTGCATTTGGTCGTGGTGGAGCTACAGAAACAATTATTGAAGGGAAAACTGGTGTTTTCTTTCCCAAGCAAGATACTGAATCTTTAAGAAAAGCGATTGAACGTTTTGAAATTCTTGATTCACAAAATAAGTTTAACACATATGAAATTGCATCTCACGCCAGAACTTTCACAGAAAAACGGTTTCGTGAAGAATTTTCGGCTATTGTTGAAAAAACCAAAAAAGAAATTTCTTTAAGATTTTCTGAGCCCGATATCATACAAACAAAATAGAATGTAAAAAGATTTCGCAATTCTGCGAATATAGTGTATAATATAAAAGCGGAGGTTACCAGATGAGAAGAATTGCGATTATACATGACTGGCTGGTGAGTTACGGGGGCGCAGAACGAGTCGTAGAGGAATTGCTCAAAATCTATCCAGAGGCCGATATTTTCACTTTAGTCTATGATGAAAAAAAAATGGGCAAAATTTTTCCTAAAGAAAAAGTTCACACATCTTTTATACAAAAATGGCCATTTGCAACTAAACTTTACACAAAATACCTCTCTTTCATGCCAAAAGCCTTTGAATCATTCGATTTGTCAAATTACAAGCTCGTAATCTGTTCATCATCATGCTGTGCAAAAGGTGTTATAACGCCCCCCCTCGTTCCCCATGTAGCGTATATTCACACCCCAATGCGCTATGCCTGGGATAAATATTTTGAATACAAAAAAAATAGTGGAAAACTTACCCGATATTTCATGAAAAAATGGATGGGTAAAATTCGTCTCTGGGATTATGTTTCAAGCCAGCGGGTTGATACCCTGATTGCAAATTCAAACTTCATTTCTAGGCGAATTAAAAAATATTGGAACAGAGAATCAACAGTCGTCTACCCTCCTGTAGATGTAAAGACTATGCAACCAAACGGAAAACCGTCCGAAGATTTTTTCGTAGTTTTTAGTAGCTTTGTTCCATACAAGAGAATTGATCTTGCCATTCAGGCTTGCGGAAACCTCAAAAAGAACCTTGTCGTTATTGGCTCGGGTTCGCAGGAAAAGGAGCTGAAAAAACTTGCTTCTCAATACAAAGATGCAAAAATCACCTTCACAGGCCGAATAAGCGATGAGGCAGTTCGTGACTATCTTCAGCGATGCCGAGCACTCATTTTCTGTGCCGAAGAAGATTTCGGAATCATTCCAGTTGAGGCTCAGTCTTGCGGTCGTCCAGTAATTGCTTTCGGTAAGGGGGGCGTCCTTGAAACTGTAATAAATGGGAAAACAGGAACTTTTTTTGCCCATGCCACTCCGGATTCCGTCGAGAGAGCGATTCACCGCTTTGAGGAACTTGAAGCTCAAGGGGCTTTTGATGCGAATTTCATTTCAAATCATGCAAGGGAATTCTCAAGGGAGCGCTTTGCAAGTGAAATCAAGGAAGCTATTGACAATACTATAATCAAACTGGATGAGGAAACCAGCAAAAAATGATGAAAATTGCCATTGACTGCAGAATGTGTGGAAAAAGTGGAATCGGAGCCTTTATTGATGGAATCCTTCCACACATTCTTTCTACAGACAACGAGTTTTTACTTATTGGACTTGATAATAACTCTAAAATTCCAATAATAAAAGATTCACAATACAATATTGCTAAAGTTACATTTTTACCTTGTGATATTTCTCCATTTTCACTAAAAGAGACTTTTTTCTTTCCTGCAAAGCTTTGCAAAAAAATTAATGAATGTTCGGCTTTCATATCACCTTATTGTAATATTCCATCAGGAATTCATATCCCTGTTTATTGCACGATTCATGATGTTGTATTTCTTGATGTAAAGCTTGCAGGAAGACTTGGGACATTCGCAAGAAAGCGCTTCTATTGTCATGCAGTTCGCAAATCAAAGGCTATTTTTACTGTTTCAGAATTTAGCAAGAATAGAATTATCAAGCAGCTTAACTGCAATAAGCCTGTTCATGTTGTTCATTCAAGCGTTCCAGAATATCTGCAGGAAGCTCTTTCTCCACTTCCTAAAAAAACGGACACAATTATCTTTATTGGAAACATAAAACACCATAAAGGGCTTCATACGCTCATACCAGCCTTTGAATTATTCCGTCTTCAATGCAAAAAAGAAGGCCTGCCAATCCCGAAACTATTGATTGTCGGTGAAAAGAATAATTTCAGGACAAAAGATACAGGCCTGTCAAACATTGCAGACACAGAGGGACTAGAATTCACTGGATTCATAAGCAATGAAAAATTAAAGGTTCTCCTTTCAGAGGCAAAGATTCTTGTTCAACCATCTCTTTATGAAGGATTTGGGCTTCCTCCATTAGAAGCGCTTTCATGTGGAACAAGGGCAATTGTATCAGATATTCCAGTTTTCAGGGAGGTTTATGAAGGTCTGCCAGTAATTTTTTTCCAAACTGAAAATACGGAAGATCTTTCCAATAAACTTCTTCTTATATGGAAAGAAAATAAAATTCTACCGCCAACAAAAAGCAAATATTCATTTCAGCTTACAGCAAGAGCAATGCTTTCAATAATAGACAATTAAATGCTCTTGCTGTAAAATATTGGTGCTATGACAAACGAAGAATACAAAAAGTTTTTCAAGAAAAATTTTTGGCGAACAAGCTCATTTACCTCAGGTACGGCATTCATGATTGTCGATGCCATTGTTGTCATGCTTTGTATCGGTATTTCATTTTTCATTATAAATTTCATAAATCATTCATGGATTAATTTCCGTTCCTTCATCACATATTGGGTATATCTTCCCCCGATGATGGCCGTTTTTTATGCGGCTGGCCTTTATCCAGGACTTGTCTATCCACCGGCTGATGAAGTAAAAAAATTCGGTATTTGTTCATTTTTTGTTTTCGTAGGAATTGCCCTCTCTATCACCGTGGAAGAAGCAGATGACAAATTGCCTATAATCGTTGCCTTAATTCTGGCAACGCCTTTTGCCCTTATTCTTCTTCCGGCCTCCAGGGAACTTGCCCGCACGATTTTTTCAAAACAAAAGTGGTTTGGCGTTCCGGCGGTTATTTATGTTTCTGGCAATTCCGGCGATGTAATCATCAAGCGTCTTATGAACAGGCCAGATCTAGGCTATAAACCTGGAATGATTGTAGACAGCAAGGCTCTCTTCCCAACGGAAAAATTCGGTATTCCTCTTTATCCTCCTTCAGAAGAAAGTTTTTCGCTTGTTAAGTCTTTTGGAATCAAAGTCGCTATCCTGTGTGACTATGACCGGGACACGACCTACATAAACTCTTACTATCGCTACACAATTCAAGTTCCACGGATTAATGATATTTCTACAATCAGCACAAATGTCAGGGATTTTGGAGGCATTCTGGGCTTTTCTTCAACCCACAACCTCACTAAGCGGCTCAGTTTATTCTGGAAACGCTTCATCGACATCTTCCTTCTTCTTATATCCTGCCCGCTTACACTTCCAGTTACATTCGTCGTAGCCTTGCTGATTAAAATAACTAGCCCTGGCCCAGTTTTCTACGGGCACAAAAGATCCGGCAAGAATGGCAGGGAATTCAAATGCTGGAAATTCCGCTCCATGGTAATCGATGCTGACAAGCAGCTGGAAAAAATTCTTGCTGAGAACCCGGAAATGCGCCGGGAATGGGAAAAAGACCGTAAATTTACAAATGATCCCCGTGTCACTAAAATAGGCAAAATCTTGCGCAAGACAAGCATTGATGAGCTTCCTCAGTTCTTTAATGTTCTTACCGGGGAAATGAGTTTTGTCGGTCCTCGTCCTGTCACCGAACCTGAGCTTGTAAAATATGGAAACAAGGCAAAATTCATTCTTTCTGTTAAGCCTGGCTTAAGCGGTATGTGGCAGATTTCTGGCCGAAGCGATACAGGCTATGAGGAGCGGGTCACTTTGGATTCCTACTACATTCAAAACTGGTCTGTCTGGCTTGACATATGGATTATAATCAAGACAATTTATGTCGTTCTCAGGGGAAAAGGTGCATATTAGGCTCCTTTTTATTCTCTTAAGTAGTTTTTTTCTCTTTTTTCCTTTTTATGCCCAAAGTGAAACCTTTTACCAGATTTCAGATGTATCTTATGAGCTTGATAAAACCAGAGAAAAAGATTTAAAGCGTGTCGTTCCCCTTGATACAGAAAGAATATTTAAAAACCGACAAGAGCTGGAATCTTATTTGCAAGACCTTCATCAAAGACTTATGAACACAAGGGCCTTTCAGGAAGTAAAAATCATCAGTCCTCTTGAAAATTCAAATGAAGAAAATCATGCTGGCTTGTTTGAGACAGAAAATTTGAATGAAGAAGAGACTTCACTTTATTCAGAAACTTCACCGGATGAAATAAAAAAAATATCACTTAAAATTTCTGCTCAGGATTCAAAACATCTTTTGATTCTTCCCTATCCAAAATACGATTCAAACAGCGGCTTTATCTTTAAGATTAAGGTCAAAGATGTCAATTTTCTTGGTACGATGAACACCCTTGATTTCGGACTTTTTGCAGGCTTAAAGGAAGATACAAGCAGTTCCGAGCAAAATCTAACTTTCGGCGGAGAATTCAATTACCGATACCCATTTTATGCAGGTCCTTTTGTTTGCTCTTGGAACAATTCTTTTGATCTCGAATATACCTGCGGAATCAGAGAATTGGAATTTCACACGGGAACGGGATTAACTTTTTCACTCCCCTTCAAGCGATTTTCTTTTGTCCTTGATGTCAGCGAAAAGATAAACCGTGATTTGGAATATGAGACCTATAATGACGCAACTCATTTTACCAGCGACTTAAACCTGTCCATGCCCGTAAAAATCACAGAAATTGAAAACTGGGGTTTTGTCTATTGGACTCCTTATGTTGACGGAAAAGCAAGCTATGATAAAGACGGAATAAACATTAAAAATGACGATCTTGCAAGTCCAGTTCTTTCAATGGGACAGGCAATTTCCACGACGAGAATCAACTGGTATGGGAATTTCAGGAGCGGTCTTTCTGCAAAAATCGGTCATTCCCTGGGCTATGACTTTAAACAAGATGAAACAGAGCCAAGGCTTTTCGGTGAAATTCAGGCTTTCAAGTCCTTTTCTTATGTCGGAATCAACACTAGATTAACGGCTTTTCTTACAAAATCCAATCGGGGAATGGTTGGAAATCTTATCCGCGGTGTTCGAGACAAGCAAAAATATGTGAATTATGACGGAAAAGAAATTGGAACAACACGAGCCTTGAAATCATCAAGTGCCATTGTCCTAAACATTGACATTCCAATTCACTTGATTACGACACGATGGCTTGACTGGTCGGATGCGATTTTTGGAGAAGATTCATGGTTTTCACGAACATTCGCATGGACTGACAAATTTAACTTTGAACTGCAAGCGTCTCCTTTTGTAGACATTGCCCTTACAAAAAATGAAGTCACCGGAAGGCTTTTTGACTTAAGAGACGGTTGGTATACGGGCGGAATTGAGTTTCTTGTATTTCCAGAACGCTGGAAAGGAATCGTAATGAGGGCAAGCCTTGGAATAGATCTGGGCAGGGCGATAATCGCAAAAAACTATCCCAGCAAAATTGACATGAGCTGGCGTGAAAATGTAAAAAAATACGAGATTTATGCGGGAATCGGCCTTCACTATTAATTCTTACCGGACAATACTTGCCTTTGCAGCTGCCCTTGCGTATGCATCAGAAGAATTATTTGCTATAACCTCCAGCATTGCATTTGCGTAAATAACATTTCCACGGGCTGAGACTTTTTTACAAAAAGCAATTAGATAGTCCCAAAAATGATTTTCACTGCACCAAATATCTATGTCTTCATATTCAGCGATTTTTCTGATGAATTCTGCCAGTGTCGTAAATTCATAGTGAGGATCACGACCAGAAATTGAATCTAAAACATGTGAAAAACTTTCCACGGAGCCAAGGGAGGAAGCAAAAAGGGAATTCTCACTCTCGCCTTCTGCGTCAAACATAAGACTTATATTGTAAAGTGCCTCCAGAGTTTTCGGAGAATGAGCACGAAAAAGATTGAAGAAACGGTCAACATTTGAAGGTTTGTCAGCATCAATGATTTTAAGCATGGCCCGACGGAGAACCATATCTTTGTAGTTTGAATCATTATCAAGAATCAGAAGAAGAGCCTGCTTATATTTTTCGGTCTCCCCCTGATGCTTAAGTAAATCAGCCATCTCGTAAAGAATGTCATAAATCTGATCAGGGATATCAAGGAAAGAGCTTTCAAGGCGGGCTTTCTCATAGAAATCAATGGCCGTCTTGTATTCACCTTCGAGGCGGTAAATCTTACCAATCAAAAAATCAGCCTCTGGATAAACCCGTTTTTCCTCAACCCAGTCTTCCATTTTGTTGACGGAATAGTGAAAAAAACTTTTGCCATAAAGCTCCAGGTAACGATTGATGATTGAAATCGCCTCTGTCTGATCCCTTTCTTTTAAAACTTCAAGAACAACGTCAAAATCTTCCCCTGCACGGCGAACGGCAAGCGGAGAGAGAGCGACATCAAGGATATAGACTTCATAGTCACTTTCAGCCACCCTGTTCGCTTTTGCCTTGTTTGCAAGGTTCATAGCCCGAGAAATCTCACCTTTATCAAAAGCAAACTGCGCATCCTGCAAAATCCGCCATGAAAATTCTGATGACTCAGGCTTTTTAGGCACGACCTGAGAAAAAAGAAGTGAGAAAGTCAAAAGAAAACAAAGTGACAGAAATATTTTTTTCATAAAAAAGAGGCTTCCTTTGAGAAATGCTGCCTAAATTTCATTCAACATTTCTTCAAATACATTATCGGCATCTTTTTCATCAACCGTTCGTACAATTTGGCCTTTTTTAAAGATAATTGCCTTTCCGCCAGCACCTGCTATACCGATGTCGGCATGTTTTCCTTCGCCAGGACCATTTACGACACATCCCATAACCGCAACAGTGATGTTTTTCTTCATTGACAGGAGTTTATTCTGCCAGCGATCCATAAAAGCGTGGACATCAAAGCCCTGGCGACCACAGCGGGGACAGCTTACCAAAGTTACTCCTCCGCTTCTCTTCCCGCATTCACGCAAAATCTCAAGGCCCGTGATGACCTCATTCTCAGGCGCAGAAGAAAGTGAAACCCGGATTGTCGAGCCGATTCCCTCATTGAGAAGATGGCTGAAAGCAAGGGTTGATTTAACGACGCCTGTGATAAGAGGACCAGCCTCAGTGACTCCAACATGGAGGGGAATATTGTATTTAGAGGCAAAATCCTCGTTAGCCTCGATTGTCTCGGCCACGCTCGAAGCCTTCATGCTTACCAGAAACTGGTCAAAATTAAGCTCGTCAAAGACAGCGCATTCTCGGGCGGCAGTCTCGCTAAGTGCCACAGCCCGGCTCATCTCGCCCTTCTCGACCTTTTCCCGTAAATCATGGGGAAGAGAGCCTGAGTTAACGCCGATACGGATAGCGACGCCCTTTTCCCTGCAGCCATTGACTACAGCCTCAACACGGTCGCGGGCACCGATATTACCAGGATTGATACGGATAGCGGCGACAGGTCCCTCCAGACACTTCAAGGCAAGGCGGTAATCAAAATGAATGTCCGCAACAAGCGGCATGGAAGTAGATTTACAGATTTCGATGAAACTCTCGGCGCTTTCCATATCAGGAACTGCAAAACGAATAATGTCACAGCCCAGCATCTTAAGGGAAGCAATCTTGTTTCGGATTTCTTCAAGTTTTTCAGGATTATCCTTTACGCCGACTATTCCCTCTTTCCACATAGTCTGAATCGTAACAGGATTAGCCCCACCCACAAGTATTTTATCAACATTTTCAAATCCGCCAACAACAACTTCGCGCGGACTATAAAATTTCTTTTCCATGAGATAATTATATCACAAATCCAGATAAGTTGCACCAGTAATAAGTATTCTGTGCAGGGTCTACGCATTATAAACCGTACTGTCTAAAAAAATGGCTCCCAGTCGTAAAAACGACTTA
>CAMVJE010000059.1 GCA_947167745.1 uncultured Treponema sp.
CGGCAAGCTCTTCTTTTTTGACCTTGCCTTCCTGCATTCCGATTGCCTCGTGCAAATCCGGGTCGAAAGCATCGCCCTCTTTTCCAAATGCAACAAGATTGTATTTGTTTTCAAGCATACTGACCAATGATTTGTTAATCATTTTGATTCCGTCAGCAATTGATTTTGCGTCCTTTGCGTCCTTTGCGGCATCAAGGGTGCGGTCAAAGTTATCCAGAGAATCAAGCAAGTCTTTAAGAAGATTTGCGTTTCCGTAGTCAAATGCGTCCTGTTTTTCCTGCATCATGCGCTTACGATAGTTGTCAAAATCGGCAGCCCGGCGCAAAAGCTGGTCTTTGAGGTCTGCATTTTCCTTTTCAAGTTCGGCGATTCGCTCCTCAGGGGTCTTTTCTTTTGCTTTGTCAGCTTCTGATTCTTTTTTTGAATCAGCATTCTCTGCCCCTTCAGAAGATTTAGCCTCAGCCGAATCAGTCTGTGTTTCAGCAGTTTGCTCAGAAGAAGTCTGCTTGTTTTCGTTTACAGTTTCTTTTTCTTTGCTTTCTTCATGCTTGTTTTTTTTGTCTTTCATGCATCTCGTCCTAAACTTGAGAACCGCCGGAAAACCAACGAATTCTTTTTTCTTTATTATAAAGATATTAAAATCTATCAAAAATCGTCAATAAAAAAAAGATTCTTAGAGCAATTTTTTTTAATTAAAAAGCCCAAGAGCTCAATAGAAATAAAATGTACCATATTTTCAAAAGTCGTGGTAAAATAAATTTATCTTATTTTTAAAGAGGCAAATAATGGCTATCACTTGGGAAAACCTAGACAAACTTTCTTCTTACAAAAAACTCCAGTCTCTTAAAGGTGCTGTGAGCGTCAAAAAAGAACTTTCATCAGCAAAGGCAGCTGACCGGGTAAAAAAATTCATCGTACCTATGGGAGCTGGCCTTACATACAACTACGCAGCGAAACAGGTTGACGAAAAGATTCTGGCAGTCCTTAAAGAACTGGCTGACGAAGCTCAACTTACAGATAAATTTGCAGAAACATACAACGGAGCCGTCATCAACACTGGAGAAAAGCGCATGGTTCTCCATCACCTCTGCCGAGGCCAACTCGGAAACGATGTCAATGCTGATGGCATAAACAAACGTGACTTTTACATCAAAGAACAGAATCGAATCGCTGAATTCGCCGAAAAAGTCCACTCTGGAAAAATCGTAAATGCAAAGGGCGAAAAATTCACGACTGTCGTTCAGATTGGTATCGGCGGCTCTGATTTGGGTCCGCGAGCCATGTACCTAGCCCTTGAAAACTGGGCTAAGGCAAACAAAACATTCAAAATGGAAGCAAAATTCATTTCGAATGTTGACCCTGACGATGCAGCCGCAGTACTCGCTTCAACAGATCTAGCTCATGCAATCTTCATTCTTGTTTCAAAATCAGGAACAACCCTAGAAACTCTCACAAACGAATCTTTCGTAAAGGACGCCCTGAAAAAAGCAGGCCTTAATCCCTCAAAGCACATGATTGCTGTCACTTCTGAGACTTCACCTCTGGCTCACAACCCGGACTATCTCGAAGCCTTCTATATGGACGACTACATTGGAGGCCGCTACTCTTCAACTTCTGGAGTCGGAGGAGCAGTTCTTTCACTTGCATTCGGCGCAAAAGTCTTCGACGACTTCCTCAAAGGTGCCGCAGAAGAAGACAAACTTGCCACAAACAAAGACCTTCTCAAAAATCCGGCTATGCTGGATGCCCTCATCGGCGTTTACGAGCGAAATGTCCAGGGCTATCCTGCAACCGCAGTTCTTCCCTACTCTCAGGCCTTAAGCCGCTTCCCTGCTCACTTACAGCAGCTTGATATGGAATCAAACGGAAAGAGCGTCAACCGCTTCGGCGAAAAAATCAATTACCTCACAGGTCCGGTCATTTTCGGTGAACCAGGAACAAACGGCCAGCATTCATTCTATCAGCTTCTTCATCAGGGAACGGACATTGTTCCCCTTCAGTTCATTGCCTTTGCAGAAAATCAGGCTGGAAGCGATGTGGTAATCGAAGGCTCAACAAGCCAGAAAAAACTGGGAGCAAATGTCACGGCTCAGATTATGGCTTTCGCCTGCGGCAAAGACGACTCTGACCCCAACAAAAGCTTTGCCGGCGACAGACCTTCAAGCCTTATCTACGGAAAGCAGCTCACGCCCGCAAGTCTTGGCGCCCTTCTCGCCCACTACGAAAACAAAGTAATGTTCCAGGGATTTGTATGGAATGTAAACAGCTTTGATCAGGAAGGTGTTCAGCTGGGTAAAAAACTGGCAAAAACAGTCCTTTCAGGCGAGGCAAAAGACGCCTTAAAAGCTTACACAGAACTTCTTTCTCTGTAAAAGACCAAAAAGCAAAAAAAAATCCTTTCTTCTTTAGAAGAAAGGATTTTTTTTTGCCAGGAACCGGAATCGAACCGGCACGACGGTATTAGCTGTCGAGGGATTTTAAGTCCCTTGTGTCTACCTATTCCACCATCCTGGCATCGTTGAATTCAGTTTCCTAAAAACAACAGAAACAGTTTATCATAAAAAAGTGCTAAAATTCAAGTAATCACCGGGCTATTATGCCTTTTTTTATTATTTTAAAAATTATAAAGCCAAGACAAAGAAAAACTATCATGAGACTTATAAATTGAGATGTTGAAAAGATGAGTATTGAACCTCTTTCTCCGTCTCCCCTAAGAAATTCAAGAAAAAATCTTATTATCGAGTAGAAAATCAGATAAGAAAGAATCGAAAAATAATCTGCATTCTGCGAAGCTTTCATTCTAAATCGGGAAATAATCAATAAGGCAGAAAGAATAAAAAGGAGAGCAGCCTCTAAAAGCTGAACTGGAAAAATTCCTATATCCGGCTGAACCTGAGAAATCGGATTGTGATAGTGAATCGCACATACCCCTTCGTAGGGACATCCATAACAGCAGCCTGCGCAAAAACATCCTATTCTGCCAAAAGCGTGAATAACTGGTAAAATACAGGCAAAAACAGGGAGAAAGTCACGAACCGGCTTTTTTGTAATGGCTCGGGCGATAAAAAAACCTGGCATGGCAAAAATAAGTCCGCCATAAAAAACAAAACCCGCCGAACTTTTTTCTTTACTGCTTACAAGGTAAAAAAGTTGCTCTGGAATCTCTGCAATCGGAAAAATCAAAAAAATATAGAAAAGTTTTGCCCCTGCGATTCCCAAACCAAAGAGGACTGTAGAATAAATTATAAAGTCATCAAAACTTTTATTTTCGTTTTTAAGGATTAATTTAGCAAAAAAGGCTGCAACAAGGATTCCTGCAGCAATGCAAAGACCGTACATCGGAATCGGTCTCGAAAAAACATATATAAATGGAAGCATAAAAAACAGGAGGCTACCCGCCAAGTCGCAAACCAATGCAAACTTTTTGGACAGCCCCTCAATTCAATTAGTATCCACTAAGCGAAGCTGCACCTGCGATACCTGCTGCACAGATAACACATGCAATGAAAGCAATTACAGACCAGAACAAGGCAATAATGCTTGTGATAAAGCCAGCTTTAGCAAGACCTGCATGCTTCTGATCTTTTTTCCCCTGAATACCAAAAATAATACCAAGGATAGCAAGAATAATACCAATCCAACCAAGACCGCCTGTAAAACTCATTACGATAGCGATGATACCTAAAACCAATGACGCAACTGCCATTTTTTCCTCCAATAGTAAAATTATAGCATTGTATTATTTTTTTTGCAACGAATCCACAAATTTAGTAGAATAAAACTATGTTCAGTGATACTCATTTTCATTTTCATCATTTAATAGAGCGTGGCTTAGACGGCGTTGAAATTTTGACCCAGCTTGCAGAGAGAAATACTTTTTTTGGCCTTGATATCGGCACTAGAAGCGATGATTTGCTGCGCCGTCATGTACAGCTTCAAGAAACTCTGGCCCAGATTCCAGAAGGCCTTCGTGAGGCTGCTGACAAAATGCTTTATTACAGCGCAGGAATCTGGCCAGATGTCGATGAAATTAAAAATCGCACCCAAGCAATGAAAAAACTCACTGACACAATCGAAGTTTTCGCTGACAAAAGTCATCTCGTGGCAATAGGTGAATGCGGTCTTGATCATCATTGGAACCCAAGCGGAGTTGATGGTCGCTGTGAAAGTGATTTTGACCAGACCGTGTATGAAGGAGAGAGAGAACTCTTTCAAATGCAGATTGATTTAGCTCAAAAAATGAATCTCCCCATTGTAGTGCATAGCCGGGATGCATTTGAAGACACAATTGACTGCATCAAAAACATGAGCTACAACCGGGGAATCATTCACTGTTATTCTTACGGCAAGGAAGAAGCCCGCAAGTTTTTGGATTTAGGCTGGTATATAGCTTTTGGCGGAGCGACCACATACACAAAAAAGGCAAAAATGGAAGAAATGAAAGAACTACTCCGTTTTGTGCCAAATGATCGTATTTTGATGGAAACAGATTCACCCTATCTCGCTCCTGTTCCGTTCCGTGGTCAAACAAACACACCTGTACTCATCGAGCATTGCTATCATTTTGTGGCTCAAGCAAGAGGAATAATATCTTCTGAATTAAGCGTTTTAGTAGACAAAAATATCAGGGAACTCTTTACTTTACCTGACTAAAAAGACCAGCCATCTCATTGCGCCATGAAGCGCGTTCACTGTCCCGGGCTTCCCACTCAA
The DNA here is from genome assembly GCA_947167745.1 of uncultured Treponema sp. The sequence continues at coordinate 4,714 of CAMVJE010000059.1, forward strand.
TGATTTTTCTGATTTCAAAATGCTTCTGGTCATGTGGATTTTCAAAATGAAGCAGACCAAAACGACCTTGACCAATATAGGCAATCTTATCATTCTGACCGATATTTTCTGATTCGGAAAGTTTTGAAATTACGCAATCAAAATGAACAGGATTACCACTCTCTTTATTATTAATTGCATTCGCAATATCAGTGATTGGCTCACCGCAAATTTCACAAGTTAAAACCTGCTCTTTAAATGCACGGATTGCATTGCGATTTTCTTCGATTTCTTTTTGATTTATGGAATTTGTGAAGTGGCGTCGTTCCAGTCTTCGCTCGTATGATGCACTTCCACGATTATCATGTTGTTTTCGTTCGCTGCGTTCGTTTTTCTCGTTATTATCGCGGTTATTCCAGTTTCTGTTTCTTCCGCCTCGCCGCCGGTCATTTCGACTCATGCCTTCTCCTTAGCAACTGCTGTTCGCTGTCTTCAACTATTTTACGGCTCAAAACCTGCGCAATTCTTTGAACTGCGTAATCGACATATTCAGCATCGTGAATTTTCTTACGCAATTCCATTACGCGTGGTGAGAATGTTCCGTCTAATACGACTGATTTAGAAGAAGAAGTCATACGAACTCCGAAAAAGCATCTTGGATATGATAAACGCTGGGCAAATCTGGCATATCAATTACAATTATATCAAACCGGATTTTACAGCTATTATATTTTCGATGTTTTAACAGGAAATAATTAGCCGTTTTGATAATTTTCTTCTGTTTTCTTAAATCAAGTTCATGGGCAAGAATCTCGGCGTTTCCGCTGGGGAGCGCTTTTACTTCCACAAAAACAAGAACATTTTCCTTTTCTGCAATTATATCAATTTCACCATATCTTGTCCGCCAGTTTCGTTCAATTATATGGTAAGAATTCTGAAGCAAAAATATACAGGCTTTTTCTTCACCTTCATCGCCTACTTTTTTGGTAGACACAAAATTGTCTTTCCCCGTTTAAATTTCCTCCAAATCCTCAAGCATATACAAAGAATCACCTTCTTCTTTTTGAGAGTCAGTAACAAGATGCCCGTAGGTATAAAGATATTTTATATTCCAGCGCTGAATTGCATTTATGTGGTAACTTTTTATTGACTTTTCCTCACCCAGGAACATATTCTCACCATCATCAAAAAAAATCGGAGCCGAGAATCTCATTCCAAGTTTTAGCTCTTTGCAGTCAATTTTTGTAAATTTCTTTTCCGGCATATCATCTCCTGTTTTCGTCTGCAGACCTTTCTAAGTCTACTACAAAAGCAAAAATTGTCGCTATGGCAGAATAAGTTTCCTCAGGAATCAGCGTGCCGACTTTTTGAATCGACAGGACATTCGCGAGTTCTGCATCTTCCACCACAGGCACTTCATTTTCTTCCGCAATCTCTAGCAAACGCATGGCTACGGAACCTTTGGCCTTAGCAGAGATGTATGGCGCGTCTGCCCACTGAGGATAACGCAATGCGACAGCTGTTAGGATCTCATCTTCTGACTTCATACCCTACCACTCACAAAGGAAAGTTCCTCATCTCCGGCACAGAATCCGCAAAGAGAATCCAAAGATTCATACGAGGCACTGACTTCCAGCATAGAAGAAAGTTTTTCTGAAATTAATTTTATCTGATAATCAGAAAACTCCTGACTTGAAGAAAATCTTAAGGAGGAAATTTTCTCATTATCATAGCCTAATACAAATATAGTCCTTTTTTCCTCATTTTTCAAATCAATAATGACTTTTTCAAGTTTTTTAAGGTCAGAATCGAATAAAAGTTTTATATTTCCAAATGAATTTTCAAAATCCCATTCAAAAGGAAAAACAAGCCACTGCCTTAAAGGTCTGGTCATTTTCCCAGAAGAAGTGATGGTATTGAAAGCTGCCAGGATTCCGGCTTTTCGTTCCAAAGCGGCTTCATCAACTTCTTCAAAAAATTTTTTTATCGTTTCTTTTATTTGGACAACATTTTCACTCTGAGCATTTCTCTGCTCACGATTATTTTTCTGCCGGTTTTCTTCGCCTGCCTGATTGCGCCCACCTTCTCTTATCTCTTCAACAGCACTTTCGTCGTTCACTATTCCCTTTTCATCAAGCAGAAGTCTTATCTGTGCTTTTTCCTGATTTACACCAGACTTATCTTTTGATGCAGATAAAGCTTTTTTTGCTGAGGAAATATTAATTTTCATTCCAATCTGCTGCATAAATTGAAATATCCGCAGGGATTCCTGTGAAGGTTCAAGCCCTATTGAAGAGAGAAAATCTGCAATTTGAGGGGGCACTTCAGTATGCGGTAAAATTTTCTGAACGAAGGTTTGGGAAGGGGGATTTTCTTTGACAAGTGAGAGCTGAAGAAGATTTCTAGTCACCGTAACTCTGGCATTAAAAACAGAGCCTGGTAAAAGATTTACTTCTGATTTAACGCTAATCTTCTGCCCTGCTATCGAAACAAGGTAAGTATTATTTCCGTCTTTTGAAATTACACGACCGCTAACAATCGCCCCGTTCCGCAAAATAGATGCGCTTGTATTTTGAGAAATCTGCCCCTGAATGACGGATACTTTATTCATAACATAAAAAGCCCTTGCGAGCTAAAAAAAAGCACCGCAGGGATGCGGTGTAAAAGCAAAGAGAGAAAATTCAAACGGCAAAGGCAACGATATTTGCCGCGTTTGCCGTCAGGTGAACAGAATTTTCTCGTTAGAATCAAAAATACAAGGAAGTATTTTTGATTCCATTTATTTATCTGCTGCTGCGTTGTGCTCTGCAGCTTCCTCAGCCTTAACCTCTGCTTTGAGAGCTGCTTCTTTTTCTGCTGCAGCTTTTGAGAGGTCGCGAGACCACTTGAGGTAGTCAACTGCTGGCTGACCGATAAGCTCCTTAACTTTTGCAGCCTTACCAATCTTGTCGCGAACATAGTAGAGCTTAGAACGACGAACTTTACCAGGGCGAACGATTTCTACATTTACAACACGAGGGCTGTAAACTGGGAATACACGCTCAACACCAACGCCGTAAGAAATCTTGCGGACTGTGAAAGTCTTGCGAACGCCTTCATTTTTGATTGCGATTACGAGACCTTCAAAAATCTGGATTCGTTTTGTTTTACCTTCGATAATTTCAAAGTGAACTTTTACAGTATCACCAACTTTGAAATTAAGAGAAGTTTCGTCTTTCTGCTGTTCTTCAATAGTCTTAATAAGATCCATTGTTATTTTCTCCTAGTTAACCGCAGGCTTTTTGCCACGGCGTTTTTTGCCTTCATGCTTCTGCAAGTGCATATCAAGCAGTTCCTCAATCATCTTTTCGGCTTCTGTAGTGAGCAAGCCCTGCACTCGTGCGCTCGCGATTAAATCGGGGCGGTTTGCAAGTGTTTTCTGGAGCCGCTTTTTCAGCCGCCACTTTCGGATTTCTTCATGGTTGCCGGAAGTTAAAACCTCTGGCACTGCCAAGTCCTTGTACACAGCCGGGTGCGTGTACTGGGGATATTCCAAAAGTCCGTCAGAGTAGCTTTCTTCGTCGAGGCTTTCCGGAGTGATTACATTTTCGACCAGCCGATATACAGAATCGACTATAACCGTTGCCGCAAGCTCTCCGCTCGACATGACATAATCCCCGATGGAGATTTCGTCGTCTACATACAAATCAATAATTCTCTGGTCAATACCTTCGTATCGGCCACAAACCAAAACGATTTCATCTTTCTGACTAAGTTCCTGCGCTTTTTTTTGAGTGAAAGGCTTGCCCGAAGGAGTGACATAAATCACATGCTTCTTGTAGGCCTTTACGCTGTCAAGCGCACGCCCGAGAGGTTCCGCCATCAAAAGTTGACCGGCACCGCCTCCGTACGGCTTGTCATCACATGTCTTGTGTTTATCAAAGGCAAAATCCCTGATATTCACTAAATCGTAGGCAATAATTCCCTTTTCAACCGCTTTCGCCATGATTGAGGCTTCAAAAAAAGCGCGCGGAATCTCAGGAAATAAGGTCAGCACAGTAAATTTCATGGAATTACTCCAGAATCCAGAGGTGCATCAACTGGATTATCTTGTTTTTGACATCAACCTTTCCGATGAATTGATCCTTAAGCGGCACATATACCGTGCGAACCTTTCCATTGGAATCATATTTGACATCGCTGCTAAGACAATCACAATTCTCGGCCAGACAAACCTCCAAGAGGTTTCCAGAACCGCCTTCCATTACGTCTGTGATTGTACCCACCTGTATGGGCGCAGAATTTTCTGCCAATCCGTCTTTGCCCCCGTAAACGAGAGCACAATTTTTTAAGTCTTCGATATACCACTCGTTCTCTCCAAGAGGACAAGCATTTTCTCGCGAAACTACAATCTCCCATTTACTGTACTTCTGCACAGCCTCAGGACTATCGATTCCCGCAAGTTTTAAGTACAAGTCACGGCCGCCGACTTCTGCGTATTCCACCGAAAAGGATTTTTCTTCTCCGGTTTTGCCGTTTCTCAAAGCGACTTCTTTCATTGAAGCAAAATGCTCGTATTCTCCGGAAGTGCTTTCTACTTTAAATTCGCCCGAAATGCCGTGTGAGCCACGAACGAAGCCAACGATAAAAACGTCGTTTTGATTAGATTTTTCCACAGTTCAATTAGTCCAGTATGTCAAGGCTATAATGCTTGCCATCTCTACTGGCTGATGCACTCAATACTGTGCGCAACGCTTTAGCAAT
>CAMVJE010000060.1 GCA_947167745.1 uncultured Treponema sp.
AGGACAGAAAAATTAGTCAGATTATTCAAGTGCTGAACAATCTGATTGAGGAACCAAAATCAAAGCGAAAAATCGGATTTGCGAGTGATTGATACAATTGGTCGCAATTTGCGACCAATTCAAAATATGACTCATCGCAAATTGCGATATGTTAAAAGGAGTTGCACATGGAAATTACAAAAGATGGAAAAATTAACTTCGACAAGATAATCATCACACCGCTGGAGTGCTGGATTGATACAGAATTTGAATTAGATGAAATCGTTATAGAATACTTGAATCAACTCGCTGAAAAGTCCAATCAGAGCGTGGATAATGTGGTGAATCACATTCTTGCTGACATGATGGCGGAACATCTGGAACTATCGGAATTGAACGCAGACACTTTTCTCAAAGCTGCGAAAAAATGCCCTCAAATCCTGCTTGTGGAAAATGGCAAACCTGTTGCAAGGGTGAAAATGATTAAAGATAAGGACGAAAATCTTTTTCTTATGGCAAAAAAGGACCTACCTAAAGAAGGTGGCACTGAAGCCAAAGCACAACCAGTCGCAAATTGTGACCGGATGCCAAGTGTAGCGGCAATGGCTTCAAAAAGAAAACGAAGAGCGGGAGAAATTCTACAATGATTTTCTTGTGTCAGCTCGCTGGAAATTCTACAGTGACGATATGGACGAAACAACACTTTCTCTGATTCAGCAGAAAATAGGTTATCAGTTTACTAATCCTGTACTTCTTAAGCAGGCTTTTGTTTCCCCTTCTCTCTCAGCTGCCACGCAGAACCGGGTACAGAATTATCAGATTCTAGAATTCATCGGTGATGCGGTACTGGGACTTGCTGTGGTTAAGAATCTGGCTTCTGAGTTTTGCCATGTTGATGCAAACGGGCAGTTTGTTTCTTCGGCAACGGAAGGTCAGCTTTCGGAAGAGAAATCTCGTTTGGTTAAAAACGAGAAACTAGCACATTGCTCAAATCTCCTTGAATTCGATTCTTATCTAGAGCGTGCTCACGGTTATTATTTACATGACAGAAAGAACAAGAAAGGTGATTTGATTGAGTCGGTTTTAGGAGCAGTCGCAATAGATTCAAACTGGAACATGGATGTTTTGTCTCGTGTTGCTTCGGAATTGTTAAGATATGATAAAACTGCAGAGAATGCTACAGAAAAATTGCAGAATTATTGTAAGAAAAACGGGCTGGATTTGCCGACATACTCGTTTTGGAACTGCGGAAGTCGTTATGATTGTGCTATTTCACTTCAACCTATTAATGGGTTATTTGTTGGAAACGGCAAGACAGTGGAAGAAGCTCAAAATGCGGCGGTAGAATCGGCATATACTTATCTGACAGGGCAGAATGTCACAAAAAAGCAGACTGTTGAACAAACTGGGGCAAATATCTTAAACAGTTCAAAAAAATCTCCGACAGCGGTTGAAATATTGAATCTAAAATATATCAAAAAAGAAATCGTTCAGCCGAACTATAGTTTTGCACAAACTGCTGAAAATGGAAAATTGTTCTGGATTTGTACACTAACTCTAAATAACAACGAACACCAAGTTTCGGAAAAAGCAACGACTCGCAAAAAGGCAAAACAAGCGGCTGCAAAGGCAATGTTAGATTTGCTAGAAAATTCAAAACAGGAAGAAAAATCTATTTCATCAAGAAAACTCTCTGGAATCGGCTTGTTGAAGCGAGCGATGATTTTACGAAAAGAAGCGTTTTGAAATAAGATATCCTTTGTTTAAAGATTTACACCAATTTGCATACTTCCCGAATATCTTTCTCAATTCGTGAAAGTAGTTCTGCTTCAATTGATTTTCCGAAGTTACTCTCAAACACAGCTTTTTTGTTCTCGGGGCAGGAGTTTTCTTCAAAAAGAGCGGAAGAAGGAATTCCAAGTACGACGGCGATTTTATCCACCATTTCCGGCTGTGGCCAGGATATTTTATTTTCTATTTGATTTATGTAGGCGATACTTTTTTCGACGGCGTAAGAAAGTTTTTCTTGGGAAATGCCTTTTTGTTTTCGGTAGTATTTGAGATTGTTTACGAATATTTCTCTGATTGAGTTCATACATTAAGAATGACGATTTATGTTGATTAAAATTACAGAGCAATATTAAGAATTGTTGATTTAATATTGATAGTTTTAATAAAATAATGTAATAATACTGCATAAAATCAAGATTTCACAAAAATAAGTGAAATCTTAATCTATTTTAATGTACGAATCATAAATCTAGGAGGATTTTATGAAAAAAGTGCTTGCTGTAGTTTTTACAGCTATTATGTCAGTTTCTGCATTTGCAGGCCCTCTGGGAAATTTGGGGAAAGGTCTTCTTTCTTCAGATGAGGCGAAACCAGCTACAGGAACTTTGCCTGATAATGTCGAGCTTTTGCCAGTTGTTTGGAATCTTCTTTATGCAGAACCTGCTGAAGGTGATAAAACAGTTCGACAAATCAAAAATTTTGGAAAACTTGATGTCATCAACAATGAATATCTGTTTACACAAGTTCTGATTTATAAATTTGGACTCGGACTTCAAGGTCAAGAAACAAAGGTAAAAATCACTGGAAACGGAAACTCATTCACTGTAGAGACTTTGGATATGAGGACATATAATGTCGATAAAAAAGGACAGAAAGTTACATCAAAAAACAGTGCGAGAGACAACGAGCAGAATCCAAAATCTAGCTGGACTAAAAATTCCGCAAATGTTGCAAAAGAACTTGAAGAACGTGCAGCTGCACTGAAAAAAGACGGTTATGCACAGTGGCTTGAAAAGGCAACATATAATCTTACTGTATATGCGGCAGTTGGACGCTTCTCAGCTAACCGACTCAAAGCAAAAAAATGGTACGGCGAGCATCCGATTGAAGGAAAAAAGATTGAGAAACTTTCTTTTTATGTTTCAAACATTGACGAGAGCAAAAAAGCAGGTTATGCGTATAAGCTCGAAGGTATGTCTGTTCTGAACAAAGCTGAGGACATGCCGCTTATTACTGTTTACAGCAATAATGATGCCTATATTGATTTGAAAGATGATCAATTTATAGAAATTTCTGGCACGGTTGAGAAAGTGAATTTTTCTAGTGATTTTGAAAAAGATTATAAAGTAAAGTCTATAGTCATTACAGAATAATTCTTCTATATTTTCTCTCAAGCGCAAGGGATTGTAGGGGCGGCGTAGCCGTTGCTTAGAGAGCGCAGCGAACGACGCAATGCAGCGGTAGCGTAACCCCGAAAAGCCCGACCGCCGCTTGTCGGCGGTTGCGCCCAGCTGTTCTTTTTTTCCTTTTCCTCATCTCTAATTCCTAAATTTCCATTTTTATGCTACACTAGCCTCATGGAATTACCAGAAATCATGCAGCAGCAGGTTTTTGCCGTTGCGGGTGACACTCTCAATCCTGAGAAATATGCTTACAAAATCAAGCAGGGGCTTTTGGAGCACGGCTACACGGTTCATGCTGTGGGCAAGGAACTAACCAGTTTTAACGACATTCCTGGCGAGATTGACATCATTGACCTTTGCATTAACCCGGTGAAGGGGCTGGCTCTCATCAAGGAATGTAAAAAGTCCTTTAAGTGCATCGTGATTCAGCCGGGTGCAGAGAGCGAGGAGCTTCTTTCTTATCTCAACGAGAAAAATCTTCCGTATATTGAGGGTTGCGTGCTTGTTGGGTTGAGTCTGTATGCCGGGGATAAGGTGAAAAATGACAAATAATCCACAAATTTCTGAGGCTTTGAGTCTCATTGACCGTTTAATTCCTCTCGTTGAAGAGGCAGAAGACAAGCTTAAGAGTGCACGCAACTGGAGTATTCTTGATATTCTTGGTGGCGGTTTCATCGTTGATTTGATAAAACACCACAAGCTTAACGGTGCCGCAAACCTTATGAATGAGGCGAACATGCTCATGCAGAGATTGCAGCAAGTTCTTGGCTCTGTCAGCATTCCAGCTGATTATAGCATGACGATTGGCGGTTTTTCGACTTTTGCTGATTTTCTTTTTGACGGAGTTTTTGCTGACTCTTACATGGCTTCAAAAATTTTTTCTTCTCTGGATGAAGTTCGGCGGCTCAAGGAAAAGCTTTACATTCTTAAAAATCAGCTGAGGAATTTCTGATGGCGTATGGTGATAATCTGATTTCCGCCGAGGAAATGATAATGACCGCATTCACGAACATTGAGCGTGCGGAAGTCGAAAAAAACAACAAGCTTCTCAAAACCTGGCGGGTTACTCTGGAGTCAATCCGTTCGAACGCAAAGAACGGAGAGAATCTTGGCGTAAATCTTTATTCACATTCCCGGATTATTGATTTGAAAAACGGAATTCTTCTTGTTGAGGCTGACCACCCTGCCTGGATTCAGACTTTGCGCATTTATCAAAAGTATATTATCACAGGACTTAAACGGGGCGTTCCTGATGTAAAAATTTCGTCTCTGGCATTTCGTCTTCGAGGAACAAATGTCGAGCTTCATTCCCAGATTAACGAAGAAAAAATTCGTTCGGAAATGGAAGAAAGACTTCAAAAAGAAGAAAAAGCAATTCAGGAATTTGATGAAAAAAATCGGACTGTCTCTAGCGATTCCGTAAAAAATGAAGAAAAATCTTCTCCAAATAAAGAAATTCCCGAAAATTTACGACAAATTCTTGACAGACTAAAGACAGATATATTGACCGACAATAAGTAAATTTGTTAAACTATTTGCCACTACCAAATTTTTGCGAGGATAGAGGAAGTTCTTGCAAAATTGCTCAAATTTTTTATCAAAATTTAGGGTTATCCCCAACAGAATAAGGAGAATGTTCTATGAAACGAACATACCAGCCAAGTAAAGTTAAAAGAAACAGAAAATTTGGATTCCGCGCTCGCATGGCAACTCGCGGTGGTCGCATGGTTCTCGCTCGCCGAAGAGCAAAGGGCCGCAAGAAGCTCTCAGTTTGTGACGAGCACAAAAAATACTAATTAACTTGTCGTGCTGATAATTCAGCATCTCATGTAATGGAGCAGGTTTTATGAAGTCAGCAGGTTTTACGCGCGAAGAGCATATCAAAAAGCCTAGTGATTTCAAAAATCTGTTCAAAAACGGGAAAAGGGCAAGCACAGCGGGAGCAAAACTTTTCTATCTCCCGAACGGCTTGGATTTCAACCGCATCGGCTTTCCCCTTCCCCGCGGTTTTGGCAATGCAGTTCAACGCAATCAGGCCAAACGATTCAGTCGCGAAACCTATCGTAATTTAAAAGCACACCTGAACACCGGATATGATATGCTTTTTCTGGTATATCCCCCTTCCGAGAAAGACTCGTTCAGCACGCGGTGTGTTCAATTTCGTACATTGTGTGAAAAAGCTGGTCTAGTCAAAAAATGAAGAAGATTTTCGTATTCATTTTAACTTTACCGATTCGCTTTTACCGAAAGTTCATCTCCCCGCTCAAAGCTCCTTGCTGCAGGTTTTATCCTTCATGCTCGGCCTATGCTTTGGAAGCCTTGCAAAAACATGGCCCTGTCAAAGGAATGTACCTTTCAACAAAACGGATTATAAAATGCTCCCCTTTTCACCCTGGCGGATACGATCCGGTTCCGTAAAATTTTAACAGCGAAAATTACTGCCATTAATTGGCATTAGGATGTTTAAAAATGGAAAAAAACACTGTATGGGCTATCGGCCTTTCTACTGTTGTTTTGGTTGGTTTCTTTGCGGCGCAGACTTTCCTCTTCCCGCCCCAGAAAAATCAGGCTCAAAACGAAGAGCAGAAAACCGAAGCTGCTTCAAGCGAAAATCCTGAGAACGCATCTGAGGTGCAGAATCAGGCTCTTGGTTCGGATTCTGCTGGTTCTACGGAATCTGAAAGTATCGTTGTATCTTCAGATAAATCTGCAGCTGATGAATCTTCTGAAAATCTTACTGAAGAAAAATTTACAATTACTACAAACAAAGTTGCCGTCACATTCACTAACCGTGGCGGTGATATTATCAGCTACGAGCTTATAGAAAAAGATGACCGTGGCACTCTCAAAAACCGTGATGCTGATACTGGTAAAGGTGTTGAGCTTATCGAAAATCTTTCTGACAAAAACCGAGCATTTGGTCTTTCCCTTGGCGGAGCTAACCGCCCAATCATCAATGACATTTTCACGGCAAAAAAACTTGATGACTATTCAATCGGATTCTTCAAAAAGTTCACTTCAAAGAATGCTGACGGCAGCACAAGTGAATTCACTCTTGTAAAAAAATATACTTTCAAGCCGAATGACTACACTTTCAAACTCGATATCACAATCGACGGCGATGAGAATTTCAAGGGCCTTGATGTTGGCGGAGCTGCTTACACATTGCGCACTGCCCCACAGGTCGGCCCGAAATTCAATCCGAAAATGGATCGCTACGAATACCGGGAGCTTGTTTCTTTCAACGGCGAAAAAGTAAAAAAGACCCGCCTGGGCAACAAGCAGACAAAGAATTACGAGCGTGACTGGGTTTGGACTGCCATGGCCGGAAAATACTTTGAATTCATCGTTTATCCAGAGGACAAGAATTCAATGTCTAGCACGGTCGTTTACAACTCTGAGATTGAAGTTGGCGAGTCTACTAATGCTCAGGTCAAAATGACTCGAAAGTCAACCGACTCAAAAGAAACTAACGATAGTTATTATATCTACGCTGGTCCACGAAATGAATCAGAGCTTAAGAATTATGTCTCTGAGGACAAAAATGAATGGGGCTTGAGCGGGGTTCACTTTAACGAGAGTTTGCAGACTTCAGGCTTCCTCTACTGGCTCGAAGTTATCCTTAAGTTCCTTCTTGAGAATGTAAACAAGGTCGTTCATAACTGGGGCGTTTCAATCATCATCGTTACGATTATCCTGAAGATGGCTCTTTTCCCAATCACAAAGAAGAGTCTCGAAGGTACTCAGAAAATGCAGAAGTTCCAGCCAAAAATGCAGGAGCTTCAGGCAAAATACAAGGGTGATCCTCAGAAATTGCAGATGGAAACTGCAAAAATGTACAAGGAAATCGGTTACAACCCGATGAGCGGCTGTCTGCCAATGATTTTCCAGTTCGTAATCTTGTTCGCAATGTACAACCTTTTCAACAACTACTTTGAGTTCCGTGGAGCTTCTTTCATCAGCGGATGGATTGACGACCTTTCTCAGGGTGATCGTGTTGGTCCTGTGTTTGAGCATGGTTTGCCATTCCTTGGCTGGAATCAGATTCGAATTTTGCCGGTTATTTATGTAATTTCTCAGCTTTTGTTTGGAAAAATCACTGGAAACGGTGGAACTGCAGGCGCAAATTCTAATCAGATGAAGATGATGATGTACGGTATGCCGATTATGTTCTTCTTCCTCTTCTACAATGCTCCGGCAGGTCTGCTCCTTTACTGGACGGTTTCAAACATTTTCCAGCTTGGACAGCAGATTGTCATCAACAAAATGATGAAAAACAAGAAAGACGAGCCGAAACTTAAGCTGGTTGAGAAAAAATCAAAGAACAAACGATAGTTAGTAAACTAAAGGAGATAAATAAAATGACTTACGAATTTGAAGGAAAAACAGAAAAAGACGCAATTGAAAAGGCAACAATCGAACTTGGTCTTGAAAGCGACCAGTTTGATGTTGAAATCATTGAAGTTCAGAAAAAAACATTGTTCAAATCTGGCTATGTTAAAATCCGTGTTCACACTGATGAGGCAACACCTGGCGTAAAATACGACGACGACAATGACTCACCTTCTGAGACTGCAAAACGGGTTATGGGAAATCCAATCCCTCAGGATGAGTTTGAGCAGAAGCTTGTTCAGTTTGTTTCTGATGTCATCGCAAAGATGGGCTATGAAGCAAGCGTAGAAATCATGTTCCGCGAAGAAAAGAAAATCGGACTTAAACTTTCTTCAGAAAGCTCTTCAATCCTTATTGGTCGCAAGGGTAAAAACCTCGACGCCCTCCAGCTTTTGGCAAATGTTTATGCAGGTCACCTGGGCCGTGAAGATGTCCGCGTAATCCTCGACACAGAGAATTACCGTGTCCGCCGTGAGGAGAATCTTGTTCACCTGGCTTATACAACTGCTGACAAAGTTCGCACAAAGAGAACTTCAATCCTTCTTGAGCCGATGAATCCTTTTGAGAGACGCTTGATTCACACAACTCTCAACGATTTCTCTGACATCGAGACAAAGAGCGAAGGCGAAGGCCTCTACAAACAGGTTCGCGTAATTTACAAAGGCAACTACTAATAGATTTTTATTGTTTGCTTTTGCCCCACAGCTTTTTGTGGGGCATATTTTTTGTAACAAGCGTGAATGCTGCTCGTTTTAATATTAAGGATTTATTATGAAGAAAATTTTTACATTTATTGCCGCAATGTCGCTAACTCTTCCGGTTCTTTTCGCTCAGTCAGTCTCACCAGAAATTCTGGAAAAGGTAAAAGAAGCCGGAGAGATGCATAATGAATTTTTGAATGATGAAGAAGTCAAACTATCGTTAGTTCCGAATACGGAACTTTCCAAGCTGGCAGTAAGTCATTGGGACAATGAAGAGAAACCTCGTCTTACAAGCGAAAAACTCTTTTATCTTGATAAGAAAACTATCGGTAGTAAGGAAGAGTCTCAGGGAGACAATTCTAGTGCTAAAAATCTTACTATCGAAGATGTGTCAAAAGTAATTCGTTCTATTTCAACAATGAAGGGAACTGAGTATTATTCGAACCGCCACAAAAAGTGGGAGACTCTTTATCACGAGGCTTATCTTGTGGCTTCCCCGGAGGATAAGACTCGGATTCCTGACGACACCGAAGGCAGTGCTGACGGAAAAACGCTCTACTGTATGCAGGACGACAACTCATTCGGAAAGTGTTATTATTCGCTCTCTTACCTGCAGCGTGAAAATGAAGTGAGCGTATGTTTCGACAACTTCGAGTCTCTGAAATTTGCTTTTATAACGGCGGCAAAACCCCACAACATAAAGATAAATCTCGTGGTAATCGATGAGGGAGAGTATTTCCTGGTTTATCTGATTGTTCAGGCCTACTATCCGCGGGTTTCTTTCCTCGAAGAAAAGATGATAGATTCATTCAATGC
>CAMVJE010000061.1 GCA_947167745.1 uncultured Treponema sp.
AAAAATGAAGAAAGTTTTGGTCTGTAAGGAGAAGGACGAACGCGAAACACGCGTTGCTCTTATTCCTGATGACGCAAAGAAACTTACATCGATGGGCTTTGAAATCAAGGTCGTTTCGGGTGCAGGTTTGAAGAGTGGTTTTAGCGATGAGGCATACAAAAATGCCGGTGCTACAATCGTTTCAAAAGAAGAAGATGCTTACTCGGACTCAGAAATTATCGTCCGAATTATGAAGCCAACTTCGATTGATGGTATCAAAGAGGGCACGCTGCATTTGAGCTATCTTGATCCTTTCAATGAAAAAGAGCTTCTTAATAAATTTGCTTCCCAGGGATTGCAGGCTGTCTCGCTTGAGATGATTCCTCGAAGCACTCTCGCACAGAAGATGGATGTTCAGTCATCACAGACTTCCCTTGCTGGTTATGTCGCAGTTTTGAATGCGGCTGCTAAACTCCCAAAAATCCTTCCGATGATGGTTACTCCGGCTGGTACAATCAACCCTGCCCGCGTTTTCATTATTGGTGTTGGTGTTGCAGGTCTTCAGGCAATCGCTACGGCAAAACGCCTGGGAGCGCGAGTTGACGCTTTCGATACACGCCCTGTCGTTGAAGAGCAGGTTAAGTCCCTTGGCGCATCATTCGTAAAAATCGACCTGGGTGAAATGGGTCAGACTGCACAAGGATACGCAAAAGAGCTTACTCCTGAGCAGATTGCAAAACAGAAGGAAGCTCAGGCTAAGGTCTGCGAAAAGGCAAATATCGTCATCACAACGGCAAAGGTCTTCGGTCGCAAGGCTCCCCGCCTCATCGAAAAGAATGTCCTTGACCGCATGATGCCGGGCTCAATCGTAGTCGATATGGCTTGTTCTACCGGCGGCAATGTCGAAGGCTCAAAACTTTTTGAGAATGTGGTTACCGAAAACGGCGTTACAATCATGTCTGGTGACTTGCTCGAGCGACAGGTTCCCTACGATGCTTCAAAGATGTTCTCTGGAAACATCACGGCCTTCCTTACACATGCAGGCTTCTACGACAAAGAGGCAAAAGAATTCAAAGTCAACATGGAAGATGACATCATGAAGGGCTGTTTACTCACACAGGGCGGACAGATTATTCATGAACGCTTTAAGTAGGGAGCGACCCCGCAGGGGGCAAAACTCACGAGGTGAGTTTTGAGCGAGTCTCGGAAAAATCTGGGATTTTTCCGTATCAAAGCGTTAGGGATTGTAGCACCTGCGAAGCAGTACCGCTTGCGGTATGGAGCGCGGTTAGCGCGGAAGTGCGAAAAGCCCGACCCGTAGTGAGCGGAAGCGACCGAAGGGTAACGCCCAAAAAAGACTCTGAAACAAGTTCAGGGTGACAGAGGAGTTAATTTTTATGGATATAATGCTTATTTTCGTATTTGTAATCGCTGCTTTCCTTGGATTGGAGTTGATTGCAAAAGTTCCTTCACAGCTGCACACGCCGCTTATGTCAGGAACAAACGCTATTTCTGGTATCACTGTTGTAGGTGCCATTTCTATCACTGCCGCTGCCGTAAAAATCGGCGGTAAGGTTGGAGCTGTTCTCGGCTTCCTCGCCATTGTGTTTGCGACTATCAACGTAATCGGCGGCTACATGGTAACTGACCGTATGCTTGGTATGTTCAAGACTAAGGATTCAAAAAAGAAATAAGGAGCAGTCGGGATGAACGATACATTGATTAAAATTCTGTACATGATTTCCTGCATCTTCTTTATCCGGGGAATCAAACTTTTGGGAAAAACTGCCACTGCCCGCAAGGGAAATTTCTATTCTGCAATCGGTATGCTGGTTGCTGTGGTGACAGTTCTTATTCAGAAAGATGTTATGTCAGCTTTCTCTACGGATGCTGCAACCTGGGGCGGAAACCCGCTTCTTTCAAATGGCTACTGCTGGATTGTTGCCGCTGTTTTGATTGGTACTGTAATCGGTGCTATCTGGTCTAAGAAAGTGCAGATGACTGGAATGCCTGAGCTTGTTGCTTTGTTCAACGGTTTCGGCGGTTTGTCTTCACTTCTCGTTGCTTTGACTCAGTACATAGCAGCTCCAAAAGGTGACTACTTCACAGCTGTTTCACTTGGTTTGACTATTGCAATTGGTGCTGTTGCTTTCACCGGTTCTCTGGTTGCATGGGGCAAATTGAGCGGAAAAATGACTTTCAAAGGCTGGGTAATTCCTGCTAAGAACGCTGTAAACGGCGTTTTGTGCGTGCTCGGTCTGGTTTCAATCATCGCCTACTCATTCTTCACTGCTGACAATCCGCTTGGATTTGCAGAAATCGAAAAATGCGGCGTAATCGCTTGTACGGCAATCTTCCTCCTTTTGGGCTTTACCATGGTTATCCCGATTGGTGGCGGTGATATGCCGGTTATCATCTCATTCTTGAATGCACTTTCTGGTCTGGCTGCTGCTTTTGCAGGTTTTGCAATCAACAACACTGTACTGGTTGTTTCCGGATGTCTCGTTGGTGCTTCTGGTTTGATTTTGACCTTGATTATGTGTAAGGCTATGAACCGCACATTTGCTTCTCTCCTTTTCAAGAGCTTCGGTGGCTCAAAGAAGAAGGGTGCTGCCGGTCCTGCAAAGGAGCCGAAGGCTATATCTGTGGAAGACGCTTACATGATTCTGGAAGCGGCAAAGAATGTCGTCTTCGTTCCTGGATATGGTATGGCTGTTGCTCAGGCTCAGCACGCTGTAAAAGAGCTTTGCGACAAGCTTGAAGAGAACGGCGCGGAAGTAAACTTCGCAATCCACCCGGTTGCAGGCCGAATGCCTGGCCACATGAACGTATTGCTTGCTGAGGCAAATGTTCCGTATGAGCAGCTCAAAACTGCTGACGAGATGAACCCGCAGATGAGCAATGTTGATGTTGCAATCGTTATCGGTGCAAACGACGTTGTAAATCCGGATGCTATCCACGATGAAAGCTCACCACTTTACGGTATGCCGATTGTCAACGCCCACGAAGCCCGCACAGTATTCGTACTCAAGCGCGGTAAGGGAACGGGATTCTCTGGTGTTGAGAACCCGCTGTTTACAAACGACAATACTGTAATGATTTACGGAGATGCTAAGGCTACGGTTAGTGCGCTGGTAAGCGAGTTTAATGAGTAGAAGGCAAGCGCACCTTTAATTGCGTGTGTTATACGGACGGAGTAGGATTTCTGCTCCGTCTTTTTTTGTGGGGATGCAAGTTCCTTGATAGGAGGATGGATATTTTTTAATTCTAAAGTTAAAAAAGTAGCGAAAATATAAAGTTTTTCATTTCTAAGTTAAAAACTTTGACAATTTGCTTCATGCATATTATACTTTGGTTATGCTTGATATCCGTCAAACCGCTTATTACACAGAAGAATCCTTTTCAAGAAGAGAGTATGTTGAAAAATTGCTTTCGTGGCAGAATCAACATGTCATAAAAGTCATCACAGGCGTGCGTCGTGCAGGAAAGTCTGTTGTTCTCAGGGATTTTTGCAAGGAGATTTCAAAGAGCGTTCCCAGCGAGCAAATCACATTCTTGAATTTTGAGATGCTGGAAAATGAAGAGCTTTTGGAATATCACGCATTGCATTCCGTTTTAAAAAGTCGTCTTGTTCCTTGGACTAAGAATTATATTATTCTGGACGAGATTCAGCTTGTAGAAAACTTTGAAAAGGTTATAGATTCTTTATTTGTAAATCCGAATGTAGATATCTATCTTACTGGTTCTAATGCGAATCTTCTTTCAAGCGAGATTGCGACTCTTTTAAGTGGAAGATATGTGGAGCTTCATATTCTGCCGTTTTCATTTCTGGAATTTCAGACTGCATATAAATCGCATTTTTCAGATAAGAATCTTGATATGCCGACATTGTATACAAAATTCATAACATTCGGCGGATTTCCGTATCTGCATAACATTTATGAGCATCACGAAAATATCCGTGACTATCTTTCAGGTTTGTACGCTACGATTGTTCTGAAAGACATTCAGCAGCGAAAAAAAATCAGCGATACGATTTTGCTTGAAAAAGTCGTGAAATTTGCTCTTGTTCATACGGGTAACTTGCTTTCTCCTAAAAAGATAAGTGATACATTTGTTTCAAGCGGGCGAAAGACGGCTCCTCTCACCGTAGAAAACTGTCTGACGGCTCTTTGCGAGAGTTTTTTGTTTTACAAGTTGAACCGCTACGACATAAAAGGAAAAGAAACATTAAAGACTCTGGAAAAATACTATGCCGTAGATATGGGCTTGAAGTTTTTTATGCTCGGCGCAAGAGGCGGTGATGAAGGTCATATTCTTGAAAATGTCGTGTTTATAGAATTGAAACGCCGAGGCTACGAATTGTTTGTAGGAAAGTTCGATGATTTGGAAGTCGATTTTGTTGCAGTGAAGGATGGTAAAACAAATTATGTGCAGGTTTCTCTTACAGTCCGTGATGAAGAGACATTAAAACGAGAGCTGAAACCATTTTATGCTATAAAAGACGCATTTCCAAAAATTCTCATAACGATGGATAATGCGCCTGTTATCTATCACGACGGTATAAAGCAGCTATTTGCGTTGGATTTCCTGAATGGTGGGGAATTGTGAGTGCGCTTGTAAGTGGAACTGATAAGTAGTTTTGGCGCAGGTACATTATTTTGTCAAAAAATCAATTATTTCTTCTTTGCTTTTTTTACTCAATGAAAAACTCTGTGCTTCTTCTTTGCCATATATAATTATATTTTTATTATCAGATTTTCCAAATCCCCACTCTTTTGCTTTTCTTGCGACGATAATCAAGGTCTCTCCTTTTTTAGCCTTAGGAACAAGCGTGTCATGCACAAATTTCTTTATTAGTTTTTTTGAGCAAAGACTTTCTTCAATTTTTTTTGGTAGATTATATTTCTGGCTATGATACGGAATGAGTTCCAATGTTGCAATGCGATTAGATAAATTCTGAAGAACTTCGAAGAGATTATTATGTACTTCTTTTTCAATAAGTTCTTTAGTTATTTGTTTGAACTTGTTTGTCCAATATCTAGCTCCACCTGTCCACAGAAATTCTGGGTTAAAACAATAATTCATGTATTGAGTTTTTTCCTGCTTTATATTTCTAATTATCTCAGAACGATACTTTTCGCATTTTTCTTCTTCATAATAATCTGTAACGGCAAATCCAGGATTCAATGATAAGATATAGATTTTTGCGTTTTCTAAATCTCCGCAGTAAGGAGCAGGAAGAAGCGATAGATGCATTTCCTTCGAGTCAGGATTCATGGTCAGCAAATTTTCATAATTAGCTGCGTTGCAATTGCACACTTTTCGTATATTGGAATCTTCAGTTGAATAATATGGTGCAGAAGAATAATCTACAGTGGTATTCCAAAATTCAACTAACTCATTTGTTGTTATTTTATTTTCAAGTCTTTTTGCCCAGCTAGATTCACTCAACTTTATACCTTCTTGTTTTTGTAAAATAAAGCTTACATAGGGAATCTCTTCTGCCCCATGTAAGCCTATGTGGTTTTATTGCCTGTCTACTATTTCAAAAAGAATGTTTTTAGCATATAGTATGTTTTTTTTATTTATTTCTACATATTCAGAGTTGGGACCAGCATCAAAGAAAAATGTAATAGTGTTATTGTTGTTCTTCTTTATTGCACCATCCGCACCAAAATGATTCTTTAGTGTTTTTGCTAAGTTGGGATTCTCAAACGAAATAACATCACCTTGTAAAATTGTATTTATCTCTCCAAAATCCAGACTCTTTTCATTTATGGAAATTACTAGTTTTAGATGTTCCAAAAATTTTGAAGAACTGTTTCTTACATAGATTTTGCTTGATATACCATTTTTAGCAAGTTCCCCAACGACAGACTCTGCTGTCATTGCTTGTTTGGCTGCTTGTTTTTCTTTCCGCACCTTTTCTTCTGCAAGTATTACACTTTCTTGTGCACCTTTTTCTGTGGTACGAGCCAGACGCATGCCTGTATACCCATATGAGTTAAAGTCGGATCTTTTCAAAATATCCATATCTTCTAGAATGTCATTTGAGTCACCGCCTCGGAGCACTTTGCGATTGCTCCTCTCGGAGTATTTTTTGTTAGTTATTACTACAGGATTACTCTGTTCCTGAGCAGGATAATCAGCGTAAGTATCAAAACACCACTCAGAGACATTGCCGCTCATATCATACAGCCCTAGAGCATTTGGTGCTTTCATTCCAATATTATGAATTTCTCTATATGAAGTTATTCTTTCGTTTTGGTCATAATAGGATTTTTCTTCCATGTAGTAACCGTTTATACCTTGTTTTCGTTTCTCTGAGTTTTTGATATACCAGGCAACATCATCAATAGAATCGCTTCCGGAATATTTCGTTTTTGAATTGTTTTTTCCGCCTCGTGCGGCATATTCCCATTCTGCTTCTGTTGGCAATCGGTATCCATTTGCGTTAAAATCACACACTACAGTCTCATATTTATTTTGCTTTTCAATTTCTTTTATGTCTAAATTTGTTGTCCCATTAAAGGTATAACAAGGTGTAAATCCTGCAAGTTCACTTAATGTATTACAGAATAAGACAGCGTCTAACCAAGAAATACAGTCAACTGGAAAATCCAAACCAATTTGGTCTGAAGGATTTTTTCCAGTAACAGCAAAATATAACCATTGCGGTACTTCAGTAGGCGCCATTGAATATTCACTGAGAGTTACTTTATGTTCTGTATATTTATCACGGTCGTACGATTTATTCTTTGTATTATCTCCCATTGTAAAGCTTCCGCCTTCAACAGTTACAAAACCATCGTTTTTTAAGAATTCCGGTAATCTTCTTTTTGCCTCAAGTTTCTTTACAATAACAATAATATCTTCATCTTTGAGGGTTTCATTGTAGGCAGAAAGGAACCTGATATTTTTCTGGGTAATATCTGGTGATTTTAGAAGATTTTCATCAAGCTTATCCTCGTCGTTAAAACTACTAGACCTAAAACCTTCATAGCCATATTTTAGCTTAAAACTGTTAAGTTTTATATCAATGTTATCCGAGTCAATAAGCTTCATTGTCTCTTGATTTACGCCCTTAAAGGTATAAGATTTAAAATAAAGCATTATTTGGGGTGTTTTTAAAAGTTCATGTCCCTCTTTATCGACTACAGAAAAACTGACTGCATTAAGATTGAAGCAATCACTTTTCCCTAGATCATACTCATTATCCCAGGTGCGCATAATAAGTGCCGCATGGAAACTCTCCGTTTCGGGGTCGGATGCATAATGTTCATGAAGAAGACGTCTTTGAGCAACATCTCCTTTTTTAGCATAAAAAAACGGAATGCCGTTTGAAATGTAGTGATCAAACTTTATGTCTTTTTCGAAAATCGAAGTGGCCGGCCATTTTTTGGGAATACCCTGAGACCAGTCAGCTTTTCGTACAAGATTAAGCCCTTTTAAAACTGCCTCTGCGATACGCTTGTGTTTAACAGACCAATTATAATGAAAATTAATGGTATAAGTTGCAGTTTTTGTAGCTCTATCAATATCTCCTCGCTTTAATTTTTCAAATGAGACAACAATTGGATTGTACTCGCCCCAATATTTTTCGAAGTCTTTGCACACAAGAACCCAGTTATCGTAGATGCTAAACTCATCAAAGGTGCCAAAGCCGGGATTTCCTTTTTTGAGTGTATCTTCCAGTTTCTCAAAAGCCTGGGCTGCTTCAAAAGAGTATGCACTTTGCTCGGCTTCCATAGCGTCCCAATATGTTCCGAGCGCATATACATATTGTTTTTTCGATTCGTAGTCTTTTGCCTTTTTTAGCAGTTCGTTATATTCTGCACTTTGTGCAAAAAGACTGCTTCCTATGAGCAATGGCAGTATTGCTTTAGTTATTAAAGATTTTATTTTCATAAAAATTCTCCTGTACAAATCCTTAAATTATTCATCTTCTGTTTTTGATTTTCCGAAGCCTGATATTTGCGGTAGGGTGGCAATTATAGCACCGAAAACGAGGCCCGGAATAAAACCTGAGGCAAATTCTCCATCATCACGGGCGACCATTATTCCAAAAATAATGGGAATAGCAAAAAACAATATACCTGAGAGTATAAGGCGAACCTTTCGACGTTTTTTCATCGATTGTACTGCTTCTTGCCAGAATTCAGAGAGCTTTTCATAGTGTGCAGGATTTGAATCTTTTAGCATTTTTAGTTCAGATTCAATGCGTTTTTTATATGCTCTTTTATATTCTCCGTCTGCAAGAAGACCGGGATGACACTCGCTATAGTCATCGCAGATAATATGAGCTGCACGAATGAAACCTTCATCATCGGCAGGAAACTCAGTATATTTAATGTTCCTAATCGCTTCTTTATGAGCAGCTTTCTTTCTTTGCTCTTCTGCTCTGTTAGCTGCATCTTCGGCTTCTGAGTTTTTGGAAAAGAAACCTGATGAAGAACTTCCGCTTTCTCCTGTACCACTTCCTCCAGCTGCATTAAGACACCCTTGTGAGCAGTAAAATTTTCCAAGGGATGAACCACCGGAAGTCATAGTATTGAGTGCTCCCAAACCGATTGTTTTTCCTACTCCGCCTTTTACATATACGCTTTCGCCCTTCCAAAGGGCACGCCCACAATTTGCACAGCGGGTATTAATCCCTAGTTTTGTTTTTGCCATTTTTCATTTCTCCTAATTTTGAAGTAAGTTTTAAAAATTATAAGAAAAACCTTACTTTTTGTAGTGAGTAAAAATCACAGTGAATTCCGT